>DAOQMM010000082.1:0-16637 GCA_035335645.1 Rhodocyclaceae bacterium | reverse complement strand
CCAGGAGGCCGATGATGGTCATCACCACCAGCAGTTCCAGCAGCGTGAACCCCGCACTGGCCAGCCGGCGGGCCGCCCGCCGGGTGTGCAGGGGAAAGATCAGCGGGAGACTCATGAACACGACCTGGAACAGGAAGAAAAGAAGGCCGAACCGGCCGCGACCGGCATCGGAATCATTAACGACCGGTGCGCAGCGCACTGGAGCGCCGGCGCCGTACGGACGGGTTCTGCCAGCGGACAGGCACCCTCCGCCCGAGCGCGCCGCATTTTAGTACATCCATTTGTCGTGCAAGAAAGGCATTTGTCACCGGTCCGCCCCGAAAGCGGTCCGTACCCCTGCCGCGGTATGATGCGTGCCCCTGCCCGAGTGCCCGATCGCGGCGCCTTTCCGACCGCCCGACATGCTGCCCCTCCTGTACCGGGACGACCACCTCGTCGCCATCCATAAACCCGCCGGCCTGCTGGTCCACCGCAGCGAACTCGACCGCCACGAAACCCGCTTCGCCGTGCAGATGCTGCGCGACCAGCTGGGCTGCCACGTCCATCCCCTGCACCGCCTCGACCGGGGCACCTCGGGCGTGCTGCTCTTCGCCCTGGACCGGGACACCGCCCGTCTGGGCAGCGCCCTCTTCGAACATCAGGCGGTCGACAAGACCTACCTGGCCGTGGTGCGCGGCCATCCGCCGCAAAGCGGGCGCATCGACCACCCCCTCAGCCGCCGCCGCGACGAGGCCGAGTGGCGCGGCGACGCCAGCAGCGACACCGCCCAGCCCGCCGTCACCGACTTCGTCCGCCTCGCCACCTGCGAGCTGCCCTTCGCCGTAGACCGCTACCCGAGCAGCCGCTACGCCCTGCTCGAAGTCCGCCCGCTCACCGGGCGTCGCCACCAGATCCGCCGCCATCTCAAACACATCGCCCACCCCCTGATCGGCGACGCCACCTTCGGCAAGGGCCGCCACAACCGCTTCTTCGCGGACCACTTCGGCTGCGCGCGAATGCTCCTGGCGTGCACGCGCCTGCGCCTCATCCATCCACGCAGCGGCGCGCCCCTCGATCTCGTCGCGCCCCCGGAGGGCGACTTCCTCCGCCTGCTCGACAGCCTCGGCTGGCGGCCCGCGCTGCCTGCCATTCTGCGCACGCCCCCCGCCGCCTGAACACAGTCCAACGTATCTTTACCCGCTTTTACCCACCGGCATCTCCGGCACACCGGGTCGGCTGCGTACACTTTTCGCATCCGTCACACGCCCTTCCGAGGGCCTTACTTCCGACCCGGAGCCGTCCCGATGCCCTCCCCTGTACGCCCCGCCGCCCCCGCCCTGCTCCATGACCTGGACGCCCTCTCGCGCAGCTCGCCGCAGCGCCGCACCCTGCTGCGCGCCCTGTTGGCCGGCGCTGCCGCGCCCCTCGCCGGCTGCGGCGGCAGCATCGACGTGGGGCTCGGCAGCGTCGGCACCAGCACCTCGTCCAGCAGCAGCTCAAGCACCTCCAGCAGCACCTGCTCGGTGATCCCCGAAGAGACCGCCGGCCCCTACCCGGCCGACGGCTCCAATGCCAACAGCAATGGCGTCGTCAATGCCCTGACCCTCACCGGCGTCGTGCGCAGCGACATCCGCAGCAGCTTTGCCGGCGCCAGCGCCGTCGCCACCGGCATTCCCCTGACCCTCACGCTGCAACTCGTCAACGCCGCCAACAGCTGTGCCAACCTGGCCGGCTACGCCCTCTACCTGTGGCACTGCGACCGCAACGGCCTGTACTCCCTCTACGACAGCACCCTGCTCAACGAGGACTACCTGCGCGGCGTGCAGGTCACCGACAGCAATGGCCAGGTCAGCTTCACCACCATCTTTCCCGGCTGTTACGCCGGCCGCATGCCCCACATCCACTTCGAGATCTACCCGAGCCTGTCCTCGGCGGTCAGCGCTGCCTACAAGATGCGCACCTCCCAGCTCACCTTCCCGCTGACGACCATCAACGAGGCCTACGCCACAAGTCTTTACAGCACCAGCGCCGCCAACCTGTCGGGGATGAGCTTCGCCGCCGACACCGTCTTCAGCGACGGCACCAGCCTGCAGATGGCCAGTGTCAGCGGCAGCGCCAGCAGCGGCTACACGGCCTCCCTGGTCGTGGCCATCTCTACCTGAGGCAGTCCCCCGCGAACACTGGCACGCCGTCCGTTTGGCGGCGCGACACCGGGGCCCTTTTGCCGGTAACATTCGCCGGCTAAGATTGCTGGCCCCTGTTGCAGCGCCCGATGAACCTCCCCGAACGTCTCGACCTCTCCCGGCTCACCCGGCTCCCTCTCGCCCGCTTCGCCCCGGCGCTTGCGTGGGCGACGGCGCTCGCCGTGTGCGCGGGGGTCGGCGCCGACCTCTTCTGGCGTTTCACCGCGCCGCGCGCCGCCGCCCTGCCGGTCACCCCGCTGACCGACCCCCAGGAGGCCGGCCGTGCCATCGCCGGACGCCACCTGATGGGCGCGGGGGAGCGCGCCGGTCCGGCCGCCGATGCCGTGAGCCCGGGCCGCTACACCCTTCAGGCCGTCGTCACCGGCGCCCAGGGCCGTCCTGGCTGGGCGGTGATCGCCACCGACGGCGGCGCCCAGCAGGGTTACGTGGAAGGCCAGGAGATCAGCAGCGGCGTGGTGCTCGCCCGCGTGCTGCCGGACGCCGTCGAGATCGCCCTAGGCCCCGTCCGCCAGACCGTGCGTCTGGCCGAACGGGCCGCCGGCGGCGCCCTCGGCGTCACCCCGGAAAACCCGCCGCCGCCCGCCGCCGCCTTCCTGCCCCAGCCCAATCCTTCGACGCCGCCGGTCCTGCCGGCCGCGATGCAGGGTCAGCCGCCCGTCACCAGCGACTCGCCGGCCGATCTGCAGCCCCCGTCCACACCCGCCGGCCTGCCGGCGCCCACCGCCCCGAGCCAATGAACCCTGCCCGCCGGATCCTTGCCGCCTGTCTGGCTGCCGCCCTCGCCCTGCCCCTGCCGCCCGCCCTGGCGGCCAAGGGCGACGACGCCGACAACCGGGTCTCCCTCAATTTCGTCAATGCAGACATCGGCGCGGTGATCCAGGCGGTCTCCAAGATCTCCGGACGCAACTTCGTCGTCGATCCGCGCGTCAAGGGCACCCTCAACATCGTCACCGCGCGCCCCGTCGAACGCCGCAACACCTACCCCATCCTGCTCTCCGCGCTGCGCCTGCAGGGCTACGCGGCCATCGAGGGCGACGGCGTGACCAAGATCGTCCCGGAAGCCGACGCCAAGCTCCACGCGGTGCCGGTCGGCAAAGGCCAGGGCAGCGGTGGCGGTGACCGCCTCACCACCCAGGTGTTCACCCTCAAGCACGAATCCGCCGCCCAGATCGTCCCCGTGCTGCGCCCGCTGATCTCCCCCAACAACACCGTCACCGCCTACCCGGGCAACAACACCCTGGTGGTCACCGACTACGCCGAGAACCTCGGCCGCATCGCCCAGATCATCGAATCCATCGACGTGCCCCAGGGCGACATGCGCATGCTGCCCCTCAAGCACGCTTCCGCCCTCGACCTGGCCGCCACCATCAACCGCCTGCTCGGCGACGGCTCGGCCGCCGGCGCGGCGGGCCAGACCGGCGACACCAGCCAGCGCGTCACCGTGATCGGCGACGCCCGCACCAACAGCCTGCTGATCCGCTCCGACAACCCGTCCAAGATCCAGGCCGTGCGCCAGCTCGTGGGCAACCTGGACCAGCCCGGCGCGGCCGGCAACATCCACGTCGTCTACCTCAAGAACGCCGACGCCACCAAGGTCGCCCAGACCCTGCGCGCGGTGCTCTCCGGCGAATCCGGCACCACCGGCACGAGCGGCAGCACCGCCACCTCGTCCAGCTTCGCCCCCACCGGCGCCGGCACCTTCAACAGCGGCACCACCGGCAGCACCTTCGGTCAGAACACGGCCACCACCACCGGCGGCGGCAACTTCTCCGGCAGCTCCGGCACCAGCACCGGCGTGCCCAACGCCACCGGCGGCGGCGTCGTGCAGGCCGACCCGATGAACAACGCCCTCATCATCACCGCGCCGGACACCATCTACACCAACCTGCGCCAGGTGGTGGACCAGCTCGACCGGCGCCGCGCCCAGGTGTACGTGGAGGCCCTCATCACCGAAGTCAGCACCGACAAGGCTGCCGAGATCGGCATCCAGTGGCAGGCCGGCAAGGTCGGCACCACCTCGGCCTACGGCGGCACCGCCTTCACCTCCAGCAGCAGCGGCTCCAACCTGCTCACCCTGGCCACTGCGCTGGGCTCGGGGACCGTCACCTCGCCGGGCAACGGCCTCAACCTGGTGCTGGGCAGCGGCAGCGTCACGGTGGGTGGCAAGACCATCGCCAACCTCAACATGCTGGCCCGCTTCCTCGAATCCGACAGCCGCGCCAACATCCTGTCCACGCCCAACCTGGTCACCCTGGACAACGAGGAAGCCAAGATCGTCGTCGGCCGCAACCTGCCCTTCGTCACCGGCTCCTACGCCACCACCGGCGGCACCACCACCACCAACCCCTTCACCACCATCGAACGCAAGGACGTGGGCCTGACCCTCAAGGTCAAACCGCAGATCACCGAAGGCGGCCTGGTGCGCATGCAGATCTACCAGGAAGCCTCCTCGGTCATCGACACCACCACCGCCAACACCTACGGCCCCACCACCAACAAGCGCTCCATCGAATCCACCGTACTGGTGGACGACGGCGCCACCATCGCCCTCGGCGGCCTGGTGGAAGACAGCTTCAGCGGCACCATCGAGAAGGTCCCCGTCCTCGGCGACATCCCCTATTTGGGCGCCTTCTTCCGCTACGACACGCGCAAGCGCACCAAGACCAACCTGATCGTCTTCCTGCGCCCCGTCATCCTGCGCGATGCCGCCGCCATCCGGGGCATCTCGTCCGACCGCTACGACTACATCATCGGCCAGCAGCGGACCATGGACAGCGAGGAGCAGCGCTTCAAGTTCGACCGCGGCCTGCCTTCCCTGCCGCCCGCCGGCTCGCCGCCGCCGGCCACGCCCACCACCGTGCCCCAGCCGTCCGACCGTCCGGCCCCGCAATGAGCGCGCCGCTGCTGCCCTACGCCTACGCCCGCAGCCACGGCGTCTTCGTCGCCAGCCACGGACCCGAGCACGCCGACCTGATCCTGCGCGAAGGCGCCGACCTCGCCGCCGTCGCCGAAGTGCGGCGCAGCCTGGGCGTGCCGATCCGCCTCGAGAGCGTCGGCCGCGCCGCCTTCGAGGCGCGCCTCGCCGAGGCCTATTCCGGCGCCGACGACAACGCCGCCGAGGTCGTCGCCGACGTGGGCCAGGAAGTGGACCTCACCCAGCTCATGACCGAGCTGCCCGCCGTGGAGGATCTGCTCGAAACCCAGGACGACGCGCCGATCATCCGCATGATCAACGCCCTCCTCACCCAGGCCGTGCGCCAGGCCGCCAGCGACATCCACATCGAACCCTACGAGCGCCACTCCGTCGTGCGCTTCCGCCGCGACGGCGTGCTGGTGGACGTGGCCCAGCCCCACCGCGCCCTGCACGCCGCCATGGCCTCGCGCATCAAGATCATGGCGAGCCTCGACATCGCCGAGAAGCGCCTGCCCCAGGACGGCCGCATCGCCCTGCGCCTGGCCGGCCGCCAGGTGGACGTGCGCGTGTCCACCCTGCCCACCACCCACGGCGAACGCATCGTGCTGCGCCTGCTCGACAAGGGCAGCGGCCAGCGCGGCCTGGAGAGCCTGGGCATGGCCGCCGACACCCGCGGCACCTTCGAAACCCTGCTGCGCGAACCCCACGGCATCCTCCTCGTCACCGGCCCCACCGGCTCCGGCAAGAGCACCACCCTCTACGCCGCGCTGCAGGCCATGGATGCCCGCACGCTCAACATCGTCACCGTCGAAGACCCGGTCGAATACGACCTCCCCGGCGTCGGCCAGCTCCAGGTCAACAGCCGCATCGACCTCAGCTTCGCCAAGGCCCTGCGCGCCATCCTGCGCCAGGACCCGGACGTGATCATGATCGGCGAGATCCGCGACCTGGAAACCGCCCAGATCGCCGTGCAGGCCAGCCTCACCGGCCACCTCGTGCTCGCCACCCTGCACACCAACGACGCCGCCTCCGCCGTCACCCGCCTGGTGGACATGGGCGTCGAGCCCTTCCTGCTGGCCTCCACCCTGCGTGGCGTGCTCGCCCAGCGCCTGGTGCGCAAGCTGTGCCCCGCCTGCCGCCGCGATGCCCCCGCTGACGCCGCCGACCGGGACGCCCTCGGGGCCGCGCCGGCCCGCCTGTGGCATGCGCCGGGCTGCCCGAGCTGCGCCCGCAGCGGCTACGCCGGGCGCACCGGCCTCTATGAGCTGATGGTCGCCGACGAGGCCCTGCAGCGCCTCATCCACACCGCCGCCGACGAAGCCGCGCTACGCGCCCACGCCCGCGCCCAGGGCACCCGCAGCCTGCGCGACGACGGCCTGCGCCTCCTCGCCGACGGCATCACCTCGGCCGAGGAACTCCTGCGCGTGACCCGCGACTGAACCCGCCCGGCCCCGCCCCATGACCGCCTTCCGCTACCGCGCCCTCGACGCCGCCGGCAAGGAGACCGCCGGCGTCCTCGAAGCCGACACCGGCAAGGCCGCCCGCGGCCTGCTGCGCGAGCGCGGCCTGTTCCCCCTCGAAGTCGCCAGCGTCAGCCAGGGTGGCGGCGCCCGCAGCGCCCGGCGGCGCCTCAAGGACGCCGACCTCACCCTGCTCACCCGCCAGTGGGCCACCCTGCTCGCCTCCGGCCTCACCGTCGAACAGGCCCTCGCCGCCCTCATCGAACAGGCCGAAACCGACGCCACCCGCCAGCTCCTCGCCGGCGTGCGTTCCGAGATCCTCGCCGGCTACAGCCTGCGCGCCGCCCTCGACCGCTATCCCCAGGCCTTCTCCACCCTCTACCGCGCCTCCATCGCGGCCGGCGAAAAATCCGGCGAACTGGCGCGGGTCATGAACCAGCTCGCCGACTACCTGGAACGCAGCAACGCCCTGCGCACCAAGACCCTCCAGGCCCTGCTCTACCCCGCCATCGTCGCCGGCGTGGCGCTGATGGTCATCATCGGCCTGATGACCTACGTGGTGCCCCAGGTCGTCTCCGTCTTCCAGCAGAGCAAGCAGGCCCTGCCCCTCCTCACCCGCGCCCTCATCGCCGCCAGCGCCGTGCTGCGGGACTGGGGCTGGCTGATGGTCCTTGCCCTCATCGGCGCCTTCGCCGCCGGCCGCGTGGCCCTGCGCGAACCCCACCTCAAGCGCCGCTGGGACGCCTGGCTGCTGCGCCTGCCGGTCCTCGGCCGTCACCTGCGCACCCTTGACGCGACCCGCTTCGCCAGCACCCTGTCCATCCTCGCCGGCAGCGGCGTGCCCCTCCTCGCCGCCCTCGACGCCGGCCGCCAGGTCATCGCCCGCCTGCCCCTGGCCGACGCTGTCGCCGTCGCCGCCGAACGCGTCCGCGAAGGCCAGCCCCTGTCCCGTGCCCTCGGCGCCAGCCGCCAGTTTCCGCCCCTGCTCATCCACATGCTGGCCAACGGCGAAGCCACCGGCCGGGTGGACGAACTCCTCGACCGCGCCGCCCGCCTCCAGCAGGCCGAACTCGAAAACCGCACCGCCGCCCTCACCGCCCTGCTGGAGCCCGTGCTGCTCCTCCTCATGGGCGGCTTCGTGCTCCTCATCGTGATGGCCGTCATGCAGCCCATCATCGAGATCAACACCCTGATGAAATAAGGAACCCGCCATGTCCCAAGGTCCGCGCCGCGCCCGCGGCTTCACCCTGATCGAAGTGATGGTCGTCATCGTCATCCTCGGCGTCCTCGCCGCCCTGGTGGTGCCCAAGGTCATGAGCCGCCCGGACGAAGCCCGCGTCGTCGCCGCCCGCCAGGACATCAGCGCCATCATGCAGGCCCTCAAGCTCTACAAGCTCGACAACCGCCGCTACCCCACCGCCGAACAAGGCCTCCAGGCCCTGGTGGTCAAGCCCGGCAGCGCCCCGGTGCCGGAGAACTGGAAGTCCTATCTGGAAAAGCTCCCCAACGACCCCTGGGGCAAGCCCTACCAGTACGTCATCCCCGGCCTCAAGGGCGAGGTGGACGTGATGAGCTTCGGCGCCGACGGCGTGCAGGGGGGCGAAGGCTTCGACGCCGACATCGGCTCGTGGAGTCTGTGAGCGCGGCACACCCTTTCCCGATCCCGACGCCCGGCCTGCCTCCAGCGCGGCACGCCCGGCGCGCGGACGCGTTCACGCCCCGGCCGCCACGCTGCGCCGCCGGCTTCACCCTCATCGAAGTGATGGTCGTGCTGGTCATCATGGGCCTCATGGCCACCGGCATCAGCGTCGGCCTCGACAGCCTGCGCGGGCGCGAGGCGGACCAGGCCCTGCGCCGCCTGCGCCTGGTGCTGGAAGCCAGCGCCGACCGGGCCGCGGTGCGCGGACGCCCCCTCGCCATCGAATTCCTGCCTGACGGCTACCGTTTCGCCGCGCTGGACGCCGACGACACCTGGCGCCCCCTCATCGACCCGCCGGTGTTCACCGAACGCACCCTGCCCGAAGGCCTCAGCTGGTCCGGCCTGCGCCTGGACGGCCAGGACGCGCCTCAGCCGCGCCTGCAGTTCGGCACCCAGGCCCCGGAATACGAACTGCGCGTCGCCACCCCCCGCGGCATCGCCCTGCTCACCGGCAAAGCCAACGGCGACGTCCTCCTCACCCCACCCGACGCGCCTCCCCGCTCATGAAGCCCGCCCCGCGCGGCTTCACGCTGCTGGAAACCCTCGTCGCCCTGACCATCCTGGCCATCGCCCTGACCGCCGCCTTCCGTGCCCTGGGCGTCGCCACCCAATCCTCCGCCGAACTGCGCGACCGCCTGCTGGGCGACTGGATCGCCGAAAACCGCCTCGCCGAGCTGCGCGCCACCCACGTGTGGCCCGAACCCGGCAGCAACGAAGGCCAGGCCGTGCAGGCCGGACGCAGCTACCGCTGGCGCGAGGAGATCCGCGGCACGCCCAACCCCCTGTTCCGCCGCGCCGACATCAGCGTGTACAGCGAAGACTCCGGCGAACACGCCATCGCGCGCCTGTCCGGCTACGTGGTCAAGCCCCTGCGATGAAACGCGCAACCGCCCGCGGGCTCACCCTCATCGAACTGATGGTCGCCCTGGCCATCTTCGCCGTGCTGGGCGTGCTCTCCTACCGCGCCCTCGCCGAGGTCAGCACCAGCCGCGCCCGCCTGGAAGAGAACTTCCAGCGCTGGCGCAACATCAGCCGCGCCGTTCAGCGCATCGACGCCGACCTGCTGCAGATCGCCGCCCCCGGCGGCCAGAACGGCGTCGCCCGCAGCCCCGCGCTGACCGTGCTGCGTTCTGCCGGCGGCGGCAGCGAGCTCCAGTTCCTGCGCCTCGACGACACCCGCGGCATCCGCCGCTACGGCTTCCGCGCCGAGGACAACCGCCTCGTGTGGCTGCGCTGGAGCGGTCGCGATCCGGCCGACGCCCCCGCCGTCGAGCCCCTCCTCGACAACGTGCGCGAGGTACGCTGGCACTTCCTCAAGGACAACCTCCGCAGCGACGCCTGGCCGCCCGACGCCAACCAGCCGGATGTCCTGCCCGACGCCATCATCGTCGAGATCGACCTGCCCGACGCCGGCACCCTCACCCGCTGGATCGCCCTGCGATGAGCCGCCGCCCCGTCGCTCCCGCCGTCGCCCCATCGTCCCGCCCCGTCCAGCGCGGCGCCGCGGTGATCCTCGCCCTCCTCACCGTCGCCCTGGTGGCCGGCCTCGCCGCCGCCGCGGTGGGCGACCTGGGCGTGGCCCTGGACAGCGTCGCCGGCCGTCACGACCAGGCCCAGGCCCGCCAGCTCGCCCGCGGCGCCGTGGACTGGGCCCGCAACGTCCTCGCCGAGGACGCCCGCAGCACCAGCGTGGACCACCTGGGCGAATCCTGGGCCGTGCGCGTGCCCCCCACGCCGGTGGAAGAAGGCGAAGTCAGCGGCGAACTGCAGGATCTCTCCGGCCGCCTCAACCTCAACAACCTGATCCGCGCCGACGGCGCCTCCGTCGAAGACGTGGCCGCCTTCCGCCGCCTGCTGGGCCTCGTCGGCGTCGGCGACGCGGACGCCATCGCCCTCAGCTCGGCCCTCCTCGACTGGCTCGACGCGGACGACCTGCCGCGCCTGCCCGGCGGCGCCGAATCCGCCTGGTATGGCAGCCAAGACCCGCCGCGTCGCGCCGCCAACGCGCGCCTCGCCGCCGTCGCCGAACTCAAGCAGATCCGCGGCTTCACGCCCGATCTGGTGGCGCGCCTGACGCCCTTTGTTGCCGCCCTGCCGCCCGACACCACCGTCAATGTAAACACCGCCCCCGCCGAGGTCATCGCCGCCGTCGTGCCCGGCCTCGGCCTCGACGGCGCCCGCCAGGTGGTCGCCCAGCGCGCCCGCGCCTGGTTCAAGGACGTGGCCGACTTCACCGCACGCCTTCCCGCCGGCAACGCCAGCCCCGATACTTCCCGCATCGCCACCACCAGCCGCCACTTCCTCGCCACCGGCCGGGCCCGCTTCGGCGTCTCCACCGTGCGCATGGAAGTGCTCCTCGACCGCAGCCAGAAGTGGCCCGACATCGTTTGGCAGAAACTGCTATGACCACCCGCCTCCTCCTTGCCCTCGACGAGCACTGGCCGGCCGACCCCGCCTGCCCCTGGGTGCTCCTCGGCCCCGACGGCCAGCCCACCGCCGAAGGCCATTCCGAACCCCGCCACTGGCCCGCCGCCGCCGAGGTCGAAGTTGTCCTCACCGGCGCCCAGTGCCTGTGGCTGGAAGTCCCCCTGCCCGGCGCCGCCCGTCGCGATCTGCCGCGCCTCATCGCCTATGCCCTGGAGGACCGCCTCCTCAAGGACCCGGACACCCAGCACCTCACCGTCAGCCACCGCCGCCCCGCCGGCGACGGCGAACGGGATCTCGTCGGCGTGCTGGTGATCGCCCGCGAGCGCCTGCGCAGCCTGCTGGCCCAGCTCGCCGCCCTCGGCCGCAGCCCGCGACGGGTCGTCGCCGCCGTGCAGACCGCCCCCGCCGGCCCGGAAGGCTGGCACCTGGCCGTGGCCGGGCCGGACGCCGTGCTGCGCAGTGCGGTCACCACCGGGGTCGCCCTCGACGCCGACCTCCTCATCCCCCTCCTCGCCCAGCAGGCCGCCACCGCCCGCGCTGCCAATCAGGCGCCCGATGCCCTGCATGTGCATCTCGCGCCCGGCAGCGGCGGCCCCGACACCGCCGCGCTGGCCCGCGAGACCGGCCTGCCGGTGAGCATGGCCGAACCCTACCGCTGGTGGTCCGGCGCCGACCGCCACGCAGCCTCCCTGCTCCACGGCGAATTCGCCTCCCGCGAGCAGGGCGCCGCGTGGCTCGCCCGCCTGCGTCCCGCCGCCCTCCTCGCCGCCGCCGCGCTGGGCGTGTGGCTCCTCGCCAACGTGGGCGAAGTCCTGTGGCTGCGCCACAGCCTCGACGGCGTGCAGACGCGCATCGCGCGGGTGTATGCCACCACCTTCCCCAACACCCCGGTCGTCGCCCCCGCCGCCCAGATGCGTCAGCAGCTCAACCAGGAACGGGCACGCCACAGCCTGCTGCGGGACGACGACGCCCTCGCCCTCCTCGCCCAGGCCGCCGACGCCCTCGGCACCGACGCCCTCGACGGCGTCGCCGCCCTGCGCTACGAAGACGGCCGCCTCGACCTGAGCCTGCAAGGCCCCGCCGCCGCCCGCGCGCCGGCCCTCGGCGGCCTCCTCGCCGCCCGCGGCCTGCTCGCCGACGTGCGCCGCGACGGCAACGCCACCCACCTCGTCCTGCGCCGGGAGAGCCTGCAATGAACGCCCCCATCGCCGCCGCCCGCGTCACCCCCCTCGCGCGCCTGCTCACCGCCTGGAACGCCTGCTCCCAACGGGAGCGCCGTCTGATCCTGATCGCCGGCAGCGTGGTCGCCCTCGGCCTGGTCTTCGGCCTGGCCGACTGGTCCGCCCAGGAACGCCGGCGCCTCGACCGGCAAGTGCCCCGCGCCCAGGCCCAGCTGGAGCAGACCCAGGAAGCCGCCACCGAGATCGCCGCCCTGCGCGGCCGCCCGCCCGTCCAGCCCCTCGCCGGCCCAGCTCTGGCCGACGCCGTGGGCGCCGCCGCCAAGGCCCGCGGCCTGGCGGTCACCGTAAACAGCACCGGCGACGGCGTACAGATCCGCGGCAACGGCGATTTCGACGCCCTCGTCGGCTGGCTCGGCACCCTCCACAGCGATCAGGGCCTGCGCGTGCTGCGTCTCGAGATCCAGCGCGCCGGCAGTCAGGCCAGCGTGGACGCCCTCCTCGCCGGCCCCGCCGCGCCCTGATCCCCGTGCGCAAGCTCGCCCTGTTCCTGCTGATCTTTCTCGTGCTGGCGCTGATGCGCGCGCCGGCCACCCTGCTCGACGCCGCCTTCAGCCACACCACAGGCGCCGGCCTGCGCCTGCTGCTCGCCGACGGCAGCCTGTGGGCCGGCCGCGGCACGCTGGCCAGCAGCGATCCGGGCGGTCGCTCCGTCACCCCGTGGCTGCCCCTGGCCTGGCAGTTCGAACCCACCGCCCTCCTCCAGGGCGCCCTGCGCTGGCGCTTCACCAGCGACGCCCGCCCGGTGGCCACCGTGGACCTGGGCCCCGGCGGCGCGAGCGTCTCGGAACTCGATCTGCACACCCCCGCCAACGCCCTGCTCGCCTCCATTCCCCACCCCATCGCCCGCGCCGGCTGGCAGGGCGACCTGGATCTCGGCGCGTCCCACTGGGCCTGTGCGGCAGACGGCCGCTGCAGCGGCGAGGCCCGCCTGTTGTGGCGCGGTGCCCGCAGTGCCCTGTTCCCCGGCCGCCGCTTCGGCGATTACGAAGTCCGCATCCAGGCCGACCGGGGCCAGCTCCAATTCACCGTCGCCACCCTCGAAGGCGAGGTCCGCCTGGACGGTCGCGGCAGCGCGGCACCGGGTCAGCCGCCCCGTTTCGACGGCCAGATCAGCGGCGACGCGGATTTCCTGTCGCGCCTGCCCGCCATCGCCGGCGGGGCCGCCACGCCCACCCCGCAAGCCGGCCGCTACACCCTCCACTGGCCTCCCGGCAGCCGTTAGAATGCCCGGTCACTTCCATTCCATCGTCCCTCCGAATTTCCACCGCCCATGAATCCGATTCAAGCCGCCCGCGCCGCCGGCCAGCAGATCTGGCTCGACAACCTGTCCCGCGCCCTCATCAATGAAGGCACCCTGGCCCGCCACATCGCCGACGGCGTGGCCGGCGTCACCACCAACCCGGCCATCTTCCACAAGGCCATCGCCGAAGGGCTCGACTACCTCACCGATCTCGACGCCCTGCGCGCCCGCCCCCTCGACGCCGAAGCCCGCTACGAAGCCCTTGTCATCCAGGACGTGCAGCGCGCCTGCGACCTGATCCGCCCGGTCTTCGACGCCAGCCAGGGCGACGCCGGCTACGTCAGCCTGGAAGTCTCCCCCGCCCTCGCCGACGACGCAGCCGGCACCGTCGCCGCCGCCCGCCGTCTGGCCGCCGCCGTCGCCCGCGACAACCTGCTGGTCAAGATCCCCGCCACCGCCGCCGGCGTGCACGCCATCGAAACCCTCACCGGCGAAGGCCTCTCCATCAACGTCACCCTGATGTTCTCCCCCGCCCACGTGGAGGCCGTCGCCGCCGCCTACGTGCGCGGCCTGGAAGCCCTCGCCGCCAAGGGCGGCGATCTCTCCAAGGTGCGCTCGGTGGCCAGCGTCTTCCTGTCCCGCTGGGACAGCCTGGTGGACAAGCAGCTCGAAGAAATCGGCAGCGAGGCCGCCCTCGCCCTGCGCGGCCGCACCGGCGTCGCCTTCGCCCGCCGCGCCTACCAGCAATACCTGGCGCGCTTCCACGGTGACGCCTTCGCCGCCCTCGCCGCCCGTGGCGCCCGACCGCAGAGCATGCTGTGGGCCAGCACCGGCACCAAGAACGCCGCCTATTCCGATCTGCTCTACGTGGAAGCCCTCATCGGCCCGGAAACGGTGAACACCCTGCCCGACGCCACCCTTGCCGCCTTCCTCGACCACGGCCGCGTCACCCCCGGCGCAGTCACCGCAGGCGTGGCCGACGCCGACGCCCACATCGCCGCCCTGGCGAGCTTCGGGCTCGACCTGGACGTGCTCGGCGCCAAACTCCAGCACGACGGCCTCGCCCAGTTCGCCACCGCCTTCGCCAAGATGCTGGAACTGACCGCCTGAGCGGCAGACGGAAGCACGTCGGCGGGGACGGAACCTTACCGGCCGTCCCCACCCTCACAGCACGCGGCCACACGTCCCGCCGCACCTCCGGCGCAGCGTTTCGCCCTGGCGCAGATGGCGTCATTCACAACGGGCCCACCCGCCCCTTTTGCGGGCCTGAACGATCCGCCCGCGCGGCACCTGAAGGTGCCGGACGGCTCCCTCAGCAATGAAAGCAGCCCACCGTCTGCCGGAGGGTCGCCGATACGTTCTCCAGTTCGCTCGCGGTATCCGCCGTCTGACGCATGGCCGTGCTGGTCTCTTCGATCATCCGGGCGATCTCCTCTACCCGCTGTGCAATGCTCGTGCTGGTCTGGCTGTGCTCCCGCATGGCGTCGGCCACCTCGTCGATGCGACGCAAGGCCACGTGGGCGCCCTCGCGGATGGCTTGCAGCGCCTGGGCTGCGCCTTCGGCGGCCTCTACGCCGCTCCCCACCTGCGGAATGGCGGAATCCATCACCTTCACCACCCGTACCGTATCGGTCTGGATCGTCGTGATCGTCCCTTCGATCTCGACCGTCGCGGCCGCCGTGCGCTCCGCCAGCTTGCGCACCTCGTCCGCCACCACCGCAAAACCGCGCCCCTGCTCGCCCGCCCGCGCAGCCTCGATGGCCGCATTGAGCGCGAGGAGATTGGTCTGTCCCGCAATCTCCTTGATGACGCCTGCAATCGACGAGATCTGATCGGCCCGCTCCGCCAGCCGCCGGATCGCCGACGACACCTCCGTCACCGTTACAGCGATGCGCGAAATCTCCTGGCGGGCGCTGGCCACGCGGACCGCGCCGTCCTCCGCCAGATGGTCGGAGTGGGCCGACTCGGTCGCCGTCTCGCGCGCGCTGTCCGAAATGTGGGAAATGCTCACCGTCATCTGCTCCATCGCCGCAGCCATTGACGCCGTGGCATCGGACTGCACGCCCGCCGCGTCGGCCACCGCTCGGGACGCGTTACCGATGCACTCCGAACCGGCCGCCACGCGGCTGGCCGCATGGTCGATGTTGCTCACGATCCCCCGCAAGGACACCACCATCGCGCCCAGGCTGGCGAGCATGCTGCCGGCTGGCGCAGTCACCGCCCCCATGGACAAATCTCCTTCGGCGACCTGTTGCATCAAACGCACGGCTTCCTTCGGCTCACCACCGATCTGCCGCGTGACGCTGCGCGTTACACGCAAACCGACAATCAGGCACAGAACACCCAAGGCCACCCCGCCAAAAATCACCAGCATCGTCGTGCGCTTCACTTCGGCATCCATCTCGGCGCGCCCGGCGTCCGTCCGCGCTGCGATGCGGTCGATCAGGGTGCTGGCCTGACTCTTGACAGCCTCGTAAGCCGGGTTGGTCAGCTTCAGCAGAATCACGTTCGCATCGTGGAAGGCACCGGCTTCGATCCGTTCACGCATCGGCCCCACGCCCTGGGACTCGAAGCGCGCCACTTCCGGCTCCAGGCCGGCCAACGCAGCGGCCTCCTCTGCCGACAGCCCGGAGTCCGGCGTATGCAGCGCCTCCATCGCATCCCGGATATCGCTCAGATCGCGCGCCACCGCTTCGAGATGGGCGCCGACCTGATGGGAGTGCAACTGGACGATGTCCGGGCGCTCCGGATCGTGCTGCAGCGCCAGCGCCAGATGCGAGCGGGCATCCAGCGCCCTCACCGTGATGCGTTGAGCCAAACGGACGGTGTTGACGCGGCTCGCCAGCGCCTGAGCCTTGTCCTCCACCGCGTGAAACTGCACCAGCGACAGCGCCGTGAGCAAAATGGTGCCCAATAGCGCCACTACGATGACAATCGTCAATCTCACCCCTACGGGCAAGTCCGTCAGAGCCTTCATTGCAGTTCCTCTCGTCACGCTATCGACGCACCGCCTCCTTTCTGATCAGAATGCGCGGCACGATCAAGATTGGCGACGCGCCCTCTCGGGTGCTTCGCACCGGATGAGTTCGATGAGTCCTCCTCATCCATGCCCATTTTGGGCATTCTCTGGATAACGTACCCGCACGGAAATTTCTGAATGCAGTGCAGCATTCAAATTGTTGGATCAATGCATCGAAGGCGCTGATGCCCTCCCCTCACGCCAAGAGGCGCCCGGAACCCACGCACTCACGCGCATCGCCTTTCAGGAAGCGCGCATGGACGAGCACCCGCGGGGCACCGAGAGAAACGCTCCCCAGCGCATGCGCGATGAAATCTCGCCATGAGCGGGACCGCCTTGAGCGCAATGAAGGCATTCGCCCACGGCGAAAACGGGTCGATCCGCGCCCCGTGCCGCGTCACGAAGCTTCGGGCTGGAGCAGCGTCGCGCGGCCGTGACCGAAGGACCATTCATC
>DAOQMM010000081.1:0-16870 GCA_035335645.1 Rhodocyclaceae bacterium | reverse complement strand
CCTGGGACAAGCTGCCCAAGGCCGGCGCCATGGTGGCCGCGGTGGCCCACAAGGAGTATGCCGAGATGGGTGTGGGCGCGCTGGCCGAGAAGATCGTGTCCGGCGGCGTGTTCACCGACGTGAAGAGCTTCTACGATCCGGCCCAGCTGCAGGCGGCCGGGCTGAGCGTGTGGCGGCTGTAAGTCTCCTCCGCTGCCTGCGGGCGGTCGGTGCGGTGATCTGCCTGACGGGTGCGAGCGTCGGGCAGGCTGCCGTGGCGGACGGGGACGCGGTGCTCCCTTCAGGTGTCGACGGGGCCCGGATGCTTGTCGAGCAGGCTGTGGCCTTCGAACACGGGGAGGGTGTTCCCCGCGATCTCGAACGGGCTGCCGTGCTGTACTGCGAGGCGGCGCGGGCCGGCGACCCGGAAGCAATGTACAGCCTGGGTTGGATGTATCTCAACGGGCGCGGCGTCCTGCGGGACGACGCGGTCGCCACGACCCTCTTCGACATGGCCATCGTCAAGGGCCATGACGGAGCGCTCAGGGCGCGGCGCTTTGCCAGCGACTACACTGGCGCGGTGCCGGACTGCCTCAAGGATCGCCCGGCCGACCACGGTTTCGCCGCTCGGGACAGCTGGGATACCCAGAAATACCTTGCCTCGCTTCCTGACCAGAAGAAAAAGGTGGTGGAGATTCTCACCACCCTGGCGCCTCGCTTCTCCATCGAGCCGCGGCTGGCGTTGGCGATCGCCAGCACCGAGTCCAATTTCGACACCGGCGCACGCTCGCCCAAGAATGCGATGGGCGTGATGCAGCTCATTCCGGAAACGGCGAGCCGCTTCAACGTCCGTGACAGTTTCGACCCGGTACAGAATATCAAGGGCGGCCTCGCCTACCTGCGCTGGCTGCTGGCTTATTACCGGGGCGATGTGGCCTTGGCGGTCGCCGGCTACAATGCGGGCGAAGGGGCTGTTGATCGCTATCGCGGCGTGCCGCCGTTCAAGGAAACGCAGAACTACGTCCGGCGTATCCTGGCGTTCTTTCCCCGCACCGATCATCCCTTCGACGCGCGGCTGGTGGACGCGTCGCCTATCGTGCAGACCTTCCGGGCCGTGACCCGATTCAAGGATTGAACATGGCCGGACTGGCGCAGCGCAGACGGGTGTTGGCCGGCTTGGGTGCATTGGCCACAACATGGGCGATGCCCACATGGGCCGACTTTCCGGATGTCGTTGCCCAGATCAAGAACGGCGTGGTGGCGGTTGGCACATTCCTCCCGTCCCGTAATCCCCAGTTCAAGTTCAGGGGAACCGGATTTGTCGTGGGTAATGGCAATCTCGTCGCCACCAATATCCACGTGGTGTCCGACGCCCTGGAAGAAAACGAAACCTTGACGGTGGCCCTGCCCGGCACGGGGCGTGTGATCGGGCGTGCAGTGGTGCGTCAGGCGTCCGATGCCGATCACGATCTCGTGCTGCTGCGCTTTGACGGGCCGCCGCTGCCGGCGCTGAGGCTGGGCGATTCGGGCGCGGTCCGGGACGGTCAGGAGGTGGCCATCACCGGGTTCCCGCTGGGCGCTTCCCTGGGGCTCGTGCCGGTCACCCATCGCGGCATCGTCTCCGCGGTGACACCCGTCGGCATGCCGGCACCGTCGGCGAGCCAGCTCGATGCCCGTACGGTCAGGCGTCTGGCGATGGGGGCCTACAATGTGTTTCAGCTCGATCTGGTGTCCTATCCCGGTAACAGTGGCAGTCCGCTCTTCGATACCCACTCCGGGGAGGTTGTGGGCATCCTGAATATGGTGTTCGTCAAGGGCACCAAGGAAAGTGCCGTGGCAATGCCAACGGGCATCTCCTATGCCATCCCGACTCACTATCTGAAAGCCCTTCTGGTGCCCTGACGCGGGTCCCCCGAGGGCGCATGGTGCGCGCCCCATGGCAGAATGACGGGTGTCGGTATACGGGTGGCGGGACGTGGCGGGCTTTCAAGCGTTTTCAATATCACAGAGGTGGGCGTCCGGCGTCCTGGCTGCCTTGGCCATGGCGGCGATGGACCTGGCGCAGGCGACGGATGTCGTGCTGGCGGGCGTCTTTCCGGGAAAGGCGCTGCTGGTGATCGATGGCCGTGCGCCGCGGGCGGTTGCATCGGGCGCCATGACGCCGGAAGGCGTGCGTGTCATCACGGTGGAAGGTGATACCGCGACCGTGGAGGTGGACGGGCGTCGCCAGCGGCTGGTGGTGGGGCAGTCGGCCGTGCGTGTGGGGGGAGAGACATCCGGCGGCGGAACGGTGGAACTTCAGGCCGATCGTGCCGGTCACTTCCTTACTTACGGTACGGTGAATGGGGCTCAGGTGAATTTTCTGGTCGATACCGGTGCGAGTCTGATCGTGCTGGGACGTAGCGATGCCATACGGGCCGGCATCGACTACAAGAAGGGCGAACCGGCCCAGTCCATTACGGCAAACGGCGTGGCAAGAACCTGGATTGTGATGCTGGATTCCGTGCGTGTCGGCAACGTGACTCAAAGAAACGTGCGGGCCAGCATCCATGGTGAGGATCTTCCTGTCGCGCTTCTGGGCATGAGCTTCCTCAACCGGATGGAAATGCGGCGCGACAACGGCGTCATGACCCTGAAGCAGCGGTACTGAGCGTCGTGCGTGACCTCATGAGTCTATCGTGTCCCACAGCGGATCAGTTGCGCCGCAGGTTTGCCGAATCTCCCGCGATCGAGACGCCCGTGGAAGAGGGCGTGCCGGAGGAATTGCGCCCGGCCGCCGTCCTCGTACCGCTCGTCATGCGCGACACGCCGACGGTGCTTCTGACGCGTCGCACGGATCATCTCCACCACCATCCCGGACAGGTGAGCTTTCCGGGAGGACGGATGGAGGAACATGATGCCTCACCGATCGAGACCGCCCTGCGGGAAACGGAGGAGGAGATCGGTCTGCAGCGTCAGCACGTGGAATTGCTCGGGCATCTGCCGGTGTACCGCACGGGGACGGGTTTTGAAGTCACACCGGTGGTGGGGCTGGTTGCGCCGCCCTTCGACCTGAAGGTGGATGATTTCGAAGTGGCAGAGGTGTTCGAGGTACCCCTGGCGTTCCTGCTCGATTCCGCCAACCATCAGCGGCATCGGGTCGTGGTGCGTGGAGCGCTGCGGGAGTATTACGCGATGCCCTACGGCAACTATTACATCTGGGGTGCCACGGCGGGCATGCTGGTGAGCCTGCAGCGCTTTCTCAGTGCCTGATCGGCCGCCGTTCCGGGGTTCGTGGAATGGTGGTATCTTAGCGCTTCCCCAATAGGCCAGTTTGTCGAGGGCTGACCAAGGCCCCACTGCGCATGACCCTGTTTTCCCTGATCGTTGCCCTGCTCATCGAGCATCTCCGGCCCATTTCCACCGAACGGTTCGTGGAGGCGCCTCTCAAGGCGTTCGCCCACTTCCTCGAAGACCGCTTCAACGACGGCGAGGCGCGTCACGGGGCGGTCGCCTGGTGGGTGGCCATGCTGAGCGTGGGATTCGTGTCGGCGCTGGCCTATTTTGTGTTGTGGCACGTCCATCCGTTGCTGGCGATGGTCTTCAACGTGGTGATCCTCTATTTCACCATGGCGTTCCGCAACCTGAGCCGTTTCTTTTCCGATCTTCAACTGGCCCTGCGGATGGGTGAGCTGGCGCGCGCCCGGCAACTGATCGGCGTCTGGCGCAAGCGCAGTCATGATGCATCGAGCTCCTCCGAGGTGGCCAGGCTGGCGATCGAGGAGGCGCTGATTGCGGCACACCGCAATGTGTTTGCGGTGATCTTCTGGTTTATCCTGCTGCCCGGGCCGAGCGGCGCATTGCTCTACCGGCTGGCCCGTTTCTTCGACGAGGAATGGAGTCTGCGCAAGGGTGAGCCGGAGTTCGGCGATTTCGGTGAATTCGCCCATCGCGCGTTCGCGGCCCTGGACTGGTTGCCGGTGCGTTTGTCCGCGGCGGCGTTTTCCATCGTCGGAGACTTCGAAGATGCGGTGTATTGCTGGAGAGCCCAGGCTGCCCAATGGGCAGACAAGGCTTCCGGTATACTGCTCGCGAGTGGGGGTGGGGCGCTGGGCGTACGGCTCGGCATGCCCGTCCACGAGTCGGGCGAAATTGTCGAGCGTCCCGAGATGGGCATTGGCGACGAGGCTGATGCCGATTTCATGCAAAGCACGATCGGCCTGATCTGGCGCACCCTGGTGCTGGTATTTCTGGTACTGGCGCTCTTGGGTGTGGCGGGTTGGGTTGGTCATTGATGGTCTCATAAGAGGAGGGTTACTAGATGGCTAGTCGTGATGTAGTGGTTCTGAGCGCCGTTCGTTCCGCAATCGGCGCGTTTGGTGGTTCCCTTGCCGATTTCGACGCCAGCGAGCTGGCCGGTATCGTGATGAAGGAATCGGTGGTTCGTTCCGGCGTGGATCCCCAGTTGATCAACTATGTCACCGTCGGCAACTGCATTCCTACCGACGCCCGTTACGCCTACGTGTCCCGCGTGGCGTCCATCCAGGCCGGCCTGCCGATGGAGTCCGTGGCCATGCAGGTGAGCCGCCTGTGCTCCTCCGGTCTGCAGGGCATCGTCACCACCGCCCAGAACATCCTGCTGGGCGATGCCGATTACGGTATCGGTGGCGGCGTCGAAGTCATGTCCAAGGCCACCTACATGCTGCCGGCGCTGCGCTCCGGTGCGCGCATGGGTGACACCAAGGCCATCGACAGCATGGTGGCCGTGCTGACTGACCCGTTCGGTGTCGGCCACATGGGTATCACCGCTGAAAACCTGGCTGTCAAGCACGGCATCAGCCGTGAAGAGCAGGACGCCTTCGCCGTCGAATCCCAGCGCCGTGCTGCTGTGGCCATCGACGAAGGCCGCTTCAAGTCCCAGATCGTTCCCATCGTGAAGCAGACCCGCAAGGGCGACGTGGTGTTCGACACCGACGAACACGTCAAGCGCGGCACCACGCTGGAATCCCTGGCCAAGATGAAGCCGGCGTTCAAGAAGGACGGTACCGTCACCGCCGGCAACGCCTCCGGCATCAACGACGGCGCCGCCTTCTTCGTGCTGGCCGATGGCGCCACCGCGGTGAACGCCGGCTACAAGCCAATGGCCCGCTTGGTTTCCTACGCCATCGCCGGTGTACCCAACGACGTGATGGGTGAAGGTCCGATCCCGGCCTCCAAGCTGGCCCTCAAGAAGGCCGGTCTGACCCTGGACCAGATGGACGTCATCGAGTCCAACGAAGCCTTCGCCGCCCAGGCCCTGACCGTCATGCGCGGGCTGGGTCTGGATCCGGTCAAGACCAACCCGAACGGCGGCGCCATCGCCCTCGGTCACCCGGTCGGCTGTTCCGGCGCCTTCATCGCCACCAAGGCGCTGTACGAGCTGCAACGCACCGGCGGCCGTTACGCGCTGGTGACCATGTGCATCGGCGGCGGTCAGGGTATCGCCACCGTGTTCGAGCGCATCTGATGCAGGTCTGACGGTTCGCGCCGGCTTCCCCGGGAGCAGGCGCGAATGCGTGTGGACCCCGAAGCCCGGCGGCTCTGTCCTGCCGGGCTTTTTTCATGGAGTGTGTGATGGCAGCAGAGTTGACCGAAACCTGCGTGAGGTCCGAGCAGGTGTTCGACGGCGTTCTCCTCAACGTTCACCGGGACACGGTGCGCCTGCCCGACGGCAAGCAGGGTGTCCGCGAATACATCCGCCATCCCGGCGCAGTGGTGGTGATCGCCCAGTTGCCCGACGGCCATCTGATCTTCGAGCGCCAGTTCCGCTATCCCTGCGGGCGGGTGTTCATCGAACTTCCGGCGGGCAAGATCGACGCCGGGGAGGACATCGAACGCTGCGCCCGGCGTGAGCTGCTGGAAGAGACCGGCTACGTGGCCGACTCCTGGCGCCATCTGGGCGTGATGCATCCGTGCATCGGCTATTCCGACGAGCGCATCGAGATCTTTCTGGCCAGCGGGCTGCGCCACGAAGGCGCGTCGCTGGATGATGGGGAATATCTGGAGATCTTCCCGATGTCCCTGGACGAGGCCGAAGCGGCCGTGCTGGACGGCCGCATCACCGACGCCAAGACCATTACCGCCCTGTTCTGGGCGGCGAAGGTCCTCAGTCCCGCTTGAGGGGCGTCACCGCCGTGGGCGTGAAGCGTCCCGGCGCGGGCTTGCCCTTGCGGGCGCGCTTGTTGAGCCAGGGCGTCCAGTCGCGGGCGGGGATGGGCACCTCGTAGGCCCGCCCGGCGCTGGAGGCGCTGGACAGCACGATGCCGTCGCTGCCGGCCACGCACACCGCGCGCAGGGTGTCGCCGTCTTCCAGGGCCTGGAGGATCACGCCGCGGCCGCCGCCCGAGAGCTCCTTCACCTGGTCCAGCGTGAAGACCAGCAGGCGACCCTTCTCCGACAGGGTGGCCACGTGCAGGTCCGGCGCGTCGGCGTAGATCAACGGTGGCAATAGTCCCACGCCCTCGTCCAGCGTGACGAACTGCTTGCCGGCCTTCTTGGTGGCCAGCATGTCGCCCAAGCGGCACAGGAAACCGTAGCCGTCGCGGGTCGCCATGAGCACCCGGCTGGCCGGATCGCCGCTCAGCACGTGAACGATCTTCGCCCCCGCCGGCAACTCGACAAATGACGCCAGCGGGGCGCCCATCCCGCGCCCGTCCGGCAGCGTCGACACCGCCACCGTCAGGGCGCGGCCGCCGTCCGTGAGGGCGATCAGCGCATCCACCGTGCGGCATTCCAGCGCGGTGGCAAGGCGGTCGCCATCCTTGAAGGCCACATTGGCCAGATCCAGGCCGTGACCGCTGCGGGCGCGCACCCAGCCTTTTTCCGAGACGATGACGGTAACCGGTTCGTCCACCACGGTCTGGGTGACGCCGGCACGGGCGGCTTCCTCCACCAGGGTGCGGCGCGCGTCGCCGTATTTCTCGGCGTCGGCCCGGATTTCCTTGATCACCAGCCGGCGCAGCTTGCCCTCGTCGGCGAGGAGGGCTTCCAGCTCGGTCTTTTCGCCGCGCAGCTCGGCCAGTTCCCGTTCGATCTTGATGCCTTCCAGCTTGGCCAGCTGGCGCAGGCGGATCTCCAGGATGTCCTCCGCCTGGCGGTCGCTCAGGTCGAAGCGGGCGATCAGGGCGGCCTTGGGATCGTCCGACTCGCGGATCAGGCGGATCACCTCGTCGATGTTGAGGAAGACGATGTGGCGGCCTTCCAGGATGTGGATGCGGTCATCCACCTGGCCCAGGCGATGGACACTGCGGCGGCGGACCGTCACGGTGCGGAAGCGGCCCCACTCGTGCAGGATGTCGGCCAGATTCTTCTGGGCCGGCCGCCCGTCCAGGCCGATCATCACCAGATTGAGGGCGACCGAGGTTTCCAGGCTGGTGTGGGCGAGGAGCAGGTTGGCGAACTCCGCCACGTCCTGATTGCGGCTCTTGGGCTCGAAGACCAGGCGCACCGGCGCGTCCTTGCCCGATTCGTCGCGCACCCGGTCGAGGGCCGACAGAATCAGGGCCTTGAGCTGGGCCTGATCCGGGTCGATGGACTTCTTGCCGGTCTTGGGCTGGGGATTGGTCAGCGTCTCGATCTCGAAGAGGATTTTCTGGGCCGACACGCCGTGGGGCAGCTCGGTGATCACCAGCTGCCACTGACCGCGGGCGAGGTCCTCGACGATCCAGCGGGCGCGCAGCTTGAGGCTGCCGCGGCCGGTCTCGTAGGCCTGGCGGATGTCCGCCGCCGGCGAGATGAGCTGTCCGCCGCCGGGGAAGTCCGGCCCGGCGATGTGCCCGAGCAGGTCGGCGACGGTGGCCTCCGGGTGCTCGATGGCGTGAATCGCGGCGCGGGCCACTTCCCGCAGGTTGTGGGACGGGATCTCGGTGGCCATGCCCACGGCGATGCCGGAGGCGCCGTTGAGCAGCACGAAGGGCAGGCGCGCCGGCAGGAGCTGGGGTTCCTGGAAGGCGCCGTCGTAGTTGGGACGGAAATCCACGGTGCCCCGGTCGATCTCCGACAGCAGCAGCTCGGCGATGGGGGTGAGGCGGCACTCGGTGTAGCGCATGGCCGCCGCGGAGTCGCCGTCGCGGGAGCCGAAGTTGCCCTGGCCATCCACCAGCGGGTAGCGCAGGGAGAAATCCTGGGCGACGCGGACCATGGCGTCGTACACGCTCGAGTCGCCGTGGGGGTGGTACTTGCCGATCACGTCGCCCACGACGCGCGCCGACTTGACGTGCTTGGACGCGGGCGACAGGCGCATCTCGTTCATCGCGAAGAGAATGCGCCGCTGCACTGGCTTGAGGCCGTCCTCCACCTGGGGCAGGGCGCGGGACTTCACCACGCTCATGGCGTAGGAGAGGTAGGCGCGCTCGGCGTAGAGGTCGAGGGGCAGGGCGTCGTCACTGCCGGCCAGCGGCGTGGCCACGGGCGGCGGTGGCGGTTCGGGCGTGTCGGGAGGCAGGGTGTCGAAGAGATCCGGCGTGTCGTTCATGGCGCGGTGACGGGGTGTTCAGGCGGCCCGGTGGGCGGTAAAGGCCGCAAAAATACCACAGCCGTCCGGCATTCCCGATGATCCTTGGGGGCGAACCGCGCAAACCCGGGCGCCGGGCGCTGGCCACGCCCGCTGCATGGGTTCGGCCAAGGGCAAAACGCCGCCGCCGCTGCGGTCGTCTTGTAGCCGGAGCGCCTCAGCCCGGCACTGCCGCGGGCGACAGCTGGGCACCCAGCTCGCCCACCGCCTGCCAGTCCAGCGCCACCGGTCCGGCGGACGTCTCGACGGCGATGCCGTCCGACCCCACCGGCGCGACGAAGATGCCGTCGCTGGCGATGGGGCTCATGAACAGCTCGGTCTCGGCGCTGCGCCCATCCCGCACGGCGAAGAGGGCCAGCGCCAGGGTATGGGCCTCCCGCGGCGTGAGGCGGACCTTCAGCGCGCCCACCTCCAGCACCACGAGCGGGCCGAGGGCGCGATGTACGGTTTGCGTCACCGCAAAGGGCGGCGTGTCGGATTCGCGACGCATCAGGCGTCTTCCCGGTCGAGGAGGGCGGCGATCACCGAGGCGCCGACGCCGTCTTCCGGGTCCAGCGCCTGGAGATGGGCGAGGGCTGCGCGGGAGGCCGATTCGTGGCCCCGACGCAGTTCAATGAAGGCCACCGCCTTGAGGGAATGCAGCAGAAAGCGCGCCGGCACCGTCGGCGCGGCGGCCAGGGCGGGGCGCGTCCAGGTGCTCCAGTCCGGGCTCATGCCGGCCTGCATGGCCGCGCGGCCCAGGCCTTCCAGGGCCACGGCGTAGGCGGCGGCGAAGTCCCGCTGCTTGTTGTGGGCCTTGAAGAGGCAGCGGTAGGACGGCAGCACGTCCGGCGCCAGGTCGATGGCGCTGCGGAAACAGGCGCGGGCGCGGGCCGGATCGGCGGGGTGCCAATACACGCCTTCCTGGAGGAGGGCGTTGATGGGCGCGGGGATGTCACCGAAGTCCACGAGGTCGTCGTCGAGGGCGGGAAGGGGCATGGAGCGTTCCTGGGAGTGGGCGTGATCAGCAGGCCTATGCAAATCCGGGGCCAGGTCCTGGCGGCTGGGTGACGATGTCAGGGAGGCGGGCGATGCAGCGTGTGCAGCCTCTTTGCGCTGTGCGAAGCCCGCGATGTGCTGCATCGTCCCCGTTCCGGGAAATGGGCGGAATGCTTCCGACACGGGCGTCGTCGCGGGCGAGGCCGTGCGCTCTGTTGACTTTCCGCAAGGCTGCCGCGTGCGGGGCGGAGTAGTTTAGTGACCGATGAGTCAGTAATTGGAGGTCGTGATGAAGAGGCACTTCGACGCGACGTCATCCGCTGGTCAAGCACGCGGCCGGGCGGCCCTCCCGATGCGATTTCGTCCGCTTTCCATCGCCCTGTCGGTCCTGCTCCTGTCCGCGGCGCCGACAGGTTGGGCCGCCGAGACCCTCGCCGACGCGTGGGCCCAGGCCTTGTCGGTAGATGCGCGTCTGCGCGCCGCCGATGCCGAAGGCGAGGGCGCCCGCGCCACGCTGGAGGCCGCGAAGGGCCTGGCCCTGCCCAAGGCCACGGCGAGTTCCCGCTACACCGTGCTGAGCAAGGAGCCCGCGGCCCTCATCGGCCTGCCGACGATCCCCGGCATCAGCCTGCCGGACCGCATGCCCCTGTCCGAGCGCACCTACGCCACCCATGCCCTGCAGGCGAGCCTGCCGATCTATACGGGCGGGCGCATCGCGGCGGCAGTGGCAGCGGCCGACATCGGCGTGCAGGCCAGCGCCCAGGAACGCCTGCGCACCGAGCAGACGGTCAAGCTGGACGTGGCCGAGGCCTGGCTCAACGTGCTGCGCAGCCGGCGCGCGCTGGCGGCGGCGGAGCGTCACGTGGCGGCCCTCGACGCCCACGCGGCGGACGTGAATGCCCTCCATCGCCAGGGCGTGGTGCCGCGCAACGACGTGCTGTCGGTGGCCGTCGCGCTGGCCGATGCCCGTCAGCAGCAGACGCGCGCCCGGCACGGCGTGGATCTCGCCGCGGCGGCCTACAACCGGCTCCTCGGCCGGCCGCTGGAGACGGCGGTGGACGTGCACGAACCGCCGCCGCCCGACGCGGCCCGCGAAGACTTTTCCACCCTCGTCGCCCGCGCCCGCGCCGCCCGGCCGGAGCTGGCCCTGCTGGGCGCCCGCGCCGAGGCCACGGATCGCGAGGCCGACATGGAACGCGCCGCCCGCCGGCCCCAGGTGGGCGTCAATGCGGCGGTGATGCACGAGGACAACCGCTACCGGGCGAGTCAGGACATCGCCCAGGTGGCCGTGGGCGTGCAGTGGGAATTGTTCGACGGCGGCATCCAGCGTCAGCGCGCCGATGCGGCCGCGGCGCGGGCCCGTGCCGCGCGGGAACGTCAGGCCGACACCGCCACGCTGATCGAGCTGGAAGTCCGGCGCGAATGGCTGGCCGTGGAAGAGGCCGCCCAGCGCCTCGCCACCACGGGCGCCGCCGAGGCCCAGGCCGACGAGAACCTGCGCGTGGCCCGCGACCGCTATCGCAACGGCGTCGGCACCCACACCGAAGTGCTGGACGCCGAGGCCTTGCGCGCCCTCACCGACAGCAATCACCTCAACGCCCATTACGACCTGCATGGGGCCCGCTACCGCCTGAAGAAGGCGGTCGGAGAACTCTGAACGGCGCCCCGCCGGCTCCCTTGGGGGGCGCTGATGCGGGCCGGTCTTTTGACTAAGGAATCCCTTCCATGAACATCCTGACACGCCGCATCGGCGGTGCCGTAGCCGTGGTGGCCGTGCTGGCGGCCGGCGGGTGGGCCTGGCACGAATGGGCCGGCAGCGCGGCCCTGCCCGAGGGCCTGATCCAGGCCAACGGGCGCATCGAGGGCGATCGCACCACGGTGGCGAGCAAGCTGGCCGGGCGCATCGCGGCGCTCAAGGTGCGCGAAGGCGACAGCGTGCAGGCCGGGCAGGTGCTGGCCCGCCTCGAAGACACCCAGCTCGCCGCCCGTCAGCAGCAGGCGGACGCCGCGGTGGCCACGCTCCAGGCGCAAGTGGCGGCGGCTCAGGCCCAGTTGGCCGTGGCGCGGCGCGAAGTGCCCCTCGCCGAGGCCAGCGCCGACGCCCAGCTCGCCAAGGCGCGGGCCGCCGACGCCCAGGCCGCCAAGGACGCCGCCCGCTTCGACGAACTGGCCGAGCGCGGCACCGTGGAGGTTCGCCGCGCCGAGCAGATGCGCCTGGTGCGCAGCAGCGCCGCGGCCGATCTGCGCCAGGCCGAGCAGGCCCTGGCGTCGGCCCATCTGGGCCACGACAAGGTCAAGGCGCGGGAGAACGACGTGGCTGCGCTGGAAGCCGGTCTGCATCAGGCCCAGGCGGCGGCGAAGGAGGTGGCCAGCCTGATCGACGACCTGTCCCTGCGGGCGCCGGTGGGCGGCGTGGTCCTCAACCGCCTGCGGGAATCCGGCGAGATGGTGGCGGCGGGCACGCCGGTGTTCGAGATCGTCGATCTGGACCGGCTCTATCTCAAGGTGTACGTGCCCGAGAAGCTCATCGGCCAGCTTCGCCTGGGGCTGCCGGCGCGAGTGTATTCCGACGCTTTCCCTGCTCAGGCCTTTGCCGCCACGACGCGCTACATCGCCTCCCGCGCCGAGTTCACGCCCAAGGAAGTGCAGACGCCGGACGAGCGGGTCAAGCTCACCTACGCGGTCAAGCTCTACCTGGACGCCAATCCGGAGCATCGCCTGGCGCCGGGCGTGCCGGCCGATGCGGTGATCCGCTGGAAGGACGAGGTGCCCTGGCAGGCGCCGCGCTGGTGAGTCGGTCATGAACGCCCCGGCGATCCGCGTCGAAGGCTTCGTCAAGCGCTACGGCCGGCGCGTGGCCGCCGACGGGCTCACGCTCACCGTGCAGCCCGGCGAGATCTACGGGCTGGTGGGCGCGGACGGCGCCGGTAAATCCAGCCTGATGAAGGCCGTGGCCGGCGTGCTCGCCTACGAAGGCGGCCGCGTGGAGGTCTTCGGCCTGCCGGTGGATTCCGAGCGGGCGGCGGAGCGGGTCAAGCAGCGCATCGGCTTTCTGCCCCAGGGGCTCGGGCTCAACCTGTATCCCGACCTGTCCATCGAGGAGAACGTGGATTTCTTCGGCCGCCTGCGCGGCGTGAGCGCCGCCCAACTGGCCGAGCGCAAGACGCTGCTGCTGGCGATGACCCGCCTGGACGCCTTTCGCGCCCGCCCCATGCGCCAGCTCTCCGGCGGCATGAAGCAGAAGCTCGGGCTGGTGTGCACCCTGATCCACGAGCCGGACCTGGTCATCCTCGACGAACCCACCACCGGCGTGGACCCGGTGTCGCGGCGCGACTTCTGGGCGATCCTCGGGCGCCTGCTGGAGGAGAAGGGCATCACCGCGCTGGTGTCCACGGCCTACCTGGACGAGGCGGACCGCTTCCACCGGGTGTCCCTGTTCCACGAAGGCAAGGTGATGGGCGAAGGCACGCCCGCTGCGCTGGTGGCCACGGTGCCCGGCACCCTGGCCCTGTTCCGCGCCGAACCCCAGGCCGAGGCCCTGCCGCGGCTCAAGGCCCGCTTCCCCCAGACGGAGGCGATGGGCGCCTGGTTTCGCGTGTTCGCCGAGGGGCTGGACGCGGACGCGGCCCGCGGCGCCGTGGCGGCCTGCCTGGACATCGCGCCGGCCGCGACGACGACGGGCACCGCTGCGCCGACCATCGACCTCCGCGACTGGTTCGCCCGCGAGCCCGAACTGGAGGACGTCTTCGTCGCCCTGCTGCGCCGCCGCGGCGCGCAGCTCGACAGCCGCGTCGAAGGGGCCACGCGCCGCGCCGCCGCGCCGGGCGAACTGGCCATCGAAGCGCGTGAGCTGACCCGTGTCTTCGGCGAATTCCGTGCCGCCGACGCGGTGAGCTTTGCCGTGCCCCAGGGCGAGATCTTTGGCCTGCTGGGGGCCAACGGCGCGGGCAAGACCACGGTCATCAAGATGCTCACCGGCATCCTCAAACCCTCGTCCGGCGCGGGCCGGGTGGCGGGCGCCGACATGCGCACGGCGGGCCTCGCCATCAAGGAACGCATCGGCTACATGAGCCAGGCCTTTTCCCTGTATCACGACCTCTCGGTGGTGGAGAACATCCGCCTCTACGCCGGCATCTACGGGCTCGACGACCGCCAGGCGCAGCGCCGCACCGACTGGGTGATCGGCATGGCCGGGCTGGCCGGCTTCGAGCACGACGGGGCCGGGCGCCTGCCCATGGGGCTGCGCCAGCGCCTCGCCTTGGGCTGCGCCCTGGTCCATGAGCCGCGGGTGCTCTTTCTCGACGAGCCCACATCGGGCGTGGATCCCATCGGCCGGCGCATGTTCTGGGACATCCTCTTCCACCTGTCGCGGCGCGAGGGCGTGGCCATCCTGGTGACCACCCACTACATGAGCGAGGCGGAACACTGCGACCACCTGGCCCTGATGTACGCCGGCCGCGTGGTGGCGGACGCCTCACCCGAAGCCATGAAGGCCGCCATCGCCGAAGAGTCCGGCCGCCTGCTGGAGCTGCGCGTGGATCGGCCGGTGCCGGCCCAGGCGGCCTTGAAGGCGGCGGGCTATGGCAGCGCGGCCCTGCACGGGCGCGCCGTGCACCTGCTGTCGCGGGATGTGGACGGCGATCTGGCGCGTCTGCCGGGCGTGCTGGCCGCCGCGGGCGTGCAGGTGCAGGCGGCCGGCCTGCGTCCCTTGTCCATGGAGGACGTCTTCGTGCAGCGCATCACCGCGCTGGAAGAGGCCGCACGGAGGGCGCCATGAACGGCCGCCGCATCGTCTCCCTGGCCTGGAAGGAATGGCGCGAGATCGTCCGCGACCGGCTGTTCTTCGCCCTGGCCTTCTTCGTGCCGACCCTGCTCATGGTGCTGTTCGGCTTCGGCCTCACCCTGGACGTGGAGAACCTGCCCTTCGCCGTGGTGGACCAGGACCGCAGCGCGGCGAGCCGGGACTACGCCTACCGCTTCGTCTCGTCCCGCTATTTCGACTTCAAGGGCCAGGTGGAGGACGTGCGCCAGCTCGACCGCCTGCTCGCCGACAACAGCATCCGCCTGGCCCTGGTGATTCCCCCGCGCTTTGGCGAACATCTGGCACGGGGCGAGCCAGCGCCGGTCCAGGTGCTCATCGACGGCACCTTCCCGATGCGCGCCCAGACCACCCAGGGCTATGTGGCTGCCATCCATAGCGCGGTGAGCCTGGACAGCATGGCCCAGGCCCTGTCGGCCCTGCGGGGCATTCCCCTGGCCGAGGCCCAGACCCGCGTGCAGCCGGTGAAGCTGGAGGTGCGCTACCTCTACAACCAGAGCGTGAAGAGCATCTGGTCCCTGGCGCCCAAGCTGATCATGCTCATCATGATGCTGTCGCCGCCCTTCCTCACCGCCCTGGGCGTGGTGCGCGAGAAGGAATCCGGCTCCATCTTCAACATCTACGCGTCCACCGTGTCGCCGGGGGAATTCCTGATCGGCAAGCTGGCGCCCTACGTGCTCATCTCCTTCATCAACGGGCTCATCCTGTGGGCCCTGGCGATCTGGCTGTACGGCACCCCCTTCAAGGGCGATCCCCTGTTCTTCGCGCTGGCGCTGCTGCTCTACGTGGTGTGCACCACCGGCATCGGGCTGGTCATTTCCATGCTGGTGCAGACCCAGGTGGCGGCCATGATCGTCGCCAGCATCGTCAGCATCATCCCCGCGGTGCTCTACTCCGGCATGCTGCTGCCCCTGTCGTCCCTGGCCCCCAGCGCGCTGGCCATTGCCCATGCCCTGCCGCCCATGTACTTCACCAACATCGTGGTGGGCAGCTTCCTCAAGGGCGTGGGCTGGGGCGCCCTGTGGGGCGACGTGCTGGTGCTGGCCGCCTACGCCCTGGGCCTGTTCGGCATCGGCTACCTGCTGTTCACCAAGCGGCCCAAATCATGAACGGACTCTTCTCTGCGGCCGGCCTGCGCCGCCTGCGGGTGATGACCCGCAAGGAGCTGATCCAGCTCTTCCGCGACGTGGCCCTGATGGTCTTCTTCGTGTATGCCTTTACCGGCGACATCTACATCGCCGCGTCCGGCGTCTCCATGCAGCTCAAGAACGCCGCGCTGGCGGTGCTCGACGGCGACGCCAGTTTTGCCTCGCGGGAACTGAGCAGCCGCTTCCAGCCGCCGTATTTCCGCGTGGCCGGTGCGGCCGGCACGCCGGCCCAGTCCATCCGCCACCTGGACAACGCCGACGTGATGGCCCTCCTCGACATTCCGCCGCGCTTCGAGGAAACCCTCGCCCGCGGCGGCCAGGCCGCCGTGCAACTGCAGGTGGACACTTCCAATTCCGTGCTCGGCTTCCTCGCCGCCAGCTACGGCGCCCAGATCGTCGGCAAGTACGCCCTGGAGACCGCCGCCCTGCGCGAAGGCCTGGGCAGCGGCGGCGTGGCCGGCCCCACCCTCGCCGCGGAGACGCGGGTCTGGTACAACCCCAATCAGAACGACGCGTGGTTCATGGGCATCTCCGAACTGCTCACCGTGATCACCCTGTTCTCCATCCTGCTGCCGGCGGCGGCCATGGTGCGGGAGAAGGAGCGGGGCACCATCGAGCAACTGATGGTCACCCCCCTGAGCGCCTTCCAGATCCTGTGCCCCAAGGTGGTGGCCATGACCCTGGTGATCCTCGCCGGCACCGCCATCGCCCTGTTCGGCATCCTCGTGCCCTGTTTCGACGTGCCCATGCGCGGCAGCCTCGTCAGCTTCTTCCTCATCACCGCCCTCTACGTCTTCACCACCGCCGGCCTGGGCCTGCTGGCCGCCACCGTCGCCCGCAACCTGGCCCAGGTGGGCATGCTCACCGTGGTGATCCTGATGCCCATGCTCCTGCTCTCCGGCGCATGGACCCCCATCGAGGCCATGCCCGAATGGATGCACCTCCTGGCGTGGATCTCCCCGCTGCACTACTTCCTCGACGCCGCCTACGGCATCCTCCTCAAAGGCGCCGGGCTGGACCTGCTGTGGCCCTCGGTCCTGTCCATGGCCGCCCTGGGGGTCAGCGTCGCGGCCCTGGGCATGGGACGCTTCGGACGCCAGTTCGGCTGAAGCGCACGCCGCACTGCAGCGGGGGAGGAGGGCGGCACGGGCGCCCTCGCCCGCATGGCGGCCGATCCCCATACGCCAGCCCTAGCCCACGTCCTCCGCACACCAGCCAGCATGCTCGCCGCGGACGGCGGGGACGCCCTGATCGCGCCGCCCCTCGGCCCCCCAACGCGGGACGCAAATCCGACGGAGCGTGTCGCCCCAATGCCGCGGCGTGCCCGGCTGCTGCGGCGGCACGACGTTCCCCGCGCGGGTATTCCTTTCCATCATCCCGCCGGAACGCCCTCTCGACAGCCACGCCTTGTCTGCG
>DAOQMM010000080.1:0-17060 GCA_035335645.1 Rhodocyclaceae bacterium | reverse complement strand
ACGCCTTCGATGATGTCCCGGCGCAGTTGCCGGTAGGCCGCCTCGGCCAGGGTCTTGGGTTCGTCGTCGGGGCTGCTGCCCGTGTCCTGGATGCTGGGATGTTCGCTCATGGTCTCTCGCCTTGGTGTGTGTCCGGCCGGAAGGGGCGAACCTGGGGCCGGTGAATTTTATCCCAAACCGTTTCCCACAAGAATAATTCAAAATCTCGAGAAAAATAGTTGACGTCGAGAAATAATGGAAATATCGTTCAACCAACAAGACGCCGAAACCCGACCATGAACGCCACCCGCCCCGAACCCGTCGCCGTGACCCAGTCCGTGATCTCAGCCGAAGCGAGCGTCGTCGCCCTGCAGGCGGCCGTGTCCCGGGCGATGGAACTGGGCGTACGGATCAACGTGGCGGTGGCGGACAGCGGCGGCAACCTGGCGGGCTTCCTGCGCATGCCCGGCGCCTTCCTGCAATCCATCGACATCGCCATCGACAAGGCCTACACGGCCGCCGGCTTCGGCTTTTCCACCAAGGACTGGATGAAGCTGATCGGCCACGACGAAGGCATGAAGCTCGGCTTCTCGGCCCGTCCGCGCCTGGTGGTGTTCGGCGGCGGGCTGCCGATCCGCGTCGGCGGCGAGCTGATCGGCGGCATCGGTGTGTCCGGTGCCTCGGAAGCCCAGGACGAAGACTGCGCCCGGGCCGCCCTCGCGGCCCTCGGCGCCGAATGAACAGCACTTCACCCACGAAGGAAGAACAACAGATGAACCGGATCAAGCACTTCATCAACGGCGAATTCGTCGAGGCCGCCAGCGGGCGCCTGTTCGACAAGCATTCGCCCCTGGACAACCGCGTCATCGCCCAGGTCAGCGAAGCCGGCCGGCCCGAGGTGGACGCCGCCGTCGGTGCCGCCCGCGCCGCCCTGGAAGGTCCGTGGGGCCAGATCACCGTGGCGGAGCGGGTCGACCTGCTCTACGGCGTGGCCAACGAGATCAACCGCCGCTTCGAAGACTTCCTGTCCGCCGAGGTGGCTGACACCGGCAAGCCGCGCAGCCTCGCCCGTCACCTGGACATTCCCCGCGGCGCCGCCAACTTCAAGATCTTTGCCGACGTGGTGAAGAACGTCCCCACGGAGTTCTTCGAGATGGCCACCCCGGACGGCCGCGGCGCGCTGAACTACGCGATCCGCCGGCCGGTGGGCGTGGTGGCGGTGGTGTGTCCGTGGAACCTGCCCCTGCTGCTGATGACCTGGAAGGTCGGTCCGGCCCTGGCCTGCGGCAACGCGGTGGTGGTCAAGCCTTCCGAGGAGACGCCCCAGACCGCCACGCTGCTGGGCGAAGTGATGAACGCCGTGGGCATCCCCAGGGGCGTGTACAACGTGGTCCACGGCTTTGGTCCCGGATCCGCGGGCGAATTCCTGACCACCCATCCCGGCGTCAATGCCATCACCTTCACCGGTGAGACCCGCACCGGCGCCGCCATCATGCGCGCGGCGGCGGACGGCGCGCGGCCGGTGTCCCTGGAGATGGGCGGCAAGAATCCGGCCATCGTCTTCGCCGACGCGGACCTGGACGCCGCCATCGAAGGCACCCTGCGTTCCTGCTTCGCCAACTGCGGCCAGGTGTGCCTGGGCACCGAGCGGGTTTATGTGGAGCGCCCGCTCTTCGACACCTTCGTGGCGCGCCTCAAGCAGGGCGCCGAGTCCCTGGTGATCGGCCACCCGGACAGCGCCGAAACCGGCATGGGCCCGCTGATCTCCCAGGAGCACAAGCAGAAGGTGCTCGGCTACTACCGCAAGGCGGTGGAGGAGGGCGCCACCGTCGTCACCGGCGGCGGGGTGCCCGAGGTGCCGGCCGAGCTGAAGGACGGCGCCTGGGTGCAGCCCACCATCTGGACCGGCCTGGGGGACGACGCGGCCATCGCCCGCGAGGAGATCTTCGGGCCCTGCACCCTGGTGATGCCCTTCGACAGCGAGGACGAGGTCGTGCGTCGCGCCAATGCCACCACCTACGGGCTGGCCGCGTCGGTATGGACCCGTGACGTGACCCGCGCCCATCGCGTCGCCGGCAAGCTGGAGACGGGCCTGGTGTGGGTGAACTCCTGGTTCCTGCGCGACCTGCGCACCCCCTTCGGCGGTGCCAAGCAGTCCGGCATCGGTCGCGAGGGCGGGGTGCACTCCCTGGAGTTCTACACCGAGCTCAAGAACATCTGCATCAAGCTGTGACCCGGACCGCCGCCATGTCCACCGCCTCCCCGGAAATCGGCCGCACGCTCCGCGCCGCCGGCCGCCAGACCAACGTCCACGACCAGGGCTCCGGCGCGCCCGTCACGCTGATCCACGGCTCCGGGCCGGGCGTCTCCGCGTGGGCCAACTGGCGGCTGGTGATGCCAGCCCTGGCCGAGCGACGGCGCGTGGTGGCGCCGGACATGGCCGGCTTCGGTTTCACCGAACGCTTCGACGGCGAGTCCTACGACATGCAGGGCTGGGTCGGCCACGCCCTCGGCGTGCTGGACGCACTGGAGATCGAACAGACTGACCTGGTGGGCAACTCCTTCGGCGGTGCCATCGCCCTGGCCCTGGCCATCCAGCATCCCGAGCGGGTGCGCCGGCTGGTGCTGATGGGCAGCGTGGGCGTGCCCTTCGAGATCACCCCGGCCCTCGACGCGGTGTGGGGCTATGCCCCGTCCATCGAGGCCATGCGCCGCCTCCTGGACCTGTTCGCCTACGACCGCGGGCTGGTGAACGACGAACTCGCCCGCCTGCGCTACGAGGCCAGCGTACGCCCCGGCTTCCAGGAATCCTTCGGTGCCATGTTCCCGGCCCCGCGCCAGCGCTGGGTGGACGCCATGACCAGCGCCGAGGCGGACATCCGCGCGCTGCCCAACCAGACCCTGGTGATCCACGGTCGCGAGGACCAGGTGATCCCCCTGGCCAACTCCCTGACCCTGGCCACCTGGATTCCCCGCGCCCAGCTCCACGTCTTCGGCCAGTGCGGCCACTGGACGCAGATCGAACACGCCGCCCGCTTCGCCCGCCTCGTCGGCGATTTCCTGGCCGAAGCGGCGGACGACGAACCCCAACCCCTTTCCTGAGACCCCGCCATGGACAAGGCCCTGATCACGCAACTCGGCGACGAACTCTACGACGCCCTCATCCAACGTCGCACCCTCGCGCCCCTCACCGAGCGCCACCCCGACATCACCATCGAGGACGCCTACCAGATCCAGCAGCAGATGATCGCCCGCCGCCTCGCCGCCGGCGAGCGCCCCGTGGGCAAGAAGATCGGCGTCACCTCCAAGGCGGTGATGAACATGCTGGGCGTGCACCAGCCCGACTTCGGCTGGCTGCTGGACGGCATGGTCTACAACGAGGGCCAGGCGATTCCTGCCGCGACCCTGATCCAGCCCCGCGCCGAAGGGGAAATCGCCTTCCTGATGAAGAAGGACGTGATGGGTCCGGGCCTGTCCGGCGCCGACATCCTGGCTGCCACCGAAGGGGTGATGGCCTGCTTCGAGATCGTCGATTCCCGCATCCACGACTGGAAGATCAAGATCCAGGACACCGTCGCGGACAACGCCTCCTGCGGCGTGCTGGTGCTGGGCGACCGCATCGTCGATCCGCGCAAGGTGGATCTCGCCACCTGCGGCATGGTGCTGGAGAAGAACGGTGACATCGTCGGCACCGGTGCCGGTGCGGCGGCCCTCGGCCATCCCCTCAACGCCATGGCCTGGCTCGCCAACACCCTCGGGCGCCTGGGCATCGGCCTGAAGGCTGGTGACATCGTGCTGTCCGGCTCGCTGGCTGCGCTGATCCCGGTCAAGGCCGGTGACAGCCTGCGCGTCACCATCGGGGGCATTGGCGGCTGCTCCGTCCGCTTCAGCTGAGATCGCGAACATGGATCTGCACCTGAACGGCAAGCGCGCCCTCGTCACCGGCTCCACCGCCGGCATCGGCTTCGCCACCGCCCGCGCCCTGGCACAGGAGGGCGCCGAGGTCATCGTGAACGGCCGCAGCCGGGCCGGTGTGGCCGACGCGGTGGCCCGCCTGCAGGCGGTCGTGCCCGACGCCAAGGTGAGCGGCGTGGCGGCGGACCTGTCCTCCGCCACCGGCTGCGAGGCCCTCACGGCGGCCTGCCCGGACGTGGATGTGCTGGTGAATAACCTGGGCATCTTCGACCCGAAGCCCTTCGAGTCCATTCCCGACCTGGAGTGGTTCCATTTCTTCGAGACCAACGTGATGAGCGGCGTGCGTCTGTGCCGCCACTACCTGCCGGCCATGAAGGCCCGCGACTGGGGCCGCATCGTCTTCATCTCCAGTGAATCCGGCGTGTGTCCGCCGGCCGAGATGGTCCATTACGGCATGTCCAAGGCGGCCCAGATCTCGGTGGCCCGCGGGCTGGCGGAAACCTGCACCGGCTCCGGCGTGACGGTGAATTCGGTGCTCCCCGGCCCGACCCGCACCGAAGGCGTGGCGACCTTCTTCGGGCGCCTGGCGGACGAGCAGGGCGTGTCCGTCGAGCAGGCCGAGCGGGACTTCTTCGCCCACGCGCGGCCCACCTCGCTGCTCAAGCGTTTCATCGAACCCGCGGAAGTGGCGGCCCTGGTCGCCTACGTCTGCAGTCCCCTTGCATCTGCCACCCACGGCGCGGCCCTGCGGGTCGAAGGCGGCGTGGTGCGCAGCATGGTTTAACCCTTCGCGACCTCAAAGGAATCCCGGCGATGAGCAAGAAAATCAAGTGTGCCCTGATCGGCCCCGGCAACATCGGGACCGACCTGCTGGCCAAGCTGCAACGCAGCCCCGTCCTCGAACCGGTCTGGATGGTGGGTATCGACCCCGACTCCGACGGCCTCAAGCGCGCCCGCGAGATGGGCCTGAAGACCACCGCCGACGGCGTGGACGGCCTGCTGCCCCACGTGCTGGCCGATGGCGTGCAGATCGCCTTCGACGCCACCTCGGCCTACGTGCATGCGGAAAACAGCCGCAAGCTCAACGCGCTGGGCGTGCTCATGATCGACCTCACGCCGGCCGCCATCGGCCCGTACTGCGTGCCGCCGGTGAACCTGCTGGCGCACGTCGGCAAGGGTGAGATGAACGTGAACATGGTCACCTGCGGTGGCCAGGCCACCATCCCGATGGTTGCCGCCGTTTCCCGCGTGCAGAAAGTGAGCTATGGCGAGATCGTCGCCACCGTCTCGTCCAAATCGGCCGGCCCCGGCACGCGCAAGAACATCGACGAGTTCACCCGCACCACCGCGGGTGCCGTCGAGAAGGTGGGCGGCGCCGAGAAGGGCAAGGCCATCATCATCATCAACCCGGCCGAGCCGCCGCTGATGATGCGCGACACCGTGCATTGCCTCGTCGAGGGCGAGCCGAAGCGCGACGAGATCACCGCCTCCATCCACGCCATGATCCGCGAAGTGCAGAAGTACGTGCCCGGCTATCGCCTGGTGAACGGCCCGGTCTTCGACGGCAACCGCGTCTCCGTCTATCTGGAAGTGGAAGGGCTGGGCGACTACCTGCCCAAGTACGCCGGCAACCTGGACATCATGACCGCCGCCGGTGCCCGCACCGCGGAGATGTTCGCCGAAGAGATCCTCGCCGGCCGCCTCGTGCTCGAACCCAAGGCCGCAGCCAGCGCCCATTAACCCGCGAGGACCCGCACCATGAACCTCCAAGGCAAGAAAGTCACCGTCCACGACATGACCCTGCGCGACGGGATGCACCCCAAGCGCCACCAGATGACCCTCGACCAGATGGTCGCCATCGCCACCGGCCTGGACGCGGCCGGCGTGCCCCTGATCGAAGTCACCCACGGCGACGGCCTGGGCGGCTCCTCGGTGAACTACGGTTTCCCCGCCCACACGGACGAGGAATACCTGGGTGCCGTGATTCCGAAGATGAAGCAGGCCAAGGTGTCGGCCCTGCTGCTGCCGGGCATCGGCACCGTCGAGCACCTGAAGATGGCCCGCGACCTGGGCGTGCACACCATCCGCGTGGCCACCCACTGCACCGAGGCAGACGTCTCCGAGCAGCACATCACCCTGGCGCGCAAGCTCGAGATGGACACCGTCGGCTTCCTGATGATGAGCCACATGAACAGCCCGGAAGGTCTGGTCAAGCAGGCCAGGCTGATGGAAGGCTACGGCGCCAACTGCATCTACATCACCGACTCCGCCGGCCACCTGCTGCCCGACGGCGTCAAGGCCCGCCTGGGTGCCGTGCGCGAGGCCCTCAAGCCGGAGACCGAGCTGGGCTTCCACGGCCACCACAACCTGGCCATGGGCGTGGCCAATTCCATTGCCGCCATCGAAGTGGGCGCCACGCGCATCGACGCCGCCGCCGCAGGCCTGGGCGCCGGGGCCGGCAACACGCCGATGGAGGTGTTCTGCGCCGTGGCCGACCTGATGGGCATCGCCACCGGCGTGGATGTGGCGAAGATCACCGATGTGGCCGAAGACCTGGTCTTCCCCATCATGGATTTCCCGATCCGTATCGACCGGGACGCCCTGACCCTGGGCTACGCCGGCGTGTATGGCTCCTTCCTGCTCTTTGCCAAGCGTGCCGCGGTCAAGTACGGCGTGCCGGCGCGGGAGATCCTGGTGGAGCTGGGCCGCCGCGGCATGGTGGGCGGTCAGGAAGACATGATCGAGGACACGGCCATCACCATGGCCAAGGCGCGGGGGCTGACGGTATGAAACTCGACCAGGCCACCATCGCCCGTCTCGCCGAACACCTGGAGGACTGCGAGCTCCAGGCCCGCGACACGCTGAAGATCACCGACGAATTCCCGGACATGGACTGGGAAGACGCCTACGCCATCCAGGACGCCATCCGCGCCCGCAAGCGCGCCCGCGGCACCCGCATCACCGGCCTCAAGGCGGGGCTCACCTCCTACGCCAAGATGAAGCAGATGGGCGTGGAGACGCCGTGCTTCGGCTTCATCACCGACTACGGCGCGATCCCTGACGGCGGCGAAGTGAAGGTGTCGGAGCTGATCCATCCCAAGGTGGAGCCGGAGATCGCCTTCGTCATGAAGCAGGCCCTCAAGGGGCCCGGCTGCCACATCGGCGCCGTGCTCGCTGCCACGGACTTCGTGATTCCGGGCATGGAAGTCATCGACAGCCGCTACCGGGACTTCAAGTTCGACCTGAAGAGCGTGATCGCCGACAACACCTCGGCGGCCCGCTATGTGGTGGGCGGCCAGCCCCTGCCGGTGAGCGAGGTGGATCTGCGCACCGTCGGCATCGTCATGGAAAAGAACGGCGAGCCGGTGGCCTTCGGCGCCGGCGCCGCCGTGCTGGGCCATCCGGCGGCGGCCATCGCCATGCTGGCCAACCACCTGGGCGCCCGCGGCGAGGAGATCCCCGCCGGCGCCCTGATCCTGTCCGGCGGCATCACCGAGGCGGTCGCGGTCCAGGCCGGCGACCACGTGACCCTGCGGGTGCAGGGCATGGGTTCGGTGTCCCTCCGCTTCAAGTAAGTCACCCAATAAACGGGAGAGCGACATGCCATTTGCGCAGATCTACATGATCGAAGGCCGTACCGAGGAACAGAAGCGCGCCGTGATCGAAAAGGTGACCCAGGCCCTGGTGGAGGCGGTGGGGGCCCCCAAGGAGAACGTCCGCGTGTGGATCCACGACGTGCCCAAGACCAACTGGGGCATCGCCGGCGTCAGCGCCAAGGACCTCGGCCGCTAGCGGCCCCGCCCGCGCGCCCGCCCGTCGAGCGGGCGGGCCGGATCGGATCAAGCCGGTGGGCCAGAGCCCGCCGGAGGGGGCGGTTTGTCCCAAAAAAACATAAAAACTGGAGGAGACCCAGGTGAAACACGCAGGCAAGCGCTGTGCGCGGACCGCGCTGAACGTGGCCCTGATGGCCTGTCTGGCCCTTGCAGGGCTCACCGGCTGCCAGAGCGCCGCCGATCTTTCCGCCGTGAACGCCGAAGCCGCGCGCCCGGTGCAGCGTTACGACATCACCCAGGCCCTGGCGGCCAACGGCCGGACCGTGGTAGCCGGCACCCAGAGCGGGGCTGTGCTCGTCTCCGCCGACCAGGGCCGCAGCTGGCAGCGCCAGATGCTCGCCGGCGCCTCCCTGGTGGGGCTGGCCGCCTGCCCGGACGGCAGCTTCGTGGGCGTCGACTTTTTCCACAAAGTCTGGCGTGCCGACGCCGCCGGCACCCAATGGAGCGCCGTCCCCCTCGACAAACCCCGCACCCCGCTCGCCGTCAGCTGTGATGCCCAGGGCCGCTGGTGGGTCGCCGGCACCGCCGCCACGCTTGCCGTGAGCGCCGACCGGGGCGCCACCTGGCAGGTCAGCGAACTGGCCGAAGACGCCCAGCTCACGGGTGTGCAGATGGTCGACGCCCGCTTCGGCATCGCCACCGGCGAATTCGGCCTCATTGCCGTCACCACCGATGGCGGCGCCACCTGGAGCCGGCGCGGCAAGATGCCCGACGAGTTCTACCCCTACGCCAGCCTCTTTGTGAGCCCCGCCGAAGGCTGGGTCAGCGGCCTCGCCGGCCAGATCCTGCACACCACCGACGGCGGCCTCAGCTGGACCCGCCAGCCCAACGCCAGCCAGATGCCCCTCTACCGCCTCTTCCTGCACGAGGGCATTCCCTACGGCGTCGGCGCCGGCGGCACCGTCGCCCGCCTCGATGGTGGCCAGTGGCAACCCGTCGCCTATCCGGATCCGCTGCCCGTCTTCCTCGGCGCCGCCGCGTCCCTTCCCGAACAACACGCCCTTGTCATCGGCGGCCCGGGCGGGCTGCTGCGCGTCATCGGCACCCAGGCCCTCGCGGCTCGCTGAGGCCCCATCATGGTCAGCCAGTTCCGTCACCGCATCACCCACACCCTGCACCGCGCCGAGGAATGGCTCTTCGCCAACCCGAAGATCGTCCTCGCCGCCATCCTCATCGTCACCGCCCTGTTCGGCGTCGCCCTGCCCAAGCTGCGCATCTACTCCGACTTCGCCGACCTGCTGCCCCAGAACCACCCCTACATCAAGGTCTACAACCGCCTCAAGGAGAACTTCGGCGGCGCCAACATGATCGTGATGGCCATCGAGGTCGAGAAGGGCACGATCTTCAACGACGAAACCCTCGCCCTCATCCACAAGGCCACCCAGGGCATCGACAGCCTGCCCGGCGTGAACCACAACCTCGTGGGCAGCCTCACCCACCGCACTGCCCGCAAGATCTTTCTCGACGAGAGCGGCGGCTTCGCCAGCGAGTCCTACTACGACCCCATGAAGAGCGGGCGCACCGTGGCCGAGCTCGAGCAGCTCAAGAAGGACGTCATTGCCAACCCCACCATCTACGGCCTGCTCGTCTCCCCGGATCTCAAGGCCGCCCTCATCAAGGCCCAGCTCGTCGAAGGCGACATCGACTACCCCAAGACCTTCGCCGCCCTGCAGGAGGTCCGCCAATCCCTCGCCACCCCCGGCCACGCCCTCTACGTCACCGGCAACCCCGTGCTCACCGGCTGGGTGTACACCTACCTCAACCAGATCGTCGAGATCCTCGCCTGGACCCTCGCGCTGCTCACCTTTCTGTTGGTGATCTATTTCCGGCGCCTCTACGGCATCGCCCTGCCGCTGCTGGGCATCGCCCTGTCCACGATCTGGGGCCTGGGTTTCATGGCCCTCATGGGCATCAACCTCGAACCCCTGTCCCTGCCCATCCCCTTCCTCATCGCCGCCCGCGCCACCTCCCACGGCGTGCAGCTCGTGGTGCGTTACTACGAGGAGCTGGCCATCGTGAAGGATGGCCGGAAGGCCGCCCGCAACGCCCTTGATGCCCTGTTCCGGCCCGGCTCGCTGGCCATCATCGTGGACGCCGTGGGCATTGCCGTGCTCGTCCTCGGCGCAGCCCCCTTCAACCACAAGCTCGGCCTCGCCGCCGGCTTCTGGGGCTTCTCGGTGATCTTCACCGTGCACTTCATGGTTCCCCTGGCCCTCACCGTGCTGCCCGCTCCGAAGAACACGGTCAACGCCAACGAGGCCGTGCGCAACTTCCTCGGTGCCGCCATGGCGCGCACCGGCGGCACCGACGGCGGCGCCCGCAGCATCCTGCTGCTCACCCTCATCGGTGCCGTCGGCGGGCTGTACTTCGTCGGCCAGGTCCAGCTTGGCGAAGCCGAACCCGGCTCCCCGCTGCTCCACACCCACCACGACTACAACGTCTCCACGCGGGCCATCAACACCCGCTTCCCGGGTTCCGAAGAGCTCCACGTGCTGATGCGCACCGACGAGAAGGGCGGCATCAAGCGCCCCGAGGTGATGGCCGCCATCGAGCGCTTCCAGGCCCACATGCTTTCCGACCCCACCCTGGGCGGCGCCAAGGCCCTGCCCGGCGTCATCCGCGTGGTGAACAAGCTCACCCACAACGACGACCCGCGCTGGATGCAGGTGCCCGACACCGCCGACGAAGTGGGCGGCCTGATGTTCGCCTACATGGCCGCCAGCCCCATTCCCGGCGCCCTGAAGGAGTTCGTGAACGCCGACGAGAACGAAGCCGACATGGTCTTTTACTACAAGGACCACCAGGCCGAGACCATCCGGCGCGTCGTCGCCCTGGCCGAAGCGGGCAAACGGCAGCTCGAAGCCGAGGTCAAGGGCATCCACGTGGAACTGGGGGGCGGCATCGTCGGCGTCACCGCCGCCGGCAACCAGGCCCTGCACACCGACCACCTGATCATCATCCCCACCGTGATGCTCATCGCCTTCGTGCTGGTGATGGTCTATTACAGCTCCCTGCATGCCGGCTGGCTGATGGTCCTGCCCATGCTCTTCGCCACGCTGATGACCTACGCCTACATGGGCGCCGCCCATATCGGCATCAACGTGAACACGGTGCCCGTCATCGCCGTGGGCGTCGGCGTGGGCATCGACTACGCGGTGTATTTCATGGACCGCATCCGCGAAGAGTACGCCGCCCTGCACGACATCAAACAGGCCGTGATCCGCGCCGTGGCCACCACCGGCTACGCCGTCAGCTTCACCGCCGCCACCCTCATCGCCGGCGTCGTCATGTGGATCTTCATGTCCGACCTGCGCTTCCAGTCCGATGCCGCCGTGCTGCTGTCCTTCATGCTCATCGTCAACGCCATCGCGGCGGTGCTCATCGTTCCCTCCTGGTGCGTGGTGTTCAAGCCCAAGTTCGTCACGGCGATCCACTACGACGAGGACGGAGTCCTGGAAGCCGACTAGAGGAGACGCGCGCGCATAGAGATCACACGATTTGAAGGGAGGGCGGCCGCGCAGGTGGCCGCAAATCGTACAACCAAGGAGGAGACACTCATGAAGAACAGATCAAGCCGGTTCCAGCCGGCCCTCAGCCTGTGTGCCCTGGCCGTCTCGGCGGCCTTCGCCGTGCCGGTGCTGGCCGACGAGCTGCCCGACCTGGGCGGCGGCGGCGCCGAACCCTGGCGCGTGGACACCTATTACGAGAACCACACCGCCGGCCGCGGCAAGGACAACACCGGGCGCAGCGTCGGCCTGTCCAAGTTCCGCAACACCCTGCAGGTGGAGGCCGACAAGAACGCCGGCAACGGTTGGAACATCCACAGCATCCTGCGCGGCACCTGGGACGGCGTGTATCGCCTCAATTCCAGTGAATACGGCAAGGACGCCGGCGGCCCCATCCTGCTGGAGAACACAGGCGGTGCCACGGTGGGCATGCCCACCATGGTGCCCCAGGGTGGCGGCCTCGGCCACACCGCGGTGGCCGGCGCCTTCGGCCTCACCAACAACGCCTTCGTGGACAGCTACCCGGGCAATCCCAACGACGGCCTGCGCGTCTTGGGCGACCGCTGGCATGCCCAGGCCGGTGGCGTCGCTTTCGGTGTGCCGGTGCGTCCCTGCGACTACGACAACCGGGGCTGCGTGAACTTCGGTGGCTACGGCAACAAGACCCTCTCGGAACTGGAACTGCCCGAGTTCAACAGCCGTCTCGACTTCATCCGCGAGCTCTACGCCCGCAACTCCTTCACCCTCTCTGACGGCACCGAGCTCTTCGTCAAGGTCGGCAAGCAGCAGGTGGTGTGGGGGCGCACCGACCTGTTCCGCGTGCTCGACGTGATCAACCCCGTCGACTACTCGCGCAACAACATCTATGACGAGCTGCAGGACATCCGCATCCCCATGTGGATCCTCCAGACCGAATGGCGGATGGGCGCCAGCGAATCCATGCAGGACCGCAACCTGCAGGTGGTGTGGAACTTCGACCAGTTCCGCGCCAACAACCTGGGCCAGTGCGGCACCCCCAACGTGATCCTCGACGCCGGCTGCTTCTTCCGCGGCATGAAGGGCCTGTGGGACACCGGTGGCACCGTGGCCAACTTTGCCGGCGGCACCCTCGCCACCAACTTCGGCCCCGGCCAGATTGGCATTCGCAACGTTAATCTGCCCGCCTGGAGCTTCAACAACACCCAACTGGGCGTGAAGTTCGAGGGCATCACCAAGGACGGCCTGAGCTTCTCCCTGAACGGCCTCACCTACCGTTCCCAGCTGCCCTCCCTGCGCGCCTTCAACAGCGCCCAGAACCCCTTCACCGGCGTGAACCCGGACCCCACCAGCCACCTGATCGCCTTCGACATGTACTTCCCGCGGGTGAACCTGATCGGTGGCTCCCTGGATCTGCAGTCCGAGACCCTGGGCGCGGCCTTCCGGCTCGAAGGTGCCCTCACCACCGGCGAAGAGTTCGCCAACACCGCGCGCCCCGAGCTGTATTCCAAGAACCGCGTGTGGCGCAGTGTGATCGGCATGGACCGCCCGACCTTCGTGCCCTGGATCAACCCGCACCGCACCACTCTGTTCTCCGCCCAGCTCTTCTACCAGCACATCTTCGACCACGAACTGCGCCAGGGCGCCTACGGCCCGGTGGGCATGCCCGACTGGGAAGACAACGTGATCGGCACCCTGCTGATGAAGGGCTTCATGCACGGCGACCGGGTGAGCCCGCAGGTCATCCTGGCCCGCGACTTCCGCGCCCGCGCCCAGACCGTGGCCCCATCCCTGGACTGGCTGGTCTCCAACGACCTCAAGCTCACCTTCGGCGCCAACCTGAAGGGCGGCTCCAACAGCCGCAACCAGTTTGACGACTGCCGTTCCTGTAACCCCTACAACCCCTTTACCGCCTATCCCGGGCAGACCGGCGCCGGCTCCTACGGGCTGGGCGGCTACGAGCCCCTGGGCCGCTTCCGCGCCGGCCCCATCGGCACCGCCATGGCCGAGAACGAAATCTTCCTGATGGCCCGCTACAAGTTCTGATCGAGGAGACACCATGCACAAGACACTCATCGCCGCCCTGCTGGGCGCCCTTGCCGCCGGCACGGCGCTGGCCACCACCGAAGCCGACGTGGAGAACAGCTTCAATCCCTACAAGGGCGGCTTCCCCAAAGCGGCCGGGCTCACTGCGGGCACCGTCATCAACAAGGGCAACGCCGAGCAGTTCAAGGACGCAATCCCCGCCGGCGTGCTGCGCCTGCTCAAGGAAGGCCTGCTCGAGATCAAGGTCGGACCGACCACCCAGTTCGAGCTCTCCAAGGCCTACGTGGAGGCCACCCGCAAGAACCTGGGCAAGGCCAAACTCGGACCCAAGAACGGCGACCTGGAAGGCTACGTGGCCGGCCGCCCCTTCCCCGAGGAGCCGGACGCCAAGGACCCGCGCGCCGGCGAGAAGCTCGCCTGGAACTACAAGTACGGCGTGAACTGGGGTGACGGCGCGGCCATCTACCCGTTCTACTGGAAGTACCGCAACATGCAGAGCGGGCAGGTGGAGAAGACCATCAAGTTCAACTTCCACTTCCTGAACTTCAAGCACCGGGTCAAGGACGCGCCGGTGCCGGAGGTGACGCCCAACCCGTCCGAGCTGTTCCGGGCGATCTACGTGAAGGCCCTCGATCCGCAGGATCTCAAGAACACCCAGCTCCTCATCCAGCGCTACGAGGATGACCAGAAGCTGGACGATGCCTACCTGTACCTAGGCTTCCAGCGCCGCGTGCGCCGCCTGGCCACCGGTCAGACGACCGACGCCTTCCTGGGCTCCGACCTGATGATCGAGGACTTCGAGGGCTACAACGGGCGCATCTCGGACATGAAGTGGACCTACAAGGGCACCAAGAACGTGATCCTGCCCATGTGGAACCACAACGAGCTGAAGCTCGCCGGCGACATGCCGGCCGAGGCGGATGGCTACAAGTACGTGGATTTCGGCGGGCAGGGCGGCTGTTTCCATAACGGCACCTGGCAGCTGCGCAAGGTGTATGTGCTGGAGGCCGCGCCGGTCAATCCCAACCACCCGATCAGCAAGCGCGTCTTCTACATGGACGCGCAGCTGGGCAACCTGAACGGGGCCAACGAGATCTACGACCGCAAGGGTGAGCTGTGGAAGGTCTTCATGGTGGGCAAGTCCCACCCGGATGCCCACCTGCCCATCAACAAGGGCGCCGGCATCGGCATCGATGACGCCTTCTCGATGGTGGACGTGCAGTCCAAGCACTGCACCACCGGACAGTTCAAGGGCCAGGTCGATCCCAAGCTCAACCCGCCCTCCATGTTCCAGGTCCAGTACATGCGCGGCGGCGATTGAGTCTTCGCGCGGAGCGGGGCGGAATCCGCCCCGACGCGGCCGGAGGGCAGGGCCTTCCGGCCGTTTTTCATGGGCTGCGCGCCGTACGTACCTTGCTCATGGCAAGGTCTTGATTTAGAATCGCGAGTTTTTCCATCCAACGGAATCAGGAACAAGTCATGGTTGTTATTCGTCTCGCCCGCAGCGGTTCCAAGAAGCGTCCTTTCTACAACATCGTCGCGGCCGATTCCCGCAATCGTCGTGATGGCCGCTTCATCGAGCGCATCGGCTACTACAACCCGGTCGCCTCCGGCAACGAAAAGGGCCTCGTGGTGAACGTCGAGCGTCTGTCCCACTGGACCGGCAACGGCGCCCAGCTGTCCGACACCGTCGCCCGTCTGGTCAAGCAGGCCGCCAAGGCCGCCTGAGCCGGCTGATCGTTCGACCTCGCTCGCGCTGCGCCGATGATCGTGCTCGGGCGGATTGTCGCCCCCTATGGCGTTGCGGGCTGGGTGCGGGTCCGTCCTTTCGGGGACGATCCGCTGTCCTGGAAAAAGATGCCCCAGTGGTTCCTGGGCACCGATCCGGACGGCCAGGACTGGGCGCCCTACACCCTCAAGGGGTGCCGCGCCCACGGCAAGGGTGATCTGGTGGCGACCTTCGCCGAGGTGCCGGATCGCAATGCGGCCGAAGCTGTGGATGGCTTCTACGTGGCCGTGCCGCGGGAAGCCCTGCCGAAGCCGGACAAGGACGAGTATTACTGGGCCGATCTGATCGGCCTCGAAGTGTGGAATACGCAGGATGTACGTCTCGGCACCGTGAGCGGATTGCTCTCCACCGGTGCCCATGACGTGTTGCAGGTGCAGGACGGCGAGGTGGAACGCCTGATTCCCTTCGTCGCCAGTTATGTGACCGACGTGGATGTGGCCGCCAGGCGCATCCGTGTCGAGTGGGAAGCCGACTGGTGACTGCCGGCGCGGGAAAAGCCTACGACGTCGTCACCCTGTTCCCGGAAATGTTCGCCGCCCTGACCGGCTGCGGCATTACCGGACGGGCCCAGGAGCGCGGCTTGTACGGGCTCACGTGCTGGAATCCGCGGGATTTCGCCGAAGACCGTTACCGCACGGTGGACGACCGGCCCTATGGCGGCGGCCCCGGCATGGTGATGCTGCCCGGTCCGCTGGAAAAGGCGATCGCCGCTGCGAAGGCGCGGCAGGTCGGATTGACCGGGCAGGCGGGGCGGGTGATCTACCTGTCGCCCCAGGGGCGTCCGCTGGATCATGCGCGGGTGCTGGAGTTGGTGGCCGAGCCGGCCCTGGTACTGTTGTGCGGGCGTTACGAGGGGGTGGATCAGCGCCTCATCGAACGCTGTGTGGATGAAGAGGTGTCGCTGGGCGATTTCGTGCTTTCGGGCGGCGAACTGCCGGCGATGGTGTTGCTCGATGCGATGATCCGGCAGTTGCCGGGCGCATTGAATGATGAAGATTCGGCGGTCGAGGACTCCTTCGTGGATGGACTTCTGGATTGCCCCCATTACACCCGCCCGGTGATGTACGAAGGCCTGGCGGTGCCTGACGTGCTGCTGTCGGGGAACCACGCGGAGATCCGGCGCTGGCGCCTGCAGCAGTCCCTCGGGCGGACCGAGGTGCGCCGTCCGGACCTGCTGGCCCGGCGCGGTGTGTTGAGCAAGGAAGAATCCCGCCTGCTGGAAGCTTTCCGGCAGGCTCGACGGAAGCCGGCATAGTCGTTGGCCGGATTCCATAACAAAGCCGTGCATCAGGTGGCGACCTGCTCTGCACGAAGGCCACTGGCCATTTTTCAGGAGTGACGCATGAGCAACATCATTCAGCAGCTGGAACAGGAAGAGATCGCCCGTCTGACTCAGGGCAAGACCATCCCCGAATTCGCCCCCGGCGACACCGTGGTGGTCCAGGTGAAGGTGAAGGAAGGCAACCGCGAGCGTCTCCAGGCCTACGAAGGTGTGGTGATCGCGAAGCGCAACCGTGGCCTGAACTCCGCCTTCATCGTGCGCAAGATCTCCTCCGGTGAAGGTGTGGAACGGACCTTCCAGACCTACTCCCCGCTGGTCGCCAGCATCGAGGTGAAGCGCCGCGGCGACGTCCGTCGCGCCAAGCTGTACTACCTCCGCCAGCGCTCCGGCAAGTCCGCGCGCATCAAGGAAAAGCTGGATCACAAGTCCTTCGCGGCCAAGGCTGCGGCGGCCAAGGCGCAGGCCTGATCGACGATCCGGTCGCCGGAATGAAAAACGGAACCTTCGGGTTCCGTTTTTTTTTGGCCGTTGCGCCGGGTCGTCGAAGCCGGCGCGACGCGCTCAGAGGCGCTTGTCGTGTTCGATCAGCGCGTAGGCGGAGTGGTTGTGGATGGATTCGAAGTTCTCGGATTCCACCACGTAGGCATCGATCCGGCCTTCCCGGTTGAGGCATCCGGCCACGTCGCGCACCATGTCCTCGACGAACTTGGGGTTGTCGTAGGCGCGCTCGGTGA
>DAOQMM010000079.1:0-17541 GCA_035335645.1 Rhodocyclaceae bacterium | reverse complement strand
CCGTCGCCCATGGCGATGATGATCTGCTTGTAGGGCACGGTGGTCACGTCGCCGGCGGCGAAGACGCCGGGCACGGAGGTGCGGCCGTGGTCGTCCACGATGATCTCGCCGCGGGTCGACAGTTCGATGGTGCCCTTGAGCCAGGCGGTGTTGGGCACCAGGCCGATCTGCACGAAGATGCCGGCGAGGGCGACGTCATGCACCTCGCCGCTGACCCGGTCCTTGTAGGTGAGGCCGGTGACCTTTTCGCCGTCGCCATTCACCTGGGTGGTCTGGGCGTTTACCAGGATGCGCACATTGGGCAGGCTTTCGAGCTTGCGGACCAGCACCGCGTCGGCGCGCAGTTTGCTGTCGAACTCCAGCAGGGTGACGTGGGCGACCACGCCGGCCAGGTCGATGGCGGCCTCGACGCCGGAGTTACCGCCGCCGATCACCGCCACGGCCTTGCCCTTGAAGAGGGGGCCGTCGCAGTGGGGGCAGTAGGTGACGCCCTTGGTGCGGTACTCGGTCTCGCCGGGCACGTTCATGTCGCGCCAGCGGGCGCCGGTGGACAGGATCACCGTCCTGGCCTTGAGGCTGGCGCCGCTGGCCAGCTTCACCTGGATCAGCTCGCCCGGCACCAGGGCTTCGGCGCGCTGCAGGTTGACGATGTCCACCTCGTACTGGCGCACGTGCTCTTCCAGCGCGGCGGCGAGGCGCGGGCCTTCGGTCTCCTTGACGGAGATGAAGTTCTCGATGGCGAGGGTGTCCAGCACCTGGCCGCCGAAGCGCTCGGTGACCACGCCGGTGCGGATGCCCTTGCGCGCGGCGTAGATGGCGGCCGAGGCGCCGGCCGGGCCGCCGCCCACCACCAGCACGTCGTAGGGCGCGCGGGCGTCGATGCTGGCCGCGGCGCGGGCGGCGGCGCCGGAATCCACCTTGGCGAGGATCTCTTCCAGCTCCATGCGGCCCTGGCCGAAGAGCTCGCCGTTGAGGTAGATGGCGGGCACGCCCATGATCTTGAGGCGCTCGACTTCGTCCTGGAACAGGGCGCCGTCCACGGTCTCGTGGGAGATGCGCGGATTGATGAGGGCCATCAGGTTGAGGGACTGGACCACCTCGGGGCAGTTCTGGCAGGACAGGGAGATGTAGGTGACGAAGCGGAACTCGCCTTCGAGGGCGCGGATCTGGGCGAGGGTGTCGTCGCTGACGCGGGGCGGATGGCCGCCCACCTGGAGCAGGGCCAGCACCAGGGAGGTGAATTCGTGGCCCAGGGGGATGGCGGCAAAGCGGATGCCGGTGTTTTCGCCGGGGCGGCTGATCTGGAAGCTGGGGGTGCGCACGCCGGCATCGGCGGCTTCCACGTAATTCAGCAGGGGCGACAGGGCCGCCACTTCCTGCAGGAGCTCGGCCATCTGCCGCGCGGTCTCGCCGTCGTCCAGGGCGGCGCGGATGTCCACCGGGCGGGTGAGCTTGGTGAGATAGGCCTGGAGTTGGGTCTTGAGGGTGGCGTCCAGCATGATGGGCTCCTTGAAAAAGTCAGAATCCGGATAAAGCAACGCCCGGGCGCCGGCAGGCTGCCCGGGCGTTGCGGTACGACAGGTGTCCGGGCAGGCGGCTTAGATCTTGCCGACCAGGTCCAGGGACGGGGACAGGGTGGCTTCGCCCGGGGTCCACTTGGCGGGGCAGACTTCGCCCGGGTGGGAGGCCACGTACTGGGCGGCCTGCACCTTGCGCAGCAGTTCCTTGGCGTCACGGCCGATGCCCAGGTCGTGGATTTCGGCGACCTTGATGACGCCTTCGGGGTTGATCACGAAGGTGCCGCGCAGGGCCAGGCCTTCTTCTTCGATCATCACGTCGAAGTTGCGGGTGATGGCGCCGGTGGGGTCGCCGATCATCACGTACTTGATCTTCTTGATGGTGTCGGAGGCGTCGGCCCAGGCCTTGTGCACGAAGTGGGTGTCGGTGGAGACGGAGTACACCTCGACGCCCAGCTTCTGGAATTCGGGGTAGACGTCAGCCAGGTCGCCCAGCTCGGTGGGGCAGACGAAGGTGAAGTCGGCGGGGTAGAAGAACACCACGGACCACTTGCCCTTCAGGTCGGCATCGGAAACCGGGACGAACTTGCCGTTGGCGTAGGCGGTGGCCTTGAAGGGTTTGATTTCGGTGTTGATGATGGACATGGGCTTTCCTTCATGTGGAGTGGGATGCGGAGACGCCATGATAAGAGGGCTGCGCCGCGTACTCAAATTGACTCTGAAAATGATCCCGATTAAAGAAAGCTATCGGTTTCGCCATTATGGCTGAAATATGACCGTGCTGGCGGGACGCGCTCGCCCAGGACAAGGGGCCTGTGCGGCGGCCGACGTGCTCGATGCGGGCCGGAACGCGGCCCATGGTGCGCCCCCGGCAGGAACGCAGACGGTGAGCCGGGCGTCAGCCGCGGACAGTGAGGCCACACGGCGCAGGGGCCGGGCGGCGGGGCGGGGTCTATCCTCGACGGGGTCGGACGACGGGACGCCTGGCGCGCCGGCTGTGGCGCCGGGCGATGCCTGCCGGACAGGGGCCCCGCAGGCATCGGGCTGAGATGCGGGATCTGGGCGGATCGTTCCGCCGCGGGGCGCTCAGCGCCGGGACAGCTCGGCCGCGGCGCGGTAGTGGCGGTTGGCGTCGTCGGTGCGGCCGACGCGCTCGGCCAGCTGGGCCAGCTCCACGTGGGCTTCCCAGCCCGGCTCGATGGCCAGCGCGGCGTCCAGGTAGCTTTCGGCCTTGCCCCAAAGCTGGGACTGGACGCACAGGCGGCCCAGGGTGAGGAGCAGCTGCGGGTCGCGGGGATGATCCTTGAGCCAGCCCTCGGCGCGCACCAGCCGGCTGCGCACCTCGCCGCCCTCGCAGCGGCCGTAGAGGCCTGCGAGCACGGAATCCCACTCCATGTCGAGCTGCTTCTCGATGACCTGCTGGGCCGCCACGCCGTCGCCGGCCGCGATCAGGGCGCGGGCCAGGGTGGCGACCACGCGGGCGTCGCGCTGCTCGTCCCGCGGCACGTCCTGCCAGTAGGCGTTGAGCGCGGCGGCGTCGCCGTGGCGCTGGCGCAGCCCTTCCTGGTGGGCCTGGCGCTTGAGGAGCTCGGCCTGCTCGGGTTTGAGGGACTTGACCTTGACGAGCTGGCGCACCAGCCGCACCACCTCGCTCCACTGGGCGCGGGCCTGGGCGGTGCGCAGGGCCAGACGCAGGGCGGCGATGTGACGCTGGCCGCCGGCCTGGAGGTCGGCGATGCGCTCGGCGGCCTCCTCGAAGCGGCGGCCTTCGACAGCCAGCTCGGCTTCGGTCATGAGGCGGGCGACGCGCACTTCGTCGTCGTGCTCGGCAGCCTTGGCGAGCCACGCCCGGTAGCGCTCGTCGTCCCGCAGGGAATGGGCGGCGCGGGCAGCGAGGAGTGCGGCGAGTCCGGGGGATTCGTTCGCTTCATGGGCGGCGGCGGCCTGGCGCATGGCCTGGCCGAAGCGCCCTTCGATGCGCAGACGGGCGGCATCGTAGAGGGCCTGGGCGGCGCGCTCACGCCCCTTGCGGGCACGGAAGCGCTGCACCGCGCCGGGCAGGGCGAGGGTCCGGGCCACCAGCCGCGAGAGGGCGTAAATCCCCACGAAACCGCCCAGCAGCAGCACGAGCAGGAGGTTGAGGGAGATCTGCACCCGGTAGGGCGGCAGCACGAGCAGCGCGTAGCCTTCGTTGTAACGACCGGCGATGGCCAGCCCGGCGGCCAGCGCAAAGAGGCCCAGCACCCACAGCAAGGCCCGCATGATCAGCGCCCCGACTTGCGGGCCGGCGCCGCGGCAGCCGGCCTGGCCGCCTCGACGGGGCGTTCGGAGGCGGCCTGCAGGCGCTGCACCGCGCTGAGGCTGGCCTGCAGGCTGGGCAGGTCCACCCCCACCGGCGTCTTCTGCAGCTCGAGCAGATCCGTGCGGGCGGTGGCGACGGCGGCGTTGCGCCCGTCGAAATAGCGCTCCAGCCACTGGGCGGCCACCCGCACGTCTTCGCGGAAGGTGTTGCCGTCCCGCGACATCAGGGCGAGGCGGGCATTGAGCAGGCGCAGCTTGAGGTTCTCCCGCAGGAAGACCACGTTGCTCGGCGCGAGGAGGGCCGGATCGGGGCGGTCGAGACGCTCGATGCGCACGAGCTGGCTGAAGTCGTTCCAGAACTCCGACCACAGGCGCGCGATCCAGCTGGTCTCGGCCGCGTCGGCCTTGGCGGCTTCGTTGCGGGGATGGGCCTCAAAGGCGAGGGGCAGGCCTTCGATGCGGCCGACCAGGGTCTCCAGGCGCAGGGCGACGCCCGGTGCGTCGATCTGGGGCAGGGCCTTGAGGCTGTCCATGTCGGCCGCCAGGGCCTTGCGCAGGGGCAGCCAGTGGGGACGATCGACGCTGCCCAGGCGCGCGTCGGCGGTCTGCAGGGCGAACAGGGCAGCCTGCACGTTGCCGGCCAGCTGAAGCTGCTGGGCGGCGATGGTGACGGCCTGCTCCACTTCGGTCAGCACCCGGTCGTCGCGGGTGCGGGAGAATTCCTGGTACATGGCCTCCAGCGCCACCTGCTGACCCTGGGATTCGGCGATGCGGCCTTCGAGGGCGCCAAGCTTGGACTGAAGATCCTGCACGCCTTCCTGGGCCTGCTTGGCCAGCGCGCGGCCTTCCTTGGCGGCGGTGTCGCTGTCGGTGAGGCGCCGCGCCAGTTCGTCCTGCAGGTCGGCGAGACGGCTGCGGGTCTCGAGCCATTGCCAGCCCAGCAGGGCGACGGCCACGGCGGCGATCACGGCGGACGGGCGCCGCCACGGACTGGGCGGCGTGGAATCGACGGGACGGGCGGCGTCCACGGACGGGAGGCTGGGGAGTTCGCTGCTCATGGCGTGAGTTTAACCCGGATAGGACGTCGACGAAGGGGGAGCAGTCGCGACACGCTTCAGGGCGCGGCGGCAAAGTGGGCGCGCAGGCCGTCGAGGAGACCGCTGTCGCCGGGGCCGGTGGGGATCACCGTGGCAAATCCACCCCGCCGGGCGGCCTCGGCGATGCGCGGATGGGGCACGAAGAGGGGCACGTCTGCCAGCACGGCCCAGCCCGGCAGGGCGAGCAGATGGGCGACGCCTTCGCTGCTGGTCACCGTGAGGGCGTCGAGGCGGCCCCTGCGGGCGTGCTCGAAGAGGGGCGCCGGGTCGGCGTCCGGGCCGCCCCGGTGGTAGCAGGTGAGGTAGTCCACGCGGGCGCCGCGCTCGACGAGGGTGTTGCCGAGCAGGTCGCGCCCGCCGTCGCCGCGCAGGATCAGCACGCGCCGGCCGGCCACAGCCTCGGCCTGGAATTCCGGCAGGGCCAGCACCGACTCGCTGTCGAAGCCGGCGCGCGGCGCGATCACGTCATGGAAGCCGCGCACCGCCAGAGCCGCCTCGCTGCCCAGTCCGACCGTGGCGACGGCGAGCCGGGCCGGCCAGGGGGCCACCGGCAGCAGCGCGTCGAGGGCGAAATTGACCGCGTTGGGACTGACGAAGAAGGCCAGATCGAAGTCGCCCAGATGCCCGGCGACGGCCTGCAGCGGGGCCGGATCGGCCACCGCCGTGACGGTGAGCAGCGGAAAGCGCAGGGGCTCGGCGCCCAGCCGGACCAGCGCCGCACACAGGCTGTCGGCCTGGGCGGCCGGGCGGGTGACGGCGACGGTGCGTCCGGCGAGGGGCAGGCCGCTCATGGGACGCTCCGCGGGCGGCGCTCAGAGGCCGGCGAGGATCTCGTCGGCGCCGTCGGCGCGCAGGTCGGCGGCCAGGGCCAGGCCGAGGGCTTCCGGTTCGGCGAGGGGACCACGACGCTCGGCGCGGGCGATGCGGGAGCCATCGGGCAGGGCGACGAAGCCGCGCAGCCAGAGCTGGCCGTCCTGCACCTCGGCGTAGGCGCCCAGGGGCACCTCGCAGCTGCCCGCCAGGGCACGGGAGGTGGCCCGCTCGGCGCGCACGCAGGCGGCGGTGCCGGCTTCGGCGAGGGGCGCCATCCAGGCGGCGACTTCGGGGCGGTCGGCCAGGGCCTCGATGCCCAGGGCGCCCTGGCCGGCGGCCGGCAGGGAGACGGTGGAGGGCAGCACGGCGCGGATGCGCGCGGCCAGGCCGAGGCGCGTGAGGCCGGCGGCGGCGAGGATGATGGCGTCGTACTGGCCTTCGTCCAGCTTGCGCAGGCGGGTGTCCAGGTTGCCGCGCAGGCTGGTGACGGCGAGCATCGGATACTGGGCGTGGAGCTGGGCCTCGCGGCGCAGGCTGGAGGTGCCCACCACGGCGCCCGGCGGCATGTCGTCGAGGCTTTCGTACTTGTTGGAGACGAATGCGTCCAGCGGCACCTCCCGTTCGGAGATGGCCACCAGGGCGAACTCCGGCGGCAGCTCCATGGGCACGTCCTTCATGGAATGCACGGCGATGTCGGCGCGGCGGTCCAGCAGGGCAGTTTCCAGTTCCTTGACGAACAGGCCCTTGCCGCCGACCTTGGCGAGGGGCCGGTCGAGGATCTGGTCGCCGCGGGTGGTCATGCCCAGCAGTTCGACCGTGCAGGACGGGTAGAGGGCCTCAAGGCGGGCCTTGACGTGCTCCGCCTGCCACAGGGCGAGGCGGCTTTCACGGGTGGCGATGACGATGCGGTCGGGCGTAGGGGCGCTCACGGTAGTCGGCTCGGCGGTCGTGGGGAGCCCGGGCGGGGCTCCGGTTGGCGTTCGGGGGATGGACAAGACCGGGCGGAGGGCGCAGATTGCGCGCTGATGCAGCGCAGCATCAGGGTTGCCACCAATGGCGTCCATCGGGTCGCGGATTCTAGCATGGAGCCCTTGACCCCGCGGCCCGCTGCCGGCGGCCCCCTCGAACCTTCCAGGACTCCCCATGAGCGAAGACAAGGACCTCCCCCTCCGTGACGATATCCGTCTGCTTGGCCGCGTGCTGGGCGACACCCTGCGCGCCCAGGAGGGCGAAGCGGTGTTCGACCTGGTGGAGACGATCCGCCAGAGCTCCATCCGCTTCCGCCGCCACGCCGACCCGGCGGCCCGCAAGGAGCTGGAAGCCACGCTGGATTCCCTGTCCCGCGACCAGACCATCGACGTGGTGCGTGCGTTCAGCTACTTCTCGCACCTCTCCAACATCGCCGAGGACCAGCACCACATCCGCCGCTCCCGCGCCCACCAGCTGGCCGGCTCGGCGCCGCGGGAAGGCAGCCTCGCCCACGCCCTGGAGCGCGCCTTCGCCGCCGGCCAGGGCACGCCCGAGCTGGCGGCCTTCTTCGACACGGCGCGGGTCACCCCGGTGCTCACCGCCCACCCCACCGAAGTGCAGCGCAAGAGCATCCTCAACTGCCAGATGGTGATCGCGCGCCTGCTCGATGAACGGGACCGCATGCAGCTCACCCCGGAAGAGGAGCAGGCCAACGACGAGGCCCTGCGCCGCGCCGTGCTGACCCTGTGGCAGACGCGCATGCTGCGTACCGAGAAGCTGTCGGTGATGGACGAGGTGAGCAACGGCCTGTCCTACTTCGACTACACCTTCCTGCGGGAGCTGCCGCGCCTCTACGCCAACCTGGAAGACCGCCTCGCCACCCGCGATCGCAGCTGGGGCGCACTGGAGCTGCCCAACTTCCTGCAGGTGGGCAGCTGGATCGGCGGCGACCGGGACGGCAACCCCTTCGTCACCGCCGAGATCCTCGAAAAGGCCCTCGCCGTGCAGGCCGAGAAGGTCCTCACCTTCTACATGGACGAGGTGCACACCCTGGGCTCCCAGCTCTCCGTCGCCCAAGGGCTGGTGAGCGCCTCGGACGCCCTGCTGCGCCTCGCCGAAGCCTCGCCGGACGGCTCGCCCCACCGCATCGACGAGCCCTACCGGCGCGCCCTCACCGGCCTCTACGCGCGCCTCGCCGCCACCTACGCGCACCTGCTCGGCCATACCCCGCCGCGCCATGCGGTGGGCCCCGCAGCGCCCTATTCCCATGTGGACGCCTTTGCCGACGACCTGGAGATCGTGCATCGCTCCCTCCTGGCCAACGGCCTGGGCGCCCTGGCCCGCGGCCGCCTGCGCCACCTGCGCCGGGCGGTGGGGGTGTTCGGCTTCCACCTGGCGCCCATCGACCTGCGCCAGAACTCCGACGTGCACGAGCGTGTGGTGGCTGAGCTGCTGCGCGCCATCACCCCGGACACCGACTACCTGGCCCTCGACGAGGCCGGCCGCTGCGCCCTGCTGCTGGACGAACTGGCCACCCCGCGGCCCCTCGCCTCGCCGTGGATCGACTATTCCGAGGAATCCCGCGGCGAGCTGGCGATCTTCCGCGCCGCCCGCGCCGCCCACCTGCGCTATGGCCGGGCGGCGGTGCCCAACTGCATCATCTCCAAGACCGACGACGTCTCCGACCTGCTGGAGGTGGCCGTGCTCGCCAAGGAGGCCGGCCTGCTGCGCCCGGCCGAGGGCGTGCTGGACGTGAACATCATCCCGCTCTTCGAGACCATCGGCGACCTGCGCAACGCCGCCGGCGTCATGGACCGCCTGTTCCAGCTGCCTGGCTACCGGGCCCTGCTGGATTCCCGCCATGGCGAGCAGGAGGTGATGCTGGGCTACTCCGACAGCAACAAGGACGGCGGCTTCCTCACCTCCGGCTGGGAGCTCTACAAGGCCGAGATCGGCCTGGTGGAGGTCTTCGCCCGCCACGGCGTGCGCCTGCGCCTGTTCCACGGCCGCGGCGGCTCCGTCGGGCGCGGCGGCGGCCCCAGCTACCAGGCCATCCTGGCCCAGCCGGGCGGCGCCGTGCAGGGCCAGATCCGCCTGACCGAGCAGGGCGAGGTCATCGCCTCCAAGTACGCCAACCCGGAAGTGGGCCGGCGCAACCTGGAAGTGCTCGCCGCCGCCACCCTGGAGGCCACCCTCTTCGCCCCCCGCGACCCGGCCCCGCGCCCCGACTATCTGGAGGCCATGGACGAGCTGTCCGCCGACGCCTTCGCCGCCTACCGCACGCTGGTCTACGAGACCGACGGCTTCGAGCGCTACTTCTGGGAGTCCACGGTGATCGCCGAGATCGCCGCCCTCAACATCGGCAGCCGCCCGGCCTCGCGCAAGAAGTCCACCGCCATCGAGGACCTGCGCGCCATCCCCTGGGTCTTCAGCTGGGCCCAGTGTCGTCTCATGCTGCCCGGCTGGTACGGCTTCGGCTCGGCCGTGCGGGCCTACCTGGAACGCCACGGCGACGCCGGCCGGGCGCGCCTGCAGGCCATGCACAAGGAATGGTCCTTCTTCGCCACCCTGCTCTCCAACATGGACATGGTGCTGGCCAAGAGCGACATCGCCATCGCCAGCCGCTACGCCGAGCTGGTCCGCGACACCGCCCTGCGCGATGCGATCTTCCCGCGCATCCGCCAGGAACATGCCGACACGCTGGAGGTGCTCCTGGCCATCACCGGCCAGCAGGAACTGCTCGACGCCAACCCGCTCCTCAAGCGCTCCATGCGCAACCGCTTCCCCTACCTGGATCCCCTCAATCACGTCCAGGTGGAGCTGCTTCACCGCTATCGGGAAGGCCACCAGGACGAGCGCGTGCGGCGCGGCATCCTGCTCTCCATCAACGGCATCGCCGCCGGCCTGCGCAACAGCGGCTGAGGGTTGCGGCCCCCCGGAGCGGCGGGCCCGGCCGCTCCGGGGCGATTTGCTGCGCCGCACACGCCAAACGGACAGGGCGGCCCGTCCCGGCCTAAAATCCGGATGTCGCCCGCCCGCCGCGCCGAGATGCCCATCCCCTTGCGTTCACGTCCGTCCCCCATGGCCCTGCATTTCGCGGTGGCCATCGGCGTGCTCATCGTGTACGCCTGCCTGCACCCCTTCACGGGCTGGCGCGATCCGGGCCTGCCGCTCCTCGACTTCCTGACCGCACCGTGGCCACGCTATTACAGCCAGACAGACCTGATCGTGAATGTACTGGGCTTCGTGCCCTTCAGCTTCGCCCTCGTCCCGGCCCTGGGCGGGCGCCTGCGGCCCGGCGGCGCGGTGTGCATGGCGGTGGTGATCGCCGGACTCCTCAGTCTCGGCCTGGAGACGCTGCAGAACTTCCTGCCCAGTCGCGTCCCCTCCAATGTGGATCTGGGCTGCAACGCCCTCGGGGGGCTCATCGGAGCCCTCGCCGGCGCCCGCTGGGGGGCGCCCCTGTTTGACACCCGCGGCGCCCTGGCGCGCTGGCGCACGCGCCGCATCGTGGCCGGGCACGTGGGCGAGGCCGGCATGGTGCTGATGGGCCTGTGGCTGCTCACCCTGCTCACGCCGGAGAGCCTGCTCTTCGCCACCGGCGACCTGCGCCGCCTGTTCGACCTGCCCACGCCCATCCCCTTCAACCCCCAGCGCTTCGTCAAGGTGGAGGCCGCCATCGCCGCCAGCCAGCTGGTCGCCGTGGGCCTCACCGCGCGCTGCATGATGCGCAGCCCGAGCCCCTTCCCGATCCTACTGCTGGTGCTCCTCGGGCTGGGGGCAAAAAGCCTCGCCGCGGGCATGTTCTTTTCGCCCGGCGACCCCTTCCACTGGGCGACGCCCGGCGGACAGATCGGCATCGCCGCAGGCGCCGCCCTGCTCACCGCCTGCCTGATCCTGCCCACCCGCCTGCACGCGGTCCTGGCCGGGCTGGCCCTGTTGGTGGGCACCGCCCTGGTCAATCTCGCCCCGGAAAACCCCTTCCTGCCGAACGACACCCTGCTCGCCCTGCGGGGCAACCTCCTCAACTTCCATGGGCTGACCTCCCTCGCCGCGAGCCTGTGGCCCTTCCTCGCCTTCCTCTATCTGGGCCTGCTGGGCGGCCGCAGCGGACGGGACGGGGCCGGCCCCCACTGAGCCGCGCCCGCCGGGCGGCGTTTGGACGATAATCGCAGGCGCCCCTTACCGGAGAATCCCGCCCCATGAGCTACTTCAAGCACCACGTGTTCATCTGCTGCAACCAGCGCCCCGAAGGCGAGACCTGCTGCAACGCCCGCGGCGGCTCCGAACTGCAGGCCTACGCCAAGGACCGCATCGCCGCCCTCGGTCTCAAGGGCCGTGGCAAGGTGCGCATCAACAAGGCCGGCTGCCTCGACCGCTGTGACGAAGGGCCGGTGCTGGTGGTCTACCCGGACGAGGTCTGGTACACCTTCGTGGACAAGGCCGACATCGACGAGATCATCCACGAACACCTGCAGCACGGCCGCATCGTCGAACGTCTCAAGATCTGAGCCGCCATGAACCGCCCCGCCGCCACCGAATCCGCCCTCATCAACGGTCCCGCCGGGGCCATCGAGCTGCTCATCGACACCCCCGCCGACGTGCGCGGGATTGCCTTGGTGTGCCATCCCCATCCGCTCTTCCACGGCGCCAACACCAACAAGGTGGCCCACACCCTGGCGCGGGTGCTGCGCGACCTGGGCTACGCCGTCGTCCGCCCCAACTTCCGCGGCGTGGGCAAGAGCGCCGGCACCCACGACAACGGCCATGCCGAGACCGACGACATGCTGGCCGTGCTGAGCTGGGCCGAGAGCCGCTGGGGCAGCCTGCCCATCGCCCTGGGCGGCTTCTCCTTCGGCGCCTACGTGCAGACCCGCGTCGCCGCGCGGCTCGCCGAGAGCGTCGCGCCGGCCCAGCGCATCGTGCTGGTGGGCACTGCGGCCGGCTATGTCACGGGCGCCCGCAGCTACACCACACTGCCGGTCCCGGCCGACACCCTGGTCATCCATGGCGAGAAGGACGAGACCGTGCCCCTCGCCAACGTGATGGAATGGGCGGAACCCCAGGAAATCCCGGTGGTCGTCATTCCAGGCGCCGACCATTTCTTCCATGGCCGCCTGCACATCCTCAGAACCGTCATCGAACGGGCCTGGACGCCCCTCTGAGCCCCGACCCCCGACAGGAACCCCGCCCATGAAGCTCATCGTTTCGCTCACCAGCCCGTTCGCACGCAAGATCCGCGTGATCCTTGCCGAAAAAGGCCTGCCCTGCGACCTGCAGGTGGACATCCCGTGGCTGGCCGAGACCAACGTGCCCGACTACAACCCCCTCGGCAAGGTGCCCGTGCTGGTGGCGGACGACGGCGAGGTGTGGTTCGACTCGCCGGTCATCGCCGAATACCTGGAAACCCTCGGCGGCCCCGCCCTGCTGCCCGCCGACCGCATCGCCTCGCTGCCGGTACGCCAGAGCGAGGCCCTCGCCGACGGCATCACCGACGCGGCGGTGAGCGCCTTCCTGGAGATGCGTCGCCCCGCCCCCCAGCAGGACCCGGCCAGCCTGGAGCGCCAGATCACCAAGATCCGCCGCGGCCTGGGCGCACTGGAAGAACGCTTCGCCGCCCGCAAGGGCTTCGGCGGCGACACCCTGACCCTCGCCGACATCGCCGTGGGCTGCGCCCTGGGTTATCTGGACCTGCGCTTCGCCCACCTGGACTGGCGCGCCGGCCGTCCCGCCCTGGCCGCCTGGGCCGCCGGCCTGCTGGCCCGGCCGTCCTTCGTCGCCAGCGTGCCGCCGGCCGTCTGATGCCCCTCGAGATCGCCGGTCTCGTCAAGCGCTTCGGCCATGGCGCCGACGCCAGGGAGGTGGTGCGCGGGCTCGACCTGAGCCTGCGCCCGGGCGAATGCTTCGCCCTGCTCGGCCCCAACGGCGCCGGCAAGACCACCACCCTGCGCTGCGCCCTCGGCCTCACCGCGGCCAGCGCCGGCAGCATCCGCCTGTGCGGCCTGCCGGTGCCGGCCCAGGCGCGCGAAGCCCGCGCCCGCGTCGGCGTGGTCCCCCAGCTCGACAGCCTCGACCCGGATTTCACCTGCGCCGAGAACCTCCTCGTCTTTGCCGGCTACTTCGGCATCCCGGACAGCGAGATCCGCCCGCGCATCCCCGAGCTCCTCGCCTTCGCCGGCCTGGAAGGCAAGGAAAACGCCCGCATCCCGTCCCTCTCCGGCGGCATGAAGCGGCGCCTGACCCTGGCCCGCGCCCTGGTCAACCGTCCCGAACTGCTGATCCTCGACGAGCCCACCACCGGCCTCGACCCGCAAGCCCGCCACCTCATCTGGGAACGCCTGCGCCGCCTCGTCGCCGAAGGCACCACGGTGCTCCTCACCACCCACTTCATGGACGAGGCCGAGCGCCTCGCCGACCGCCTCGCCATCCTCGACGGCGGCCGCATCCTGGCCCAGGGCAGCCCGCGGGAGGTCATCGCCGCCCACATCGAACCCCAGGTGGTGGAAGTCTTCGGCGACTGGGCCGATGCCCCCGGCGGCGCCCCGGCGTGGGCGTCCCGCCATGCCGCGGCCCTCGCCCGGCGCTGCGAGGTGAGCGGCGAGACGGCCTTCTGTTACACCGACGACGCGGCCCCGCTGCTCGCCCATCTGGCCCACCAGAGCGGCCTGCGTACCCTGCACCGGCCCGCCAATCTCGAGGACGTCTTCCTCAAGCTGACCGGCCGCGAGCTGCGCGACTGAGGTGCGCCGCATACCCCGGCTATGAGCGGGGTTTTCCCCACAGGACGGGGGATAGGCGGTACAGTCCCGCCTATCCACGCCCCAACAAGAACAACCATGTCCGCGTGCCCCGACCCCCGAACGATCATCGAGCACCTGCCGGTCGCCCTGGCGGTCGCCCGTGCCACTGACGGTCGGCTTCTGAGCTCGAACCGGGGCTTCGCGGCCCTCTTCAGCGCCCCCGCCACCCTCGGGATGCCGCTCACCGACTGGCTCCGCCACGCCGATGCCGGCGACCGCATCGGCCCGCCGCCGGACTGGCCGGCGCACCTGGCCGCGCTGCACCCGGACATCCGGCCCCACGACAGCGTCGAATGCCTGCTCCGCGGCCCCGCCGGCCCGCTCCACATCCGTGTCCAGCTGCAGGTGGCGGACGGCCTGCTCATCGCCTGCTTCGTGGACCTCACCGATCACGAAACCCGCGAAGACATCCTGCGCCAGGCCCTGGCCGAACTCGAGACCCGCTCCGCGACCGACGCCCTGACCGGCCTGCTCACCCGGCGCCGCTTCGAGGAAGCCGCCGCCAGCGAGATGCAGCGCTTCCGCCGCTTCGGTCATCCGATCACCCTGATCATGGCGGACATCGACCACTTCAAGCTCATCAACGACCGCCTCGGTCACCAGGCCGGCGATCGGGTGCTGGTGGAATTCGCCCGCCGCATCCTGGCCGAATGCCGCGACCTGGACGTGATCGGCCGCTACGGCGGTGAAGAGTTCCTCGTCCTGTTGCCCAGCACCCCCCTCGTCGGCGGCCTGACCCTGGCGGCCAAGCTGCGCCAGGCCATCGCCGCGGCCCCCTTCCCGGACGCCGGTCCGCTCAGCGCCAGCTTTGGCGTGGCCGAATGTCAGGCAGACGAGGACTGGCACGCCTGGCTGCACCGCACCGACAAGGCCCTCTACCGGGCCAAGCGCCAGGGCCGCAACCTGGTCGTCGCGGCGCCCGAGCGCCATGATCAGCCCCACGCCCACGCCGAGCTGTCTCGTCTCGACCGGCTCGGCTGGGAAGACGGGCACACGCTTGGCCATCCCCTCATGGACCATCAGCACAAGGAACTCTTCACCCTCGCCCAGGCCCTGCTGGAGATGATCCGGCGCGACGGCCCCACCGCCGACCTCCACGTGGCGATCCGCGAACTGGCCCACACCACGGAGCGCCACTTCCGTGACGAGGAGGCCCTCCTCGGCGAGATCGCCTACCCCCGCACGGACCAGCACATGAAGGCGCACCGCCTCCTCGCCGCCAAGCTCGACGCCCTCTCGTCCCAGAGCGCCCGCGGCGTGCTGCCCGCCGCACGCCTCATCGAGTTCCTCGCCTACGACCTGGTGGACCACCACGCCCTCGGACCCGACCGGGACTACCTCCCGTGGCTCGACGGCCGCACGCCGGAGACCCCATGAACCCCCCCCAGCCTGCCCCACCGCGCCTGTCCGGCCGCATCGCCGCCGTGTGGCGCCGCAACTTCCTGGTCTGGCGCAAGCTGGCGCTTCCCTCCATCGTCGGCAACCTGGCCGATCCGGTGATCTACATGCTGGGTCTCGGCTACGGCCTGGGCATGCTGGTGCCCGAGGTCGGCGGCCAGTCCTACATCGCCTTCCTGGCCGGCGGCACCCTGTGCTATTCCACGATGAACGCGGCCACCTTCGAGGTGCTGTACTCCAGCTTCTCGCGCATGCACGTACAGAAAACCTGGGACGCCATCCTCAACGCCCCCGTGTCCCTCGATGACATCGTCGCCGCCGAACTCCTGTGGGCCGCCAGCAAAGCCACCATGGCCGGCCTCGCCATCCTCGCGGTGATCGCCCTGTTCGGCTACACCGCCTCGCCCCTGGCCCTCGCCGCCCTGCCGGTGGTCTTCCTCACCGGCCTCGCCTTCGCCGCCCTCGGCCTGATCATGACCGCCCTGGCGCCAGGCTACGACTTCTTCACCTACTACTTCACCCTCTTCATCACGCCCATGACCCTCCTGTCCGGCGTGTTCTTTCCCCGCGACCAGCTGCCCGGCGGCTTCCAGCTCCTCGCCGAGCTGCTCCCCCTCAGCCACGCCGTGGCCCTTGCCCGCCCGCTGCTGCAGGGGCACTGGCCCGTCCACGCCGGGCTGCACCTGGTCGTCCTGACCGCCTGCGCGGGCATCGCCTTCGCCGTTGCCCGGGTCCTGATGCGGCGGCGTCTGCTGAAGTAAACTCCGCCCATGGCCGACCCCGACATCCTGCTCGTTTTCACCACCCTGCCCGACGCCGACAGCGCTGCACGCATCGCCCGCCAGCTGGTGGACGCCCGCCTCGCCGCCTGCGTGAGCATCCAGGCGCCGTGCACCTCCGTCTATCGCTGGCAGGGGCAGACCGAGACCGCCACCGAGGTTCCGCTCCTCATCAAGACCCCCCGCGCACGCTACGCCGCCCTGCAGGAGACCCTGCGCGCCGCCCATCCCTACGAACTTCCGGAGATCGTCGCAGTCCCTGTCAGCGAGGGCCTGCCCGCCTACCTCGCCTGGGTGGCCGGCGAAACCGCTCCGGCTTCTTGATCTCCGTCGGCGCGCCCGTCGCCGGCACCCGCTACACTTGCCCGCCATGAACCGCGCCCTGCTCCGCCTCTTCGCCCTGCTGCTGCCCGCCCTGCTGATGCTGGGCCTCCTCGTCGCCCGTCCGGCCGCCGCGGCCGAACCGCTGCCCGCCGAGCAGGCCTTCCACCTGGACGCCCGCGCCCTCGACGACCGCACCGTCGAGATCCGCTTCCAGGTCGCCGAGGGCTATTACCTCTACAAGCACAAGTTCAAGTTCGAGGCCGACGGCGTCACCTTCGGCGAGGCCCAGCTTCCGCCCGGCAAACGCAAGAAGGACGACATCTACGGCGAAGTCGAAACCTACCGGGGCGAACTGGTCTTCCCCCTGCCCCTCAGCGCCGGCCAGCCGCCCTTCAAGCTCACCGTCACCAGCCAGGGCTGCGCCGACCTGGGCATCTGCTACCCACCCACCCCCCAGACGGTGAGCATCGACCCCGCGGGACAGCGCAAGGTCGGTGGCTTCCTCGCCCGCGCCCTCGGCCAGGCACCGGCCGCCGAGGCCCCGCTCACTGCACCGGCATCCACCACCGCCGTGCCGGCCGACGCCCACGACGAATCCGGCCGCATCGCCCGCCTGCTGGCCGGTGGCGGCACCCTCGCCACCCTCGCCAGCTTCTTCGGCTTCGGCCTGCTCCTCGCCTTCACCCCCTGCGTCTTCCCGATGATCCCGATCCTCTCCGGCATCATCGTCGGCCACGGCCACGCCATCTCCCGCGGGCGGGCCTTCACCCTGTCGCTGCTCTACGTGCTGGGGATGGCCCTCACCTACACCGCCGCCGGCGTCGCCGCCGGGCTGTCCGGCACCCTGCTGTCGGCCGCCCTGCAGAATCCCTGGGTGCTGGGCGGCTTCGCCCTGGTCTTCGTGGCCCTGTCCCTGTCCATGTTCGGCTTCTACGAGCTGCAACTGCCCACCGCGCTGCAGAGCCGCCTGTCCGACCGCGCCAATCACCAGCCCGGCGGCTCGCCGGCCGGCGTCATCCTGATGGGCGCCCTGTCGGCCCTGATCGTCGGCCCCTGCGTGGCCGCGCCCCTGGCCGGCGCGCTCCTCTACATCGCCCGGAGCGGCGACGCGCTGCTCGGCGGTGCGGCCCTGTTCACCATGGCGCTGGGCATGGGCGCCCCCCTGCTGCTGGTCGGTGTAGCCGCCCGCAGCGCCCTGCCGCGCCCCGGCCCGTGGATGGAAGGCGTCAAGCGGGCCTTCGGGGTCATGCTGCTGGGCGTCGCGGTGTGGCTGGTCTCGCCGGTGCTGCCGGCAGTGGTGCCCATGCTGGCCTGGGCCGGACTGCTCATCATGTCGGCCATCTACCTGCACGCCCTCGACCCGCTGCCGCCCCATGCCGCCGGCTGGCAGCGCTTTTGGAAGGGCATCGGCGTGGTCGCCCTGCTCACCGGCGCGGCGCTGTTCATCGGCGCCCTGGCCGGCTCCCGCGATCCCCTCCAGCCCCTGGCCATCCTGCGCGCCCAGGCCGCCGCGCCGGCCGAGGGCCCGCACTTCCGCCGCATC
>DAOQMM010000078.1:0-17548 GCA_035335645.1 Rhodocyclaceae bacterium | reverse complement strand
CATCCTGCGCGCCCAGGCCGCCGCGCCGGCCGAGGGCCCGCACTTCCGCCGCATCGCCTCTGGCGCCGAGCTGGACGAGATCCTCAAGACCGCCGACCGCCCGGTGATGCTCGACTTCTACGCGGACTGGTGTGTGTCCTGCAAGGAGATGGAACGCTTCACCTTCGCCGACCCCGCCGTCGCCCGACGCCTCGCCGGCGTCCTCCTCCTGCAGGCCGACGTCACCGCCAACAGCGAGGACGACAAGGCCCTGCTCAAGCGCTTCGATCTCTTCGGCCCGCCGGGCATCCTCTTTTTCGACGCCCACGGCGCAGAACGCCGCGCCCAGCGTGTCATCGGCTTCCAGGCCGCCGACGCCTTCCTGCGGACCCTCGACGCCGCACTCCCCTGAGCCCCCGGCCCGGACCGTCGTGGGCCATCGGGCGCATTCACCAATTCTGATGACGACAAACGCATAGGCAGGCGCCCAGAATGGGCGCCTGCCTATGCAGCACGCCCATCTCCGGGCCCTGCGCCGATGCGCCACGCCGCCTTCTGCGCAGACCGGGTGTCGGCCTCCGTCGCCGAAGGGCGCCTGTGCACAGGCAGGATTTCCTTTCGCGCCTCCGGAGACGCCCCGCGATGCCCACACCCTCCCTTCCCTGCCTTGCCATCGGTGGCGACACTCGGCACGGGGCCGGCCGCCCCGGCACCGGCACCGATCCGTGGTGGTCGGCCCTTGCCCTCGGCGCGAGCGGCCTTGCCACCATCCTGCACAGCGTCGACGGTCGCCTCGAATGCGCGGGGCCGACGGGCCTTGACGGCGTGCCGTCCCTGTCCCTCGACGATTTCCTGTGGACCTTCGGTCAGGCCTGCCCCCTCGCCTTCCTGGTGCCCCACGAGACCCCCCTCACGCACGATCAGGTGCAGGCCTGCGCCCGTCGCCTGCTGGGCGCCGCCCTGCGCCACCCGCCGCGCCTGATCGTACCGGCCACGATGCTCGCCGACGTGATCGCGACCGGCTTCGACACCGCCTGCAGCCTCAACCCCTATGCCGAACCCAGTGCAGACGACCACCAGGCCTGGAGCAGCGACAGCGCCGCACACCGCTTCCCGGATCTCCCCTTCCCCGGCGGGCGCTCCGACGGCGCCTACCTTCTCGTGCGACGGGGCCGCTCCGGCCAGTTCCAGCCCGACGTCTGGCTGACGACGGATGCCGATCTGGACGCCCGCGCCCAGCAAAGCGCCATCCTGCTGGACGACGACTTCACGGACGGCGCCGCCAGCCGCCGCTGGATCTTCGGCTACTCCAACCCCGTGCCGGAGTCCTTCATCCTGTTCGGACCGCCCGAGGCGCCCGCCTTCATCGTGGACATGCCGGCCGGCACCGGCTATTCCGGTGGCGCCGCCGTCCTCGCACGCGCCCTGGTCACCGACTTCGACGCCCGCATCACCTTCGTCAGCGAGGACCCGGCCCAGGGCACCACGCTGGAACTGGCCGCCCTCACCATCGATCCGCCGCGGCGCTCCCTCGTGGACCGCAGCCACACGGCCGACGACAAATACCGCAGCCTGTGCTTCGACGTGCATGGCGCCCCGCCTTACGTGAGCAGCGAATGCGACGAGAACGACGGCTTCCGCATCGGCTGGAACCTGGCCGGCGCGCTGGCCCGCATCGACGACAGCGTCACGGCGTCCTCCAATCACTACAACCGTTATGGAGAGGACGTCGGCGGCCCGCTCAAGGGCCCCATTTCCGGCGAACTCCGCCTGGTGCGCTGCGGTGAATTCTGGGCCAGCTACTTCCGCCTGGGCGGCGAGTCGGCGTGGCGCTGTTCGGGGGCCCTCCACATCCCCGACCTGCCGCGCCGCATCCACCTGCGGGCGGGCGCCAAACACTGGGTCAAGGACGGACGGCCCGCCCCCCGCAACAGGGTCAGCTTCACCACCGCCACCGTGCTCATCCCCGCCTGGAGCCAGCCATGAAGCCGCCTATCGAAGTCGCCCTGATGGATGAGGTCCGCAGCTGCCGCGACTGCACATCCCTGTGGCGCGCCCCAGACCGTTTCGGCCCCTTTCCCCTGTGTGACGGCGCGGCCCTGGACGCCCTCCCCGCAGCCCGCGCCGATGCGCCCGCCCCCACCCCGCAGGCCGTCACCGTGGAAGGCTTCGGCCTGCCCGATCCCGCGGCCCTGCGCGGATGCCGCAAGGCCCCGGTGATGATCGTCGGCATCAATCCCAACCTCACCGGCTTCTGGACCCTGCCCGACGCCCCACGATACGCCCTCAAGGGCCCCAGCACCGTCTATGCGCGGCACCGCAGCCTCGCCGAATACGCCCGCGCCCACCGCTATGTGACCCCGGATCACCACGAATACCGCATGCGCCCGGAGGACGTGGAGACGCTCATCGACGCCACCCGTCACGACTTGCGGGCCGCCGGGGCCGGCAGCGTGATTCCGGTGGACAAGAAACACCCGGCTGCCAGCCCCACCGGTCGCCAGAGCCACGCCCGCCACGTCACCCTCGGCCTGCAGTTCGACGACGGCGGCACCGACACCACGCAGTTCGACTGGCTACCCGATGAACACTACGTGACCCTGCGCGCGCGCTTCGCCGCCGGCGAACGCATCGGCGGCGTGATGACCGCCGCCTCGGTGCAAGGCCGGACGATCGCGGTGCGCGCCGACGTGGGCAGCAGCTACTACGCGCGGGCCCAGGAGATCTGCCGGCGCAGCGATCTGGTGCCGGGCGAGGACATTTCCCTGCACGACATGGTGGCCTGCGCCACCCAGGGCTGGAGCGACAAGACCGGCGTCGACCGGGACGAACTGAGCGCCGCGTGCATCGACAGCCGCCGCCACGCCCTGCGCCAGATCCGCCAGTCGGCCCCCCGCCTGCTGATCTTCTCGGGCCTGGAAGCCCTCGGCCTGTTCTTGCGCGCCGTCGGCCTGCCGGCGTTCCCCGCACTGGGGCCGGACGTCACCGTCACCCGCCTGCTGGCCGGGCTGAAGACCGAACTCGACACCGGCGCGCTCACCCGCCGCCTCGCCCTCCATCTCCCGGCCGACGGCGACCTGCCCCCCTGGCGCGCCCATGTGGTCGCCGTTCCCCATCTGTCCTACCCGATCCGTCCGATCGCCTTCGACGCAGGGGTCGCCTCGCCCCTGTGGTCGCGCTTTGCCGAGCACTGCCCGGCAAGCTTCGCGCTGATCGCCCAGGCGCCGGAAAACTCCGGTACGGGCGCGCACGCCCTCCTCGACACCGCCACGCCAAGCTTCCGCCTGCTCTCCGACACGTGGCAGACCATCGACCAGCTCGATGAAGGCGACGCCCTCTACCGCCTCGTGGAGATCGGTGGCGACACGCGCATCGAAGCGCTTGCAAGCCTCATCGCCCAGCTGCGCCACAGCGGCGATCTGCCCGAACGCGCCCCCGACCGCGCCGCGAACGCGCGCCTCCTGCGCAGCGCCGGTCCCTGCCACTTTTGCCCGGCATTCGCGGTCCCTGAGGGCTGCATTTTCGAATTTGCCGATTTTGCCAATACCGAATTGTGATACCTTCTCCGTATATGCCTGAATAACGATATTTCCTGAACAATCGCCCAGACGGAGCCAAAATGTCCTGGACGGCAAGCGATTTTGAACGACTCGACCCCAAACTCTTCCGGGGATTCCTGGCCGTCGTCCGCAGCGGCAGCGTCAGTGAAGCCGCGCGCATTGCATCCCTCACCCAGGGCGCGGTGAGCCAGCAGATCGCCCGCCTCGAAGAGCGCCTCAAATGTCAGCTCTTCGTCCGCGCCAACGGCCGCATCCTCCCCACCGATGCCGCCCAGCTGCTGGCCGAATTTGCCGAAAGCTACCTGCAGTCCTCCAGTTCCTTCCTGGAGCGCCTCAACGCCGAGTTCGAATCGATCCAGGGCCTCGTCGCCTATTCGATGCCGGAGAGCTGCATCCATTCGCCCCATTTTCCCCAGCTGCTCGCGCGCCGCCTCGAATTTCCCGGTATCCACCTGCGCGTCACCCTCAAACCCACCGACGCGGTCAGCCGCGACGTGCTCGGCGGCGAGGTGGACTTCGGCTTCGTCCTCGAAAAGCGCCACGAAAAGCAGCTCATCCACCACCCCTTCTGCGTCGAGGAATACGGTCTGGTCGCGGCCCCTTCACTCCACCCCCGCCCCCTCTCCCACCTGGACGACATCGTCCGCCTGCCCTACGTGTGCTTCCCCGAGAGCGCCTTCTACCTGCATCGCTGGCTGTCTGGTCTGGCCCGCCGGGAAATGAGCCCGGACGCCGACGATCTGTCCGTCCGCGGCGAATTCAGCGACCTGCGCGGCGCCATCGCGATGGTCAAGGGCGGCATGGGAGCCACGGTCCTGCCCCTGCACGTGGTGGCCGACGATCTCGCCGCTGGCCGCCTCGTGCGCATCCGCCATCGGGACAACGACCCGCCGGTCACCCAGCAGATCTCCATCTGCCGCCTGGCCGAACGACGCCTGCCCGCCCGCGTGCGCCGTGTCATCCGCTGGTTCCTCGAGATGCACGCCGACCTCCAGCCGGTACCTGCCGACTTCCTGAACTGAGCATCCCCATGGCCGCATCACCCGAGCCGCCCCAACCGGAAGCGCTGGCGGTGCGGGTGTGGATCGCCCGCCGACGTCAGAACCGCGACGCCCTTGACAACATCACCGGCCCCGCCCTGAGCCGCGAAGCCTTTCTCACCGCCCTGCGCCAGACCTTCGTACCGGCGACACCGCAGCTCATGGCGCCCCTTGGACTGCTCGCCTACTTTCCCACGCTGCCACCGGTGGTGGATGCCTACCCGGACCTTCCCGAAGAGACCGCGCTGGTCTTCTACTCCTCCCGCGACGCATACGACATTGCCCGCCGGACCCCCAGCGGCCGCCTCTACGCCGCCTCCCACGGCCTCTACTTCGACGCCCTCGCGGCGCGCTGGCCGGAGCGCTGGCAACCGGGCGATGCCAGCGTCCCCGGGCAGGCCTACTGCGGACCGGCGCACCGGGATGGAGACTGGAACGAAGGCCAGGTCTGGACCTTCATGCTCGCGTGGCAGGACGCCCCCGTCACCGACAGCTGGATGCGCGATCTGTGCGCCCCCTGTCTGGCCGGCATCGCCCCGATCCGCCAGTGGGTTGCCCACTACACGGACGGCTGTCTGGTCGTGTGGTTTCACAGCCCCCAGCCCGCCACCGCGCAGGCCCTACAGATCCGCCAGGCGCTGCGCGACGCCCGGTTGCCGGGCGCGCCGGACACGATCTACCTCCACGCCGCCCGCGACGTCACCGTCGCCGCCCTCACAGAGCCTGGTTCAGGCCTCGATTTCCACGAGGACGAGACCCTGCACGTGTGCTACCGCCCGCCCATTGCCCCTCCACCGGCATCGCCTGGCCCCGACGCATCTGCGCCGCCGTGACTCGCCCCACGCCGACGCCCAGACCGTTCATGAAGCCTATTGACCCCCATTAGGTGACATCGTTTTGCAGTGCAGGCATGCGCCACTAGCATATGCAGGAATGACCGCCGGCCCCACCCGCGCCCGCCGGCCCCTCCGCTCTTGAGGATTGCCATGCCCACCGCACCGTTTGCCGCCCCCGACACTCCGCCGGCCCGCAGCGATCTGCTCCGGGATCTGTCCATGGGACTTCTGCTCGACGAGCTGGCCTTCGGCATCGCCGTCCTCGCGCGGGATCGCACCCTCATCTACGCCAGCCGTACCGCGCTCGCCCACTTCCACCCAGGCGGCGTGCTCCAGATCCTGGACGACCTGGTCGAAGCGCCCAACGCCCGTGACGCCCTCCTGCTGCAGGACGCCCTCGACGACGTGCAGAGCGGCCTGCGCACCTACCTCTCCCTCGGGCACGGCGAACACAGCGTCGACGTGGCCATCCTGCCCCTCACCGGCATGGTGACCGACAGCGGCACACCGGCCGCCATCGTCTTCGAGCAATCCACCCAGACGGCCGGCCTGTCCCTGTACTTCTACGCCCGCGCCCATGGCCTCACCCGGGCCGAAGAGCGCATCCTCGGCGCCCTGTACAACGGCGCCAGCGTCGACGACGTGGCCACGCGCATCGGCTGCACCCCCAACACCGCCCGCACCCACGTGCGGCGCGTCCTCGAAAAGACCGGCCAGCCCACCCTGCGGGCCCTCACCGCGCGCCTCGGACGTCTGCCGCCCATGGCCGGACAGGCCGACTGAGCGCACGCAGCTCAAGCCACCGCCGCAAAACCCGATATAATCCGCGACCTGTTTCGAGGAGCGCTGCAAGACGACCCGGCCCACGCCGCCGCCGTCCCAGGCTCGACGTCAGTGCCCGCGGCGCCCGCCGCGACGTACCTGCAACCGCGCTCACCCGTCCATGCTTGTGTGCAAACCCGTGCCGGGCACGGGGAGACGTGGTGAGCCCACCCGTACCATCCCCTTCCCGGCCACATGTTCGAGGAGTTCTCATGAACGCTGTGGCTGAAACCTTCACCGATTGCGTCGTCGCCGATCTGTCCCTTGCCGACTGGGGTCGCAAGGAGATCACGATCGCCGAAACCGAAATGCCCGGCCTGATGGCCATCCGCGACGAATTCGCCAAGACCCGGCCCCTCCAGGGCGCCCGCATCACCGGCAGTCTGCACATGACCATCCAGACCGCCGTGCTCATCGAAACCCTCATCGCCCTCGGCGCCGAAGTGCGCTGGGCCTCCTGCAACATCTTCTCCACCCAGGACCACGCCGCCGCCGCCATCGCCGCCGCACGCATCCCCGTTTTCGCCGTCAAGGGCGAATCCCTCACCGATTACTGGGACTACACCCACCGCATCTTCGAATGGGCCGACGGCGCTTACTCCAACATGATCCTCGACGACGGCGGCGACGCGACGCTGCTGCTGCATCTGGGCGCCCGCGCCGAGCAGGATCTGTCGGTCCTCGACTCGCCCGACAGCGAAGAAGCCACCGTCCTCTTCGCCGCCATCAAGGCCAAGCTGAAGACCGACCCCACCTGGTACTCCACCCGCCTCGCCCGGATCCAGGGCGTCACCGAAGAGACCACCACCGGCGTGCATCGCCTGTACCAGATGCACGAGCGCGGCGAACTCAAGTTCCCCGCCATCAACGTCAACGATTCCGTCACCAAGTCCAAGTTCGACAACCTCTACGGCTGCCGCGAATCCCTCGTTGACGGCATCAAGCGCGCCACTGACGTCATGGTTGCCGGCAAGATCGCCGTCGTCTGTGGCTATGGCGACGTGGGCAAGGGTTCCGCCCAGGCCCTGCGCGCCCTCTCTGCCCAGGTCTGGATCACCGAGATCGACCCCATCTGCGCCCTGCAGGCCGCCATGGAAGGCTACCGCGTCGTCACCATGGACTACGCCGCCGACAAGGCCGACATCTTCGTCACCGCCACCGGCAACTACCACGTCATCGACCACCACCACCTGGTCGCGATGAAGCACAACGCCATTGTCTGCAACATCGGCCACTTCGATTCCGAGATCAACGTCGCCTCCCTCGAAGCCTACCCCTGGGAAGAGATCAAGCCCCAGGTCGACCACATCACCCTGCCCTCCGGCCACCGCATCATCCTGCTGGCCAAGGGCCGCCTGGTGAACCTGGGCTGCGCCACCGGCCACCCCAGCTACGTGATGAGTTCCTCGTTCGCCAACCAGACCATCGCCCAGATCGAGCTCTTCACCAAGACCGCCGACTACCCGGTGGGCGTCTACACCCTGCCCAAGCATCTCGACGAAAAGGTCGCCCGTCTGCAGCTCAAGACCCTCAACGTCGCGCTGACCACGCTCACCGACGCCCAGGCCCAGTACATCGGTGTGCCGGTGGACGGCCCCTACAAGTCCGCCCACTACCGCTACTGACCGGCCCCGTCACCGTCCGCGCGCCCGCTGCCGGCGCCCGGACGGTCGCCCGTCTTGCTCCGGAAATCCGCCATGACCCCCAACCTCTCCATCGAATTCTTCCCTCCCCAGACCCCCGAAGGCGCCGACAAGCTGCGCGTCGTGCGGCAGAAGCTGGCGGTGCTCAAGCCCGAGTTCTTCTCCGTCACCTTCGGCGCCGGCGGCACCACCCAGGACCGCACCTTCGACACCGTCTTCGAGATCCGCAGCGAAGGCCACGAAGCCGCGCCGCATCTGTCCTGCATTGGCTCCACGCGTGAGCACATCCGCGAGATCCTGCACCGCTACCGCGACGCCGGCATCCGTCGCATCGTCGCCCTGCGCGGCGACCTGCCCTCCGGCGTCGGCTTTGCCGGCGAGCTGCGCTACGCCAACGAGCTGGTCGAATTCATCCGCGCCGAAACCGGCGACCACTTCCACATCGAAGTCGCCGCCTACCCGGAATACCACCCCCAGGCCCGCAGCCCCCGCGACGACCTCCTCGCCTTCCAGCGCAAGGTCGCCGCCGGCGCCGACTCCGCCATCACCCAGTATTTCTACAACCCGGACGCCTACCTGCACTTCCGCGACGAATGCGACAAACTGGGCATCACCGTCCCCATCGTGCCGGGCATCATGCCCATCGTCTCCTTCTCCAAGCTGGCCCGCTTCTCCGACGCCTGCGGCGCCGAGATCCCGCGCTGGATGCGCCGCAAGTTCGAATCCTTCGGTGACGACAGCGACTCCATCCGCGCCTTCGGCCTCGATGTCGTCACCGGCCTGTGCGAAAAGCTCCTCGCCGCCGGCGCTCCCGGCCTGCACTTCTACTGCATGAACCAGTCCGGCCCCACCCTGGCCCTCTGCGAACGCCTCGGCATCGGCGCCTGACACGTCCGGCCGGACCTCAAGTCCGGCCGGGCGCGGCCGTAATGACGGACGTTGTCCACGTCCGTCATCACCATGTCGCCGCCCCACGACGCACCGGCCACCATCGAGGAAGCCCTTCTCTCCCGCGACGCGCTGTACCGGAACATCATCGCCAGCGCCGCCGACGGCTTCTTCACGGTCGATGCCCGCTATCGCTTCCTCGACGTCAATCAGGCCTTCTGCACCCTCTTCGGCTGCCCGCGGGAGACCTTCATCGGACGCAGCCCGCTTGACTTCGTCACCCCCGCCAGCCGCCCCGAGCTCACCCGCCAGATCGGTCGCGTCGCCACCACCCAGCGACGCGTGTATGAACTGGAAGGCCTGCGCCCCGACGGCAGCACCTTCCCGGCCCTGATCAGCACCGTCACCCATCGCAACGTCCGCGACGAGATCGTCGGCACCCTCGGCTTCATCACCGACCTCGGCCCCGCCTACGCCGCCCGCGCCCGCGTCGCCCAGTCCGAAGCCGAACTGCGCGCCGTCCTCGACAACCTGCAGGACACCTACTACCGCACCGACGCCGACGGCTGCCTCGTACGCGTCTCCCCTTCCGTCCGCAAGCTCCTCGGCTACGACGCGGAAGAGCTCATCGGCACCCCCATCGCCCGCCTCTACACCCGCCCCACCGAGCGCGACGTCTTCCTGCAGACCCTCGAAGAAGCCGGCGGCGCCGTCGAACATTACGAAGCCAGCCTGCGCCACAAGGACGGCCACGAGGTCTGGGTCGCCACCAGTGCCCACCTCTACCGCAACCCGGACGACGACACCGTCGGCGTCGAGGGCACCACCCGCGACATCAGCCGCGAACGCGCCCAGCGCGTCCAGCTTCAGCTGGCCGCCACCGTCCTCGCCGCCACCCGCGAGGCCATCATGATCACGGACCACGACAACCGGATCATCTCGGTCAACCCGGCCTTCACCCAGCTCACCGGCTACCAGCCCGAAGAAGTCATCGGCCAGGGCCCCCAGCTCCTCTCCGCCCAGCGCCACTCCATCGCCTTTTACAGCCAGCTGTGGGACGCCCTCGCCGGCGACGACCACTGGAGCGGCGAAGTCTGGAACCGCCGCAAGAACGGCAACTACTTTCCCCAGTGGCTGTCCCTCTCCGCGGTGCGCGACCCGGCCGGCAAGCTCCTCCACTACGTCGCCATCTTCTCCGACCTGTCCGACCGCAAGGCCGCCGAAGCGCGCATCGAATTCCTCGCCCACCACGACGCCCTCACCTGCCTGCCCAACCGCCTCCTCCTGAAGGAGCGCGCCCAGCAGTGCTTCGTCCAGGCCGAACGCAACCGCGCCAAACCCGCGCTGCTGTTCCTCGACCTGGACCGCTTCAAGGACATCATCGACTCCCTTGGCCACCCGATCGGGGACCGTCTGCTGCAGGCCGTCGCCGAACGCCTGCGCAGCGCCACCCGCGAATCCGACCTGGTCGGGCGCCTCGGCGGCGACGAATTTCTCGTGCTCCTCAACGGCATCCGCGACACCGAAGACATCGCCCCCGTCGTCGAGAAGATCATGCAGGCCCTCGCCGAGCCCTACCACGCCGACGGCCACGAGCTGCTGTGCACCTGCTCCGTCGGCCTCGCCGTCTTCCCCGACGACGGCACCGACTTCGACACCCTCGCCAAGCACGCCGACGCCGCCATGTACGAAGCCAAGGCCGCCGGGCGCGCCACCTTCCGCTTCTACTCCCAGCGCATGAACGAGGACGCCCTCGCGCGCCTCGACCTGCAAAAAGGCCTGCGCCGCGGCCTGGAGCGCAACGAGTTCATCCTCCACTACCAGCCGCTGGTGGATCTTGCCGACAACCGCATCATCGGCGCCGAAGCCCTGCTGCGCTGGCAGCCGCCCGACCGCCCCCTGGTGCCGCCCGGCCACTTCATCCCCGTCGCCGAGGATTCCGGCCTCATCGTCCCCATTGGCGCCTGGGTCCTGCGCGAAGCCTTCACCCAGGCCCGCGCCTGGCAGGACGCCGGCCATCAGCTGGTCATGGCCATCAACCTCTCGCCCTTGCAGATCACCCGCGGCGATCTGGTCGACACCGTTCGCGCGCTCCTCGCCGACACCGGCGCCGACCCCCACCGCATCGAACTCGAGATCACCGAATCGGTGCTGCTCCACGACACCGAGCAGGTCCTCGCCGTCGTCCGCCAGCTGCGTCAGATGGGCCTGCGCCTGTCCATCGACGACTTCGGCTCCGGTTACTCCAGCCTCGCCTACCTGCGCCGCTTCGCCGTGGAGAAGCTCAAGATCGACCAGTGCTTCATCCGCGACCTGCCCACCGACCCGGAAGACGGCGCCATCGTCCGCGCCGTCATCCAGATGGCCAAGAGCCTCAAGATGACCGTCCTCGCCGAAGGGGTCGAGAGCGCCGACATCGCCCACGACCTGCGCCTGCTCGGCTGCGACCTGGCCCAGGGCTACCACTTCGGCCGCCCGATGCCGGCCCAGGCCTTTCTGGACCTCCTCGGCGCCTGAACGCCGCGTTCAGCTCCGCCCCGGCAGACTGCCCGGCGTAAAGCCGAAGACCTCGCGGAAGGCCGCAATGAAGGCCGACGTGGAGTCATAGCCTGCGGCCAGCGCCACCGTCGTCACGCTGTCCCCCGCCTCCAGCGCCGACAGGGACAGCAGCAGGCGCAGGCGCCGCCGCCAGTCGCCAAAGCCCAGCCCCGTCTCCTTGACGAAGCACCGCGCCAGGGTGCGCTCCGACGCCCCCACCTGCGTGGCCCATTCGGCCAGCGTGCGGGCATCCGCCGGGTTGTCCTGCAGCGCCGCCTGGATCGGCAGCAGACGCCGGTCCTTCGCCAGGGGCAGCGCAAAGCCCGCCTGCCGCGCGGCGGCGAGTTCATCCCGCAACACCGCCACCAGCCGCCCGGCGGGGCCGTCCGGCACGTAGTCCGGGGGCAGCGCGCCCACCTTCAGGATCAGCTCACGCAGCAGCGGCGCCACCTCCAGCACCGCACAGGCCGTCGGCAGCCCCGGCGCGCCGTTCTCCAGGTACAGACTGCGCATCTCCGTGCGGCCCCGGTTGAACACCTGGTGCGGCACCTCCGGCGGAATCCACACCGCGTAGTGGGGCGGCGCCACGTAATCCCCCTGAGGCGTCGCCACCGCCAGCACGCCGCTCACCGCGTATGAAAGCTGGCACCAGGGATGGGTATGGACGTCCGTCCACATCCCCGGCGCCAGGGATTCATTGCGGCCGAACACCGGACGGGGCAAAGCCGCCAGCGCGGGCAGGATACGTTTCACCGATTCACCTCTCGACATCCTGGAGATGTCAGTTTCGCGGCATGGAATGGCCTGATGCCGTTAGCCGGCCAGACCGAAGGCCCGTATCGTTCCACCTCATCCCCCCGCATCGCAAGCCAGAGGAGACGCCCATGACGCCCCCCGCCCTGCCCAGACTCCTGCGCACCCTCCACAAGGAGTGGTTCCTCGTCGGCATGATCGCCGCCGTGCTGCTCGCCAGCCTCGCCCCCAACCTGGGCCGCAGCGGCGGCGTTCTCCATGGCGACCGCGTCGCCGACGCCGGCATCGCCCTCGTCTTCTTCCTCCACGGCCTCGGCATCTCCCTGACCGCCTTCCGCAACGGCCTGGGCCGCTGGAAGGTGCACCTCGTCGTGCAACTGTGCACCTTCGTCGTCTTCCCCCTCGTGGGCCTTGCCGCCTACGCCCTGCTTGGCCGCTGGCTGCCCGCCGGCCTCGCCCTCGGCTTCTGCTACCTGTGCGCCCTGCCCTCCACCATCTCCTCGTCGGTGGCCATGACCGGCCTCGCCCGCGGCAACGTCCCCGCCGCCATCTTCAATGCGACCCTCTCCAGCCTGCTGGGCATCGTCGCCACGCCCCTGCTGGTGGCCGCCTTCACCGGCGTGCAGGGCGACGGCCTGCCCTTCATGGCGTCGGTGATCGGCATCGCCCGCCTGCTCCTGCTGCCCCTGGTGGCCGGCCAGCTCATGCGTCCCCTGCTGCACGCCTGGCACACCCGCCACAAGCGCCTCACCACCCTGCTGGACCGCTGGGTGATCCTCCTGTTGGTGTACAGCGCCTTCTGCGACTCGGTCGCCTCCGGCCTGTGGCAGCACAACGGGCTCGCATCCCTGGGCATCGCCTTCATCGGCGCCGGCGCCTTCCTCGCCTTCATCCTCGCCTTCTCCACCTGGCTGGTGCGGCGCTGCGCCTTCCCGGTCGAAGACGAGATCGCCACCGTCTTCTGCGGCTCCAAGAAGACCCTCGCCTCCGGCGTGCCCATGGCCAAGCTGCTCTTCGGCGCCCATCCTTCCATCGGGCTGATCCTGCTGCCCATCATGCTGTACCACCAGCTCCAGCTCTTCGTCTGCTCCCTGCTCGCCAACCGCTACGCAGCGCGCAGCGCCGGCTGAACGCACCGCCCCGGCATCTCCCGGCCCCGCGGTCTGCGCGGGACCGGCCACGACCTGCGCTGGGGGCCCCCGCTCATCCTGCGGCCCGACCACAGGGGCCGCCTCTCCCTCAAGACGGCCACTTCAGGCCACAATACGCCCCGACGCCGCGCCCCTCGCCGGGCAGGCCGCCCCACTCGCCCGATCCACCCCGCCCCGTCGCGGCAGGCGTCGCAGAACGCCGCATCCCGCCGGAGCCCTGTCCTTTTTGTCCACCCCATGATCGTCCGCCCCCACCAGCACTGGTTCCGCCGACTCTTCGACTGGCACGGCTCCGTGCTCCCCAACATCCTGTTCCGCCTCAGCCTCAACGTCATGATGGGCATCGTCGCGGTCATCGCCCTGCCCTGGTACGAACAGCTCGACATCCACCTCACCACCGCCCCCTTCAGCCTCCTCGGCGTGGCCATCGCCATCTTCCTGGGCTTCCGCAACAACACCAGCTACGGCCGCTACTGTGAAGCCCGCCTCTTCTGGGGCAGCCTGCTGGTCACCACCCGTTCTCTGCTGCGCCAGTGGAAGAGCGCCCTGCCCGACGCCGCCAGCGCCCGCGAATTCGCCGGTCTGCTGCTCGCCTTCACCTGGAGCCTCAAGCACCAGCTGCGCGGCAGCAGCCCCCAGGACGACCTGCGCCGCCTGCTCCCCGAGCGCTACCTGGCCGACGTGAGCGCCAGCCCCCTCACCGCCCACCGCATCCTCCTGCACCTGGACCTGTGGCTGGGCGACAGGCGCCGCGCCGGGCAGATCAGCGACGTCCTCTACCAGAGCTTCGACGCCAACCTCAACGAACTCTCGCGCATCCTCGGCGGCCTCGAACGCCTCGCCAGCACGCCCATTCCCTTTGCCTACAGCCTCATCCTCCACCGCACGGTGTACCTCTTCTGCACCCTGCTGCCCTTCGCCCTGGTGTCCGACCTGCACGCCATGACGCCCGTCGTGTCGGTCTTCATCTCCTACACCTTCCTGTCCCTCGAATCGATTGCCGAAGAACTGGAAGACCCCTTCGGCACCGCCCCCAACGACCTGCCCCTCAACGCCCTGTGCACCACCATCGAGATCCAGCTCAAGGAACTCAACGACGATCACCCGCTGCCGCCCAGACCCCAGCCGGACGCCCACTTCAACCTCACCTGAAGCCCCGCCATCACGCCGGACCGCCCGCCTGCGGTCTGGCGTCCCCCATCGCCTCCGGTCGTCATGCCCCCATGGGATGGCACCGCCCCCGCACCCGAAGAACCGGCCTGTGCCTTGCGCCGCGCCGGCCCGCGATATCGCCCTACACCCGCGTTGACGATGCGCGTTCAGCTGTCGATGCCACGGCCGATATCGTTCATGAAGCCCGCCCGAAAGCATGAACCGACCCCGCGTCGCCCCGCGCAGAATTCATCCGCGCGCACCGGGAACGCCGCCCTGCGTCCGGCCTCGCCCGCCCGTCGCGGCACGCGGATTGGATGCGCGGGTCGGGCGCGCGGTGGGCTACACTCATATCAAACAATGACCTAGTCCCGCCCCTGCCCGACACGCCCTTGATCTTTTGACGCACGGACCGCTATAGCGCAGCAATAGGCTTGCACTGCCCGGGATGATGTTGCGCCCTGTTGATTCCAACAGATCCGAAACAGGCAGGCAGGCTTTAGCATCACCAGGCATCAGCCAATTTCCGGAGAAGTCGCGGTGGAGCCGAATACCGAAAACCTGCTGGGGATCATCGCCGATTCGCCCGACTTCATCGGCGTCATCGATCTCGACGGCCACCTGAAGTACCACAACAAGGCCGCCTGCCGCCTGCTGGGCCGGCCGGACGATGCCGATCTGACGGCGCTGAGCCTCCCCACGGTGCATCCGCCCTGGGCCGCGCAGCTGCTGCGGGACACCGCCATTCCCACCGCGCTGGCGACCGGGCACTGGGAAGGCGAAAGCGCCATCCTGCGGCCCACCGGGCGCGAAGTGCCCGTGTGGCAGGAGATCCTGCCCCAGCGGGACGTGTCCGGCGCGCCGACTCTGCTCTCCATCATCATCCGCGACATCTCCGCCCAGAAGCTTTCCCAGAATCTCGAAAAGCACCGCAGCACCGTCCTGCAGTTCCTCGTGGATGCGGCCCCCCTCGCCACGGTACTCGAAGCGATTGTCGTGGGCATCGAGCGCATCGACCCCACCGCCCTGACCAGCATCCTGCTCCTCGACGATACCGGCCGGCATCTGCTCAAGGGCGCGGCCCCGCGCCTGCCGGACTTCTACAACAAGGCCATCGAAACCCTCGAGATCGGCTTCGGCCGTGGCTCCTGCGGCACCGCCGCGGCCACCGGGAGCCGGGTCATCGTGGAGGACATCGCCACCCACCCCTACTGGGCGCCCTACAAGGAACTCGCGGCCCACGCCGGCCTCGCGTCCTGCTGGTCCGAGCCCATCCGCGATTCCCACCAGAAAGTGCTGGGCACCTTCGCCATCTATCACCGCCACCCCTCGGCGCCGACCGAAGAAGATTTCGCCCTCATCGGGCAGGCCTCCTCCCTGGCCTCCATCGCCATCGAGCGCCGACGGACCGAAATGGAACTGGAGCGCTATCGCAATCACCTGGAAGAGCGCGTCGAAGAGCGTTCCCGAACCATCAACGACCTGAACCGGGAGCTGGAACAGCGGGTCCGCGACGCAGAGAACGCCACCCGCGAGAAGAGCGAGTTCCTGGCCAACATGAGCCACGAAATCCGCTCGCCCCTCAACGCCATCATCGGGCTGACCCACCTGATGCGCCGCTCCGCCACGGACGCCGACCAGATCGACAAGCTGGGCAAGATCTCCACCGCCGGTCATCACCTGCTTTCGGTGATCAACGACATCCTGGATTTCTCCAAGATCGAATCGGGCAATCTGGAGCTGGAATCCAACATCGTCGAACTGCGCACCCTGGCCGGCAACATCACCTCCATGCTGGAGATTGCCGCCCGCGACAAGGGCATCGCGCTCAAGGTGGACACCGGCGACATCCCCCGCCAGGTGCGGGGCGACAGCACCCGCCTGACCCAGGCCTTTCTCAATCTCGCCAACAACGCCGTCAAATTCACCGAGCACGGCACCATCACCCTGCGCATCCGCCTCCTCGACGAGACGGCCGACACCGTCCTCCTGCGCTTTGAAGTCACCGATACCGGCATCGGCGTCGCGCCGGAGATCCTGCCCACGGTGTTCAGCTCCTTCCGCCAGGCCGATTCCTCGACAACGCGGCGCTTTGGCGGCACCGGCCTGGGCCTGACCATCACCCGCCGCCTGGCCGAGCTGATGGGCGGCGAGGCCGGCGCCGAGAGCACCGTCGATGTGGGCAGCACCTTCTGGTTTTCGGCACGCCTCGCCAAGGTGCTGGAATCCGACGCCGCCCGCCGCGCCGCGGTGCCGCCCAGCGAGATCGAAGAGAACCTGCGTCAGCACTTTGCCGGCACCCGCATCCTCCTCGTCGAAGACGACATCATCAATCAGATGGTCGGCCAGGAACTCCTCGAAAGCGTCGGCCTGACCGTGGACATCGCCCACGACGGCGTGGACGCCGTCGAGCGCATGCGCGGCCCCGATGCCGAACGCTACGCACTGATCCTGATGGACATGCAGATGCCGCGCCTCGACGGACCGGGCGCCACCCGGCAGATTCGCGCCCTGCCCGCCCAGCCAAAGCGCCCCATCCTCGCCATGACCGCCAACGCCTTCGGCGAAGATCGGGAACGCTGCCTCAGCGCCGGCATGGACGACTTCATCACCAAGCCCGTCAATCCGGACATCCTCTACGCCAAGCTGCTGCAGTGGCTGTCCACCTGAAAGACACGGCCGGCGGGAAGGTGACACCCGCCTGACGCGCCCCATCCCGACGCGGGCGGCTGCGCCCTGGTGCCCTCCCGGCGGCGCACTTCGCACCGCACACCGCCTTCCCTGCACCGCCTGGGGCCCCAGCGCACCGGCAGCCCCGCGCGGGCCCACCGCGGGGATGGCCGCCTCCATCGCCACCGGGCGCAGGGTAGAGTGCCCGCCCCCACCCGCGGCATCGCCCCCGCCCCCGCACGTCGGGCGCGCCCCCCGCCTGCGCGCACCGGCCCGCAGCCCGTGCCGACCCGCGCGCAGACCCCGAGCATCCCCACTCAGACCTTGAGCATCCCCGCCAAGGGTCTGAGCACCGGCGCTCAGATACTTGGCGCCCTTGCTCAGACGCTGAGCACGCGCGCTCAGACCTTGCGCACCGATGCTCAGATCGTGAGCGCGCCCGCTCAGATGCTTCGCACGCCCGCCAAGACCTTGCGCACGCCTGCTCGGACCGTGCGCACGTCTGCTCAGACACTG
>DAOQMM010000077.1:0-17597 GCA_035335645.1 Rhodocyclaceae bacterium | reverse complement strand
TCAGACTAACCCCATCAGACCCCCGGCCAAATCATTGGTCGGGGGTTTGCCTATGGAAAATAAGAAGGAAAATGTACAGCGGCCATGCGCTGAGCTGCATCGCAAGGAAGAGCTCGACCTTCCTTAGGGTAGAATCTCAAATTATCGTCGGGAGCTCTGCAGATGAAGACCACTTTTCTCGAGTTCGAGCAGCCCATTGCCGAACTGGAAGCCAAGATCGAAGAGCTGCGTTTCGTGCAGGATGATTCCGCTGTGGATATCTCCGAAGAAATCGCCCGACTCGAGCAAAAGAATCATGGCCTTACCAAGGATATCTACGCAAAGCTGACCCCCTGGCAGTGTGCTTTGGTGGCGCGGCATCCGCAGCGCCCCTACACCCTCGATTATGTTGAGAACATCTTCACAGACTTCGAGGAACTCCACGGTGATCGCGCCTTTGCAGATGACAAGGCGATCGTTGGGGGTTTGGCCCGCTTCAACGGGCAGTCCTGTGTCGTGATTGGCCATCAGAAGGGGCGCGACACCAAGGAGAAGATCTTCCGCAACTTCGGGATGCCGCGCCCGGAAGGCTATCGCAAGGCGCTGCGTCTGATGCGTCTTGCGGAGAAGTTCGGACTGCCGGTCTTCACCTTTGTGGATACACCGGGCGCCTATCCCGGCATTGACGCGGAAGAGCGCGGGCAGTCAGAGGCCATTGGACATAATCTGTTCGTGATGGCCGAGCTGAAGGTGCCCATCATCTGCACCGTGATCGGCGAGGGGGGCTCGGGCGGCGCGCTGGCCATTGCTGTGGGTGATCAGGTGCTGATGCTGCAATACTCCACCTATTCCGTGATCTCTCCGGAAGGGTGTGCGTCCATCCTCTGGAAGAGCGCCGAACGTGCGGCGGACGCAGCGGAAACCATGGGAATCACGGCGTCGCGGCTGAAATCCCTGGGTCTGGTGGATAAGGTGGTGTCCGAACCGGTAGGCGGCGCCCATCGTGATCATCGGGTGATGAGTCAGAGTCTGAAGCGGGCTCTGCAGGATGCTTTGCGCCAGGTGTCCGAATTGTCGCCGACCGAGTTGCTGGAGCGACGCTTCGAGCGTCTGATGAGCTACGGCCAGTTCAAGGAAATTGCCGTCGACTGAACTGGTCGATCAGGTCGCCCGTTCGTGGCGGCGGCTCCCCGCTCCGGCGCGCAAGAGGCTGCGTGTTGGTCTGAGCGGGGGGCTCGATTCTTCCGTATTGCTGCATGTGCTTGCGAGCGTGCGTAGGGCCGAAGGATTCGGCCTGTCGGCCGTGCACGTCCACCACGGACTGGTACCCGGCGCCGATCGGTGGGGTAGGCACTGTGGCGTGTTCTGCGCGAATCTGGATGTTCCGCTCAGGGTGGTCGACGTCGTGGTCGACCGCGAGAGTCCCGCCGGGATCGAGGCGGCGGCGCGGATGGCGCGCCGGGCGGCGCTGCTGGCGGAGGGCGGGGTCGTCGCCCTTGCCCATCATCGGGACGATCAGGCCGAAACGGTGCTGTTCCGCGCCGTGCGCGGCGCCGGCGTCAGAGGTCTCGCGGGGATGCGGGAGATCCAGTCCCAGTCCGACGGGCTGGTGTGGCGCCCTCTGCTGAACACGTACCGTGCCGAACTTGAAGCCTATGCCCGGGCTGTGGGTCTGGTATGGATAGAGGATCCGAGCAATATGGACCATGCCCACACCCGCAACTACCTGCGCCATGAACTGATGCCGCGGCTGTCAGTACGTTTCCCGGGGAGTGTTGGGACGTTGGCTCGGCTTGGGCGTCTGGCGGGTGAAGCATCGGATCTGCTGGACGAGATGGCGAACGAGGATCGTGCGCGGCTGAGCTGTAGCGATGGATCGACGCGTCTTGCCTATGCCGCGTCTTTGCACCTGTCGTCGGCGCGCTGGCGCAATCTGCTGCGATCTCTGCTTGTGGACGCTGACCCGATTCTGCCCGACGAAGACCGGCTACGGGAGGCGGAGCGTCAGTTCCGAAGCGTCGGCGCCCCTCAAGGTCTGCGTTGCCGGCTCGGGACACAGGCGCTGTGTGTATACCGTGACCGCTGGTGGCTGGAGGGCGATTCTCGTGACGAGGGCACGCCCGAAGGTCTTGCACTGACGTCTTTGGCCGCGCTGAGGTGGGCCGGGGCGGCCTTGGATTTTCGGGCTGTGACGGGGGCGGGGATCATGCGTGCCGCGTTGATCGGTGCGCCGGTGCGGATTGACCGACGGCGTGGGGGCGAACGTCTGTCCCTGCACCCGGCAGGTCCGTCGCGCACCCTCAAGAATCTCTTTCAGGAGGCCGGCATTCCGCCGTGGCTGCGGCCGCGTCTGCCCGTGTTGTGGGTCGGCGACCGGGTCGCCTGGGTGGCGGGCGTTGGTGTGGCGGGCGAATTCCGCTGCCCGGCCGATGCGCCCGGCGTCGTGCCCGAGTGGAACGGACTGGTCTAGTCCCGTCCTTCTCGGCCGGGCGCGAGGAACTGGGCCAGTTCCACCGCTGAGCGCACGCCCATCTTCTCGAAAACGCGGGAACGGTGAACCTCCACTGTGCGCATGGAGATGTTCAGTTCGTCGGCAATCACCTTGTTGAACTTGCCGGCCAGCACGCGTTGCATGACTTCGTGTTCCCGCGGCGTGAGCTGGGCCATGCGTCCCGCGATGTCGGCCTGGGTGGCCTGACTGGCGTGGCGGCGTGTGTCGCTGTCGATGGCGCGGAGGACCACGTCCACCAGGTCGTTGTCCTTGAAGGGTTTTTCAAGAAAATCGAAGGCGCCGGCCTTGAGGGCGCCGACCGCCATGGGTACGTCGCCGTGACCAGTGAGGAAGATCACCGGCAGGGCGTTGCCGCGGGCATTGAGGGCGTCGAAGCATTCCAGCCCGTTCATGCCGTGCATGCGGATGTCCAGCACGATGCAGCCGCGCCAGTCCGGCTGCCAGGCGTCGAGAAAGGCTTCGCCGGATTCCCAGGCGCGACATTCGACGGCGCGGGTACGGAACAGCCAGGCGAGGGCGTCGCGGATGGCTTCATCGTCGTCGACGATGTGGGCAAGGGGTGTGTTCATGGCTGCAGGACCGGAACGGAAAAGTGGAAAACGGTGCCTCCGGCTGGCTGGGCTTCGTATGCCAGGCGACCCCGATGCAACTCGGCGATGGAGCGGCAGATGTTGAGGCCCATGCCCATGCCTTCGCTTTTGGTGGTGAAGAAGGGGGCGAAGAGTTTTTCGGCCACGTCCGCGGGAATGCCGGCGCCCCGGTCTTCGACCGTAAGGCAGACCATGCCGTCCCGCAGGGCGGTGCGCAATTGCAGCCGGCGCTCGTCGATGGGCGTGTCGGCCATGGCGTCCATACCGTTGCGGATGAGGTTGACCGCCACCTGTTCGATCATCACTGGATCCGCACTCACCGCCGGCAGGGGCATCGTGAAGTCGCAGTCGATGCTCACGCCGCGGCGTTCGGCCGTGGGTTCGACCAGTTCGACCGCTTCCCGGAGGATGGCGTTGAAGTCGGCCGCAACGAAGTTGGGTTCGCGGCGGCGTACGAAATCGTGCACGCGGCGGATGATCTGGGCCGCGCGCTGGGCCTGGCGGCCGATTTTTTCGAGGATGCCGGTGAGTTCCTCGCGGGGCAGGTCGCCCTGGCGGATGAGGTTCAGGCAGCCCGTGTTGTAGCTGGAGATGGCGGCGAGGGGCTGGTTGAGTTCGTGGGCCAGGGTGGAGGCCATCTCGCCCATGGTGACGAGACGGGCCGTGGCCTGCAGGCGTTCCTGCTGCTGGCGGGCCAGTTCCTGGGCGCGCTTCTGTTCGGTGACGTCCACCATCGAACCCATCCAGCCGATGTGGCGGCCGTTGGGGTCGATGAGGGGGGCCTCGATCAGCAGAACATCGAAGCGGGTACCGTCCCGGCGCATGAGGCGGAATTCCACCCCCTGGGACGGTGCGTGCCCGGACAGGATCATGGCGTGTACATCCAGGATGCGTTCCAGGTCTTCCGGTGGCCAGTAGGGCATGGGCGGACGCATGCCGATGAGCTCGTCCGCGCTGAAGCCCACCATGCGGCAGAACGCCGGATTGACGTATGTGATGCGGCCTTCCAGGTCGCGGGCGCGCATGCCGGTGTTGAGGGAATCCTCCATGGACTTGCGAAAGGCGTGCTCGGCGCGCAAGGCTTGTTCCGCGGCCTGTCGTCGGCGCATGTGACGCCGCAGCGCCCATAGGCTCCACACGATGGCACAGCCCAGGATGACGAGGGAGCCCATCAGCAGCAGGGGCACCCAGCGTACTTCGCTCTTGTAGGCGGTGACGCTCACCGACAGGCCGTGGCCGGGTGGCTCGAAGGGAATCTCGTAGGCCAGGGTGGACAGCGGCGCCACCTTGGACTTTGCGGCAATTTCGTCGCCCAGGTTGTTGGTCACCGTCACCCGGTAACGCTCCGAGAACCACCACGGGATCTGGTGCTGGAGCAGTTCGTTGAGGGAATACACGCCCACCACCGCGCCCACGTAGCGCCCGCGCTCGAACACCGGGACGTGCACCTCGAACTGCGCCTGGTTGTCGATGACCGCATAGGTGTCGCTGTAGGTGGCACGGCCCATGGAGCGGGCCAGGCGCGAGGTCGCGTCGGAAGGGAAAGTACCGCTGGCTTCGCCCACCAGATGGGTATCGGTGAATGGGGGCTCGGCACCTTTTACGCGACCATCCTCGCGTAACCACAGGATGCGTACCAGGCCGGTGTCGGGATCGAGGGCTTGCTTGAGGCGGGCTTCGGTGGAGTCGTCGGCAATTTTGCCGAGGAGCTCCGGACCCAGCTGGGTGAGCAGGGCGGCGTTGCGCTCGAACTGGAAGGACAGGTTCTGCTCCATCCACAGCACGTCGTTGATGAGGATGCCGCGCTGCTCCTCCGCGTCCTGACGATGGGTCAGCCACAGCAGCAGGGCCACGGTGGCGATGAAGAGCACCACGGCCACATAGGGCAGGCCCCAATACCAGCTCGGCGGCGGAGGGGACGGTGGACGGAAGTTCAAGGGATTCTGGGACAAGAGTCGGGAGTCTCCTTTATCGACCGTTCGGGCAGCTCATGCCATTCGCAGTTTCCACAACGGGCGGGTGGGTGGAAAGTAAGCTTGCAGAAAGTACTGGCGGATCTGTTCGAAATCCGGGTCTTCCGTTGTAATCTGGCAGACGTTTCCAAGTGGATGCTTTTCAGGGGCGATTATGGACGGAATGACCGCATGTTGATGCTGCGTACTGCATTGCTGGCCCTGATTCTGCAGCTCCTGGCCCTGCCTGCGGGGGCAGAGGGGCCCATCGTCATCAAGTTCAGTCACGTGGTGGCGGCCGACACGCCCAAGGGCAAGGCTTCGGAATTCTTCAAGCGCCGCGCGGAGGAGCTGACCCGCGGGCGGGTCAAGGTGGAGGTATATCCCAACAGCTCCCTCTATAAGGACAAGGAGGAGCTGGAAGCGCTGCAACTGGGCGCCGTACAGATGCTGGCGCCGTCCCTGGCGAAGTTCGGCCCACTGGGGGGGAAGGAATTCGAAGTCTTCGACCTGCCCTACATTTTTGACAACTATGCGGATCTGCACCGGGTCACCCAGGGACCGGTGGGCGCGTCCATCCTGCGTCAGCTGGACGGGAAGGGCATCATTGGCCTGGCCTTCTGGGATAACGGCTTCAAGTCATTTTCAGCCAACACGCCCATCCGTACGCCGGCCGATCTGAAAGGCAAGAAGCTGCGCATTCAGCCCTCCAAGGTCCTCGAGGAGCAGGTGCGGGCGCTGGGCGCGCTGCCCCAGGTGATGGCCTTCTCGGAGGTGTATCAGGCCCTGCGGACGGGGGTCGTGGATGGGACCGAAAATCCCCACTCCAATATGTATACGCAGAGGATGCATGAGGTGCAGAAATACCTGTGCCTGACCGATCACGGCTACCTGGGTTACGCCGTCATCGCCAACAAGAAGTTCTGGGACGGCCTGCCGGGCGATGTGCGCAGCCAACTGGAACAGGCGATGAAGGAGTCGACGGTCTACGCCAACCGGATCGCCCAGGAAGAGAACGAGCGCTCTCTTGAGCTCATCCGCAAGAGCGGCAAGACGCAGATCCACGTGCCCAGCAAGGAGGAACGGGAGGCCTTCCGGCGGGTTCTGATACCGGTGCATGCCCGGATGGAGGCCCGCATTGGTGCCAGTCTGATCCGCGCGATCTATCGGGAAACCGGTTTCGATCCGAACCGCCCCTGACACGGATGGCGGCGATCCGGCACCTGCGCCGTCGCTGCCTCATCCCCTCGGAATGTCGGGAAAACGCTTCAGCCACAACCATGCCACGCAGAGCTGGACCAGGATGGTCAGTGTCCACGCGCCCGTCACATAGCAGCAGGCTGCCGGCAACACCAATTCCAGCAGTTCTTCGCAGAGGCTGCCGAGCAGATAGAAGAACACCGTCAGGCACGCCCACTTGAGCATGAAGCCGGGCAGGTGCATGCCCATGCGCCGGTTGTGGCGGTAGTTCTGCTGCCGCTCCAGAAAGCTGCCGCGGGTCACGTCACGGAAATACGCGTAGGGCCACAGGTAGCGATACACGAGGTGAGCGAAGGCCTCCGGCCTGGCGTCGATCCGGTCCATCGTGATCCTCCCTTCCTGGTGGGCAGCCGCGAAGGGCCGCAATGCCTTCGAGTCAACGGCAGGCCGAGGGTTCAGTGAAGGGGCGTCGCGGTGCGTGGCGACGGCGCGCGCTGGCAGGGCCTCCCAGACTGCCGATACGATGCCGGGAGCCGCCCGAGCATCCTGCTCCCGGCATCGCCCTGAATTGACTTGGCTGCCGGTTTCGCGCACCGTGACGAGCCGAACCCACCAATGCGGCCTGTTAAAAGCAGGCCTTTCCATGTCCGTTCTCAGAAAGCCCGAAGTGTGTTTCAGGACCGCCCTTCTGATGGCGCTCGGGCTGCTCAGCTCGGCCGCTGCCCTGGCCGTTGAATGCACGCTGGAGCAGGGCAGCATGATCCGGCGGATGGACGTGCCGGCCGGTGAAACGTCGCTCGCGGGCCAATGGGCGACGTTGGGTGTGTTCCGGGTGCGTACCGCCTTGACGACCCCACGCCAAGGTCGCGCCTGGTTGTTGATCGAGGTCTACGCCGAGGCCGGCCGCCAGGATTTCAGGATTCTGTCCTCCCACACGGTCGAATCCCCATTCGATACCGGGCGCGTGGACGTTGTGGCGCCCCGGCTTGGGCAGAGCCTCACCTATACCTGCAAGGACGATCACCCATGAACAGGCTGGGGCTCGGCTTCGTGGCCTGCCTGATCGCGGCGCCGGTGGCGGCCGAGAGCAGCGCCGTGGTGGCCTTTGTCGGGGACGTCATGCTGGCCAGGACGGAGGCGACCGGCCGGCTCATTGCGCGGGGGGGCGACCCCTTCAGGCGGGTGCGCAGCATCCTGGCGCCCGCCGATCTTCGGGTCGCCAATTTCGAGTCGGCGGGTGGCCGCAGCGGTAAGGCCGATCCCGCCAAGCCCTTCAGTTTCCGGACCACGGCGGCCGGCGTAGTGGCCTTCTCATCTGTGTTTGAGGTGGCCGGACTGGCCAACAACCACGCGGTGGATTTCGGACGACAGGCCCTGGTGGAGACCCTCGCGTCCCTGCGTCAGTCAGGATCGCTGGGCGTCGGCGCCGGACGCGATCTGGTCGAAGCCCATCGGGCGCTCATCGTGGAACGCCAGGGCGTCCGGATCGGGCTGCTCGGCTATCTGGACTTCTTTCCGCGCTGGTTCGCCGCGGCTCCAGGACTGCCGGGTGTCGCGTGGCTCGATCCCCGTCAGGTCGCCGTGGATATTGCGGATGCCCGAGCGCGTGGCGCCGAGGTGGTGATCGTCATCCCCCATTGGGGAGAGGAACATCAGCCGCAGGCGAATGAACATCAGAGATCGCGGGCCCGGGCGATCATCGACGCAGGTGCCGACGCGGTCATCGGTGGTCATCCCCATGTCGTTCAGGACTACGAAATCTACCGTGGCAAGCCGATTCTGTACTCGCTGGGAAATTTCGTGTTCGACGGCTTTTCGGATGAGGACAACATTACGGGTTGGGCAGTGTTCGCCACGGTGGACAGCGCGGGTGTTTCGGCGATCCGAACCCGGGTCGTCAGGCTGGATGGGCATGGTGCGCCCGCGCCGGATGCTTCAAAATCGGGCCCCTGCTGGACGCGTGGCGAGGCACAGATGACGCGCTGTGCGGAATAGCCTGTACGGCCACACGTCCGGACGGACCGTTCGGCGATCCGCATGAAAAACGCCCACCTCGATCAAGGTGGGCGTTGCGTTTTGACGGCTTGCCGGTGGCGTGGTGCGTTGTCCTGTTCAGCATGACCGCCTGCCCCGCCCACACCGGAGCCGTTCGCTGAGGCGAAGGCCCCCCAGCGGGGCGGCGGGACCTTAGCCGCAGGTCCCCACGGCGCCGCAGGCGGTGCAGAAGTCGCAGCCGTCCTTGCGGATGACCGAATAGTTGCCGCACTCGTTGCACAGGGCACCCTGCATCAGCTTGGGCTCGTTGTCGTCGCGGGGAGCTTCGAGGATGCCCATCTCGCGGGTCGGGTAGCCGGCTTCGTCGAGGACGCCGAGCATGGCGTAGCGGTGGATGATCAGCGCGGCCATGTAGGCGACGGTGGACGGCCAGTTCTGCTGGCGGCGGGTGCCGGGCACGAAGGCCATGAAGTCGCCCAGAGGTTCCGGGTAATCGATGAGCTTGCGCAGCTTCATGCCGATCCAGGCCGGGTCCATGACGCGCATGTCGAGGGACAGGATGCGCGACAGGCCGTCCAGGGCGCGCGGGTAGTTGCCCGACAGCCACATGGAGTAGGGGCGGGTGACGCCGTCCGGCAGGGTGATTTCCTTGAGGCCAAGGACGAAGTCTTCGCCGGTGGCCGGGTTCTGGATGTCCACTGTCCACGACAGGGTGCCGTCGGTGCCGGTCTTGGGCTCCTGCAGGCTGAACAGGGTGTCGAGCACCGGGTTCGGCAGATCGCCTTCGAGGGCGCCGAGTTTTTCGCAGCGGTAGCGGACCACCTGGGCGAAGGCGGAGACGACGCCGGGCATCAGCTTCTGTTCGCCATGGGGCGGGAAGCGCATCTCGAAGGACTTTTCGCCGACGGTCTTGGCGAGGGTCTCGAGCTTGAGCTTGAGCCAGCCCCGGTCATTGGCGCGCATGTCCATGGACAGGGTCTTGGCCACCGCGCCGAGGCCGCGGGGCTGATCGGCACCGTTCACCCACACTTCGAACGGGAAGAAGCCCTTGGCGGGGCTGTCCTCGATGGGGTCCATGTGGCCCACGAAGAGGGCGAAGTTGCCCTGGGGCGTGTTCAGCATGTAGGTCCATGCGGCGTTGCCGTCCGGCAGATCCGGGCGACCGGGCCAGCGCAGGGAGGACAGCACCGGCGCAGGCAGGCTCTTGATGGAGAGGCGCTTGTTGGTGTCAGAGATCTCCACGTCCTGGGGCTGCTTCTGCTCGGTGGACGGGGTGCTCACCGACAGCACCGAACCAAGCACGCTGTTGGGCCGATAGGTGGCGAGACCCTTCAGGCCGGCCTTCCATGCTTCCAGGTAGAGATCTTCGAAGTCCGCGTAGGGGTAGTCCTCGGGGACGTTCACCGTCTTGGAGATGGAGGTATCAACGAACGGAGCGACGGCTGCCACCATGTCCTTGTGGGCCTTGGCGGAGATCTCTAGCGCGGTGACGAAGTACTCGGGCAGCTTGTTGACGTCACCGCCCTGGTGCTTGTACAGGCGCCAGGCGTAGTCCTCGACGGCATATTCCTTGAAGGTGCCGTCGGCCATGCGCTTCTTGCGGGTGTAGGTGTACGAGAACGGCGGCTCGATGCCGTTGGAGGCATTGTCGGCGAAGGCCAGGCTGATGGTGCCGGTGGGCGCGATGGACAGCAGGTGGGAGTTGCGCAGGCCGTGCTTGCGGATCTTGTCCTTGATGTCCTGGGGCAGGCGCGACGCGAAGTTGCCTCCGGACAGGTAGAGGTCGGCATTGAAGAGGGGGAAGGCGCCGCGCTCCCTGGCCAGTTCGACGGAGGCGAGATAGGCCTGGTCGCGCATGAATTCGGAGATGCGGGTGGCCATGGCGCGGGCTTCAGTGGTGTCGTAACGCAGGCATAGCATGGCCAGCGCATTGCCGAGCCCGGTGAAGCCGAGGCCCACGCGGCGCTTGGACTGGGCTTCGGCGTGCTGCTGCTCGAGCGGCCAGTGGGTGGCTTCGAGCACGTTGTCGAGCATGCGGATGGAGGTCTCGACGGTCTTGCCAAACGCGGCGAAGTCGAAGGCGGCCTTGGCGGTGAAGGGGTCCTTCACGTACAGCGTGAGGTTGATGGAGCCCAGACAGCAGCAGCCGTAGGAGGGCAGGGGCTGCTCGGCGCAGGGGTTGGTGGCCTCGATGGTCTCGCAGTAATAGAGGTTGTTGTCCCGGTTCATGCGATCCAGGAACAGGATGCCGGGCTCCGCGTGGTCGTAGGTGGAGCGCATGACCTGGTCCCACAGGTCGCGGGCGGGCACCTTGCGGTACACCCACAGGCCGTCTTCCCGCTGGTAGGCGCCAGCGGCCTTGATGTCGGAAGCGGGCTCGGCCTTGTGGGCCAGTTCCACGTCGGTGCCGGCTTCCACGGCCTGCATGAAGAGATCGGTGACGGCGATGGAGACGTTGAAGTTGGTCAGGTCACCGTGGTCCTTGGCGTGGATGAAGTCCTCGATGTCCGGATGGTCGCAGCGCAGCACGCCCATCTGGGCGCCGCGGCGGGAGCCGGCGGATTCCACGGTCTCGCAGGAGCGATCGAAGACACGCATATAGGACACCGGGCCCGAGGCGTTGGACTGGGTGCCGCGCACCATCGCGCCGCGCGGGCGGATGGAGGAGAAGTCGTAGCCCACGCCACCGCCGCGCCGCATGGTCTCGGCGGACTGGGCCAGAGCGGTGTAGATGCCGCAGCGGCCGTCCACGGATTCGGTGATGGAGTCGCCCACCGGCTGCACGAAGCAGTTGATCAGGGTGGCGGCCAGCTTGGTGCCGGCGGCGGAGTTGATGCGCCCGGCGGGCACGAAGCCCCGTTCCTGGGCTTCGAGGAAGCGCGCTTCCCAATGGGCGCGCTTGTCTTCGTTTTCCATGGCAGCCAGCGCCCGCGCCACGCGGGTGCGCACGTCGGCCACGGTCTGTTCGTTGCCCTTGGCGTACTTTTCGAGAAGGACCTCGCCGGAGATCTCCTGCGGTGCGAGGGTGGCGGCAGTGCGGGCGTCAGCGTCTTTGGCGATAGCGCTCATAGGGTGTCTCGTGGCCTTTTTATAGGTGATCGGGAGATGTGTCGAACGGCGCATAGCTTACTCCGACGCTGGAATTTCGGCAAAAAATAAAATCATTAAAAAACAATAGCTTAAAAATAAAGCTAGTGTCTGATTTCAAAAATTACTACTACATGTAGTAGTTCTCCTCCGGTCGAAAATCAAGAGCGAATGACGCCTGTGTGCGCCACGTCCTTGATTTGGCAAGGGAATGCACCGGCGTGGGGCCGACGTGCCTTGCGGGCGCGCCTGCTGGAAGACCAGTGCCGACCTGACCGCGTTCCTGCGCATCCGCCTCCTTGTGTCGATGGCCCTCCACCGTGCCGCTCACGCCGGTGTGTTGCCTGCTAAAAACACAAAAACATGAAAAACAGCAAAACGAAAAATGCGTTTTCGGGGCCTTCGGATTCCGTTCGTGAGCCCGCAAAGATGCAGTTGTGCGCTCTAAAACACTGAAAAAATGGATAGTAATGGCAGTTGTCTGGGGCACGAGATGTCCGCTGGATGCGCTTCAAGATCGACTAAAACACAAAAAATAAAAAAATACTTGTATAAAACGATAAAAATAGTATTATTAACAAAACGACGCGGCAATCATGAAAACAGACGACCCGACCTCCCTGACCTGCTCTACCCGTGACGCCGCGCGGCGCCTGGGAATCAGCGTACGCACTGCCCAGTTGTGGGTGGAGGAGGGGCGTCTGCGGGCCTGGAAGACGCCGGGTGGGCATCGCCGGATCCTGCGGGAGTCGGTGGAGCGACTGGTGGAAGAGCAGCGGCTTGCTGCGTTCGGGCCGGGTGGGCGCTTCCGCATCCTGGTGCTGCGCGAAGACGAAGCCGGGCGGGAAGCCCTGGGGCAGCAGCTGGAAGGCATGTTGCCCGACTGCGTGGTGGTGACGGCGGGGAACGGCTTCGATGCGCTGCTGCGCATCGGCGACGAAGCGCCGGAGATGCTCATCTCCGACCTGGGCCTGACCGGGATCGATTTCTTCCGGATGGTCAACACGCTGGTGGAGGGCGCGCGGACCCGCGGGATGCTGGTGATCGTGCTGGTGGCCTCGGAGGCGGACTGCATGGGTGTGCGCGCACGGCTGCCGGACGACGTGGTGTTGATGCGCACGCCGGTGGATGAGGCGGAGCTGCTGGCGCTGGTGAAGGCCTTTCGCGGCCAGTGGCGGCGTCACCGCAGTGGTGCAACGGAGCAGGGGGTTTGAACATGGAGACTCACACGATGAAGCAAGCGGGCGCGCAAGGCCCGGTCGGCGCGATGCCGATCCTGTGGTACGGCGTGACGGTGCTGGTCGCGGGCGTGCCGACACTGGCCGCGGGCGGCCGCCTGGAGGTGCTCGGCGCCTCGCTGGCCGTAGCCCTGGGGGTGCTGGCGATGGCCTGGCGTACGGCCCGGCCGCTGCTGCCGACGCCCGAACCGGCGTACGGGCCGGCTGCAGACGCTCCGCCCGCCGCGGTCGAAGGCCTCGACCGCCTGTGCGAGGACGTCCTGCCCCTGTGGCGCGACCAGGTGAGCATGGTCCGCAGCCAGACCGAGGAGGCCATCACCGCCCTGTCGGTTCGCTTCGGTGATCTGTCCCGCCGCGTGGAATCGGCCGCGGGCAGCGCCAGCGACGATGGCAGCGGCAATCTGGCGACCATCCTCAATGCCAGCGAAGCCGAACTCTCCGGCATCGTCGCCGAGCTGCGCCGCGCCCTCGAGAACAAGGACGTGCTCCTCGGTCAGGTGGAAGAACTCGCCCGCCTGACCTCGTCCCTGCAGAGCATGGCTCGCGACGTGGGCGACGTGGCCAAGCAGACCAACCTGCTGGCCCTCAACGCCGCCATCGAAGCGGCCCGCGCCGGCGAAGCGGGGCGCGGCTTCGCGGTGGTGGCGGACGAGGTCCGCAAGCTCTCCACCGCCTCCGGCGAAACCGGCAAGAAGATCGGCGACATCATCGCCACCGTCACCAGCGCCATGGGCGATGCCCTGTCCGTGTCCCGCGCCTATGCCCAGAGCGACGCGCAGCTGGTGAGCGACGCCGGCCGGCGCATCGGCGAAGTGGTGGAGCGCCTGCGCGGCGCCGCCGGGGGCGTCGTGGCCCGCGCCCGCGAGGTGTCCGCCGAGAGCCACGCCGTCGCCACCGAGATCGGCGATGTGCTGGTCGCCCTGCAGTTCCAGGACCGGGTCAGCCAGGTGCTGGGCAGCGTCTCTGGTGACATGGACCGCCTGCAGCAACGGGTCCGCAGCTGCCGCGCCGAACTGGCCGCCGGCCTGCATCCCGACCCCCTTGACCCCATCGCCTGGCGCCGCGACATGGCGCGCCAATTCACCACCCCCGAACAACACGCGCTGCAACGTGGCGCCAACCCGGTGACCGCGCGGGAAGACGCCGGCATCACTTTCTTCTGAGGAACCGACATGGCTAAAACCATCCTGATCGTGGATGACTCGGCCTCCTTGCGCCAAGTTGTCTCCATCGCCCTGCGGGGCGCCGGATACGACGTCGTGGAAGGCTGCGACGGTCGCGACGGGCTCACCAAGCTCGACGGCCGCAAGATCCACCTGATCATCAGCGACGTGAACATGCCGAACATGGACGGCATCAGTTTTCTCAAGGCCCTCAAGCAGGTCCCGGCCTACCGCTTCACGCCCGTGATCATGCTCACCACCGAGGCAGGCGACGACAAGAAGCGCGAAGGCCAGGCCGCCGGCGCCAAGGCCTGGGTGGTCAAGCCCTTCCAGCCCCAGCAGATGCTCACGGCCGTGGCCAAGCTGATCCTGCCCTGAACGCCCCGACTCCCGAGGAGACCGACATGAACGCATCGGAACAGACGATTCTGGGCACGGCACACGTGGTCATCGCCGGTGAAATGACCATCTACACCGCCCGCGACTGGCGCGACCGCCTGCTCATTGCCATGGAGGCGCCGGGCGACGTGGTGCTCGACCTGTCCGGCGTCAGCGACATCGACGCCGCCGGCATCCAGTTGCTGGCCTCCCTGGCCCTGGAGGCGAAGGGCGCCGAGCGCGTGCTGCGCTTCGCGGCGGTCAGCCCGCGCATCCTCGAGGCCTTCGAGTTCTGCCGCCTGATGGACTTTTTCAAGGACGCCCTGGCCGGCGCACGCTGAGGGACGGATCCACATCATGAGCATTCAACTCGACGACGCCCTGCAGACCTTCATCGTGGAAAGCCGCGAACTCCTCCAGCAGATGGAGGAAGCGCTGCTGGAGATGGAGCACGGCACGGACGATCCGGACACCCTCAACGCCATCTTCCGCGCCGCCCACACCATCAAGGGCTCGGCCGGTCTGTTCGGGCTGGACGACATCGTCGCCTTCACCCACAACGTGGAGAGCCTCCTCGACCGCATCCGCGACCATCGCCTCGCCCTCACCCGGTCTATCGGCGGCCTGTTGCTGGAATCTAGCGATCACATGGGCGCCCTGGTGAGCTGCGCGGCCGCCGGTGAGGCGCCGGACCTGGGCCTGCGCGCCCGCAGCGAAGTCCTCGGCCAGCGCCTCAAGGAGGTCATGAACGGCGGCACCGCCACGCCCGCGTCCGCCAATGCGACAGCGCCGGCAGGGTCAGCAGTGGCCGAGGTCGATGCCGACCTGGCCGCCCTCGACTGGCCCGACGGCCAGGACCTGCCCGCCGTGGCAACCTCCGTACGCAGCGACGGCGTCAGCAGCGGCCTGTGGCACATCTCCCTGCGCGCCGGGCCCGACCTGCTGCGCAACGGCATGGACCCCCTCTCCATCCTCCACTACCTGTCCACCCTCGGGCAGATCGTCAGCCTGGAGATGGTCCTCGGTGCCTTGCCGCCCCTCACCATGATCGACCCGGAGAGCTGCTACCTGGGCTTCGAACTGAGCTTCGCCAGCGCCGCCGGGCGGGATTCCATCGACGGCGCCTTCGATTTCGTGCGCGAAGACAGCATCGTCCGCGTCATCGAACCCTACGGTTCCCTGGACGACTACCGCGCCCTGCTCGGCGCCCTGCCGGAAGACCGCCAGCTCCTCGGCGAGATGCTCGTGCAGTGCGGCTCCCTCACCCGCGACGAACTGGCCCAGGCCCTCGCCACCCGCGACCGCCAGGCCGCCGACAGCGCCGTCGCCGGCGATCCCGCCCCGCGCCTGGGCGAAGTCCTCGTCCAGCAGCAGCTCGTGGATGCGCCGCTGGTGGAGGCCGCCGTCGAACGCCAGCAGCAGCTCCGCGGCCAGGGCACCGCCAAGGGCGGCGAAGCCAGCCTGATCCGCGTGGATGCCGCCAAGCTCGACCAGCTCATCAACCTCATCGGCGAACTCATCATCGCCGGCGCCGGCACCCAGCTCATCGCCCGCCGCCTCAAGGTGCCGGAACTGGCCGAGGCCAGCGAGCTGCTGTCGCGCCTCGTCGAAAGCGTGCGCGACTCCGCCCTCGACCTGCGCATGGTGCAGATCGGCGCCACCTTCAACCGCTTCCGCCGCGTCGTCCGCGACGTGGCCGCCGAGCTGGGCAAGGACATCGAGCTGGACATCCGCGGCGGCGACACGGAGCTGGACAAGACCGTCGTCGAGCGGATCGGCGACCCGCTCACCCACATCGTGCGCAACGCCCTCGACCACGGCATCGAGCCCGCCGCCCAGCGCGTCGCCGCCGGCAAATCCGCCCAGGGTCGCCTGTCCCTCAACGCCTACCACGACTCCGGCAGCATCGTCATCGAAGTCAGCGACGACGGCGGCGGCCTGCGCAAGGAACGCATCCTGCGCAAGGCCATCGAGCGCGGCCTGGTGGCCGAAGGCCAGACCCTGTCGGACAAGGAGATCTTCCACCTGGTCTTCGAGCCCGGCTTTTCCACCGCCGAGCAGGTCAGCAACCTGTCCGGCCGCGGCGTGGGCATGGATGTGGTCAAGCGCAACATCCAGGCCCTGCGCGGCACCGTCGACCTGGAAAGCAGCGAAGGGCAGGGCACCACCGTGCGCATCCGCCTGCCCCTCACCCTGGCCATCATCGACGGCTTCCTCATCGGCGCCGGCCCCTCGTCCTACGTGGTGCCCCTCGACCAGGTGGTGGAATGCATCGAACTGCCGGCCGGCGAAAGTCCCGAGCACGGCGCCAGCTACCTCAACCTGCGCGGCGAGGTGCTGCCCTTCATCCGCCTGCGGGATCTGTTCGGCACCGGCGGTGAAGCGCCCCGGCGCGAAAACGTGGTGGTGGTCCAGTACGCCGGCGAGCGCGCCGGACTCGTGGTGGATCAGCTCTACGGCGAATTCCAGACCGTCATCAAGCCCCTCGGCAAGGTCTTCAGTCACATCCGCTGCATTGGCGGTTCCACGATTCTGGGCAGTGGCGAAGTGGCCCTGATCATCGATGTACCGGGCCTCGTGCGCCAGGTCAGCACCCGTCACTCCGCCGCCAAGAACGCCCCCCTCTCAATGCTCCCGGCGTGAGCCCGGCAGCCTCTCTCAGGAGAACCAACCATGTCCGTCAGCAAAAAAATGTTATCCCTGCTGCTGTCCGCAGCGCTCGGTATCGTCATCCTGGCCGCCCTCGGATTGACCCAGATGAGCCGGGTCTACGAGATCACCAACTACGCCAACGTCAATGTGGTGCCCAGCATCCAGACCCTGGATAAGGCTTTCAGTCCCATGGCCGCGTCTCGTACCCAGCTGTGGCAGCACATCGCCGCGTCGGACCCGGCGGTGATGAGCACCCTCGAAGAGCGCATCAGCGCCAACCGCAAGAAGGTGGATGAAGCCCTCAAGGCCTACGAGCCGCTCATCAGCGACGACAAGGACAAGAGCCTGCTCGCCGCGGACCGGGCTGCCCTGGCGGACTACGACCAGTTGCGGGAGCGCGTCTATGTGCTGTCCCGTGTCAACAAGATGGAAGAAGCCCGGGATCTGGTCATGGCCAACCAGGCCATCATGGCCCGCCTCTGGGATGCCTTCGAAGAGCACCGCGAGTACAACGCCGAACTGGGCAGGAAGGCTGCCGACGAGGCCGCCCAGACCCTCGGCATCGCCCGCTGGCAGGCCATCACCATCAGCCTCGTCACCCTGGTGGCGGTGTGTCTGATCGGCTTCTTCATCACCCGCAGCCTGATGCGGCAACTGGGCGGTGAGCCGGCCTACGCCGCGGAAGTCGTGGCCAAGATTGCCGAAGGCGATCTGTCCACAGAAGTGCTCGCCAAGGCGGGCGACACCAGCAGCCTGCTCTACAGCGTCAAGTGCATGTCCGAGCGGCTTGCCGCCATCATCGCCGAAGTGCGCACCACCGCCGACTCCCTCGCCAGCTCGTCCGAGGAAGT
>DAOQMM010000076.1:0-17615 GCA_035335645.1 Rhodocyclaceae bacterium | reverse complement strand
TTGCGCTGCGGCATGTCTTCATGTCGTGTCCGTCCCCTTGCCGGTCTTCTCGCGCTGTTCGCCCTGGGGCGCGCGGCCCACGCGGCCGAGGGTGACTACGAGACGTGGACGGCGCGGGTGCAGGGGACGTATGTCACCCAGTACAAGCCGTCCTTTCCGGCGGCCTACAGCGGGCGCAACAGTCTGTCGGCGGACTACGAGCACAGTTACACGGCCACGATGACGGCTTACATGGGGTTTCGGCCGTGGCGCGGGGGGGAACTGTATCTGGACCCGGAGCTCACCGAGGGGGTGCCGTTCTCGGGGCTCAACGGCAGCGCCGGCTTCACCAACGGGGAGCTGACGCGCACGGCGGGCAAGAAGCCCAAGCTGTATCGCCAGCGCCTGTTCCTGCGCCAGACCTGGGGCCTGGGCGGGGGTGAGGAGGCGGTGGAGGCGGATCTGAACCAGATGGCGGGCGCGGTGGACAAGAACCGGGTGGTGCTGACGGTGGGCAACTTTTCCACGCTGGATGTGTTCGACGACAACGCCTACGCCAAGGATCCGCGGGTGCATTTCATGAACGCGGCCTTCATGGCGCCGCTGGCCTATGACTACGCGGCGGATGCGCGGGGCTTCGGCTGGGGCTTTGCGCTGGAGTGGTATCAGGATGTGTGGGCGCTGCGCATCGGGCGCATGACGGGCCCGCGGGATCCGAACATGCTGCCCCTGGATTTTCATCTGGCGAGCCATTACGGCGATCAGGTGGAGGTGGAGCACGCCCACACGTGGTCCGGCCAGCCGGGCAAGGTGCGCGTGCTGGCGTTTCGCAACCGGGCGCGCATCGCCCGCTTCGACGATGCGCTGGCCTATCTGCGCGCCAACCCGGCGGCGGACCCGCAGACGATCTTTGCGGTGCGCGACCGGGACCAGGTGAAGTACGGCGTGGGGGTCAACCTGGAGCAGGCGATCAACGCGGACGTGGGCGTCTTCCTGCGGGCCATGCGGGCGGACGGGCAGACGGAGACGCTGGCCTTCACCGAGACGGATACGTCGGTGGCGGGCGGTGTGTCGGTGAAGGGTAGGGCCTGGGGGCGCGGCGAGGATACGGTGGGCGTGGGCCTGTCCCGCAACATGCTGTCGAGCGCGCGCCGGGCCTATCTGGCGGCGGGCGGGCTGTCCTTCTTCATCGGCGACGGGGCGCTCAACTACCGGCCGGAGGATCTGGCGGAGGCGTATTACAGCCTGCGTCTGGCGAAGGGGGTGTTCCTGACCGCGGACATGCAGCGCATGAGCCACCCGGCCTACAACGCGGACCGTGGCCCGGCCAATTTCTACGCGCTACGCCTGCACGGGGAGTTCTGAAGGCGGGCGGCGGGGATGGGGGCGATGCGCCGGTAGGGCGCGTCGCCCGCGGCGGCCGGTGCGTGCCGGCGGCGCCTTCAATGACAAAGCCCCGGCTCGACCGGGGCTTTGTGTTTTGAGGGGGGCGCGGTGTGTCAGGGGCGCAGCACGTCCCGTTCCGGCGGGACGTAGTCCTGCATGCGCAGGTGGAAGCCTTCCAGGTCCGGGCGCCAGTCGTCACCGGAGCGGATGACGGTGGGCTTGAGCATGATGACCAGCTCGCTCTTGACGAAGCTCTTGTTGCGCTGGCCGAGGAGGAAGCCGATCACCGGGATGTCGCCGCCCACCGGCACGGCGCTGCGGGAATCGGACTGGGTCTGCTTCATGAGGCCGCCGATGGCGACGATCTGGCCGTCGCGGATGCGCACGATGGAGTCGGTCTCGTTCACGTTGCTGGAGGCCAGCGGCAGGGTGATGGAGCCGAGCTGGCCGAGGTTGATGTTCTTGGCCTTTTCGGTGACGGCGCTGATGGACGGGTGGATGTGCAGGATGATGTTGCCGTCCACGTCGATCTGGGGTGTGACGTCGAGGGCGATGCCGGAGAAGAAGGGCGCCGTGGTGATGGTGGGCGAGGTGGTGGTGGTGGCGCTGCTGCTGTTGGTGGTGGTGGTGACGTTGGTGACGAAGAATTCGTCGGTGCCCACCTTGAGCACGGCCTTCTGGTTGTTGAGGGTGGCGATGCGCGGGCTGGAGAGCACCTGCACGTTGCCCTGGGTTTCGAGGAACTGGAGCAGGGCGGCGAAGTTGCCGGTCTTGACGGCGATGCCGAAGATGCCGGCGTCGGTGCGCCCGGTGCCGCTGCTGAGGCCGCTGCCGAGCAGGCTGCCCAGGGTGGTGCTGGTGCTCACGCCGGAGCGGATGTTGATCTCCCGCGGGTCGAGGCCGACGCCGTAGCCTTTTTCCAGGTTGGCCCAGTTGATGCCGGACTGGAAGCCTTCGGAGAGCTGCACTTCGACGATCTTGGCTTCGAGCATGACCTGGCGTTCGATGACCAGCTGGGTGGCGCGCAGGAACTGCTCCACCTGCTGCAGTTCGCCGGGCATGGCGCGCACCAGGATGACGCCGGAGCCGCTGTTGATGACGACGCTGCGGCCGGCCTCGCTGCCGACGATGATCTGCAGGGAGCGGCTGATGTCGCCCCAGAAGTCCTGGTCGGAGGAGGTCTGCACGCGGCTGCTGTCGGGCGCGCGGGCCTGGGCGCCGGTGGCGCCGGGGGTGTTGGGCACGGTGGGGTTGGGCACCGCGCTGGGCACGCCGGTGGTGTTGGCGCTGGGGCTGCTGGCGATGGAGCCGGAGGTGACGCGCACGTCGGTCTGGCCCTGGCGGCGGCCGGCCAGGTAGTTGATCTGGAAGATGCGCGACTGGAGGGTGGCGGGCAGCACGGTGACCCGGTTGCCCTGCACGCGGAAGTCGTAGCCGTAGAGGTCGCGCAGGGCGTCGAGGGCTTCGAAGAGGGTGACGTTCTTGAGGTGGGCGCTGATGGTGCCGGCGACTTCGGGGTGCACCAGCAGGTTGTAGCGGGAGCTGCCGCCGAGGGCGGCGAAGACCTGGGCGGCGGGGGCGTTGCTGAAGGCGACGTCGAAGCGCTTGTCGGGTTCGCGGCGGGGCGGCGGCGCGACCGGGGCGGCGGCCGGGGCGGGCTCGACGCTGCGGGCGCGGGATTCGGCGGCGGCCTGGACCTCCTGCTCGATCTGGCTGTAGGTGGCCTTGGTGGGCGTGTGCAGGGAGCAGCCGGAGAGGACGGCGGCACCGGCGACGAGGGCGACGGCGAGGGCGGGAAGTTTCATCGCCGGGTCTCCTGGGACGGGGCGTTACGGGATGCAGCGGAGGACGGCACGGCGGGGGCTGCCTGGGGCGCGACGGGGCGGATGAGGCCCGGCGAGAGGCTCAGGCGGCGGGTCGTGCCGCTGTCGTCGAGGACGGCTTCGGTGTCGGTGAGGCGGATGAGGCGGGCGCCATCGACGCGCTCGCCGATCCGTACGCGCTGGCCGTCGATGAGGGCCCAGGGGGCTTCGCCGGGGCTGCGCACGATCATCTGCAGGCGGGGGGCGCCCGCCGGTGCGGCGATGGCGGGCGATTCGCCGGGGCCCCAGCCGGCAGGCGGACGGGTGGGGTCGGGCAGGGCCTGGGCCACGGCGAGGGGGGCGGCGAGGATCGCCGCGAGGGCCGCGAGCCGGCGCAATGGGGCGGTCACAGGGCGAGCCATGACGGGTTCAGTCCGAGGGTGAACAGTTCCAGTTCGAGGCGGCACCGGCCGGCGCCGTCGGCGGTGAGCACGGCCCGTTCGCGGAAGAGGCGGGTCGGGCCCTTGTCCAGCTCGGCCAGCAGGGCGGTGAGTTCGGCGTAGGCGCCTTCCACCTGCAGGCGCAGGGTGTGGCGGAAGAGGCCTTGCGGCGCGGCGTCTTTGGCGTTGGCGTCGCCCTCGCCCGCCGGGCGGGCCACGGCGGGCTGGGGCGGCAGGGTGACGAGGGACAGCACGCGCACGCCGGGGCGGCGGTGGAGCAGGTCGGTGAGCACCGCCTCCATGGCGGCGGGGGTGACCAGCAGGCGGTCCAGGTCGTGGACCTGGCCGCGCAGGGTGGCGCCTTCGGCTTCGGCGCGGGCCAGGGCGTCTCGCTTGGCCCGCTCGGGATCGGCGGCCTGGCGGGCGAGGAGGGCGGCCTGTTCGCCGATGCGGCGGGTTTCGTCTTCGTGCAGGGCGACGCTCTGGCGGTACTTGTCGCGCTGGATGAGCTGGGGCTCGATGGCGTAGGTGTAGCCGAGCATGAGGATGCCGACCAGGATGGCGCTGCTCACCAGCAGGCGCTCACGCCGGGCGAGGGCGGCGAAGCGGGCGCAGGCTTGGGTCCATTGGCGCTTCATCGCGGCGCCTCCCGGGTGGGGGCCGTGGCGGCCAGTCGGGCGGACAGGGTGAAGCGGCGGGGGCGTTCGGCGGGCGGCGGAGGCGGTGCGGCGGGTTTGCCGGCCGCCGCTCGGGCCGCCGCGGCCGGATCGGCGAGGGGCTTGCCGGCGGCGGGGGCTTCGGCGGGCATGTCGATGGCCAGCTGGGCAAAGGCCAGGCCGGCGAGGGGGACTTCCTGGCCGAGGCGGGCGAGGTAGTCGGGGATCAGGGCTTCGTGGGTGGCCTGGCCCTGCAGCCGGGTGAGGCGCGCGCCGGGGCCGATCTCGACGCTGTCGAGCCAGATGCCGTCGGTGTCGCGGCGGGCGAGGGCGCGCAGCACCTCGGCGAAGGGGGCCTGCTGGTCCTTGAGGACTTCGCGGATCTGTGCGTCGGCGAGGCGCAGGCGCTGGAGTTCGGCCTCCCGTTCGTCGAGGCGCTGTTGCAGGGCGGTGTCGGCCACGTGGCCGGCGATGGCGCGGGAATCCTCCACCAGGCGGTCGCGCAGGGCGCTCATGCGGGCTTCGCTGTCGACGGCGGCGCGGCGGGCGTCGTCGAGCTGGACGCGGGCGAGGAGATGGCCGCCGACGATCAGGGCGAGGGCGGCCCCGGCCGCCAGCAGGAGGGCGGGCAGGGTGTAGGGATCGCGGACGGGGCGCAGGCTCGCGTCGTAGAGGTTGATCTCGCGGCTCATGCGGGCTCCGAGCGCAGGGCCGCGCCGAGGGTGAGGAGGGAGCAGGCACCGAGCTGCCCGGTGCCGCCCATCAGCGCGCCGAGGTCGAGGGGTTCGACGGGGATGTACAGGTTGGAGGCCAGGAAGTCGATGATGCTGGCGGCTTCGGGGGGCACCGAGAGGACCAGGCGTTCGAGGGGAATGTGGCTGTACTGGCGGTCGAAGTTGTCGAGGGAGCGTTGCAGCTCCAGGCCCAGGCGTTCATAGCGGGAGACGCGCAGGTCGTCGGCGAGGGCGAGCTGGTCGGCGGAGACGTCGAGGCGGCGCGAGGTGACGAGTTCGCCTTCGTGGCAGACCACCAGCAGGCCGCCATCGGCGTCGAAGTGCAGGAGCACGATGCCCCGCGGCGCGGTGTTGTGGAGGGCGGCGATGTTGCGCAGGGCCAGTTCGGGCACGTCGATGGCCGCCAGATCGAGGCGGGCGGCGCTGAAGGCCTGCACCACGGGCGCCAGCGCCGCGCGGGCGGCGGCGATCACGAGGGCGGGCGGACGGCCGCGGGCGTGGGCCGGGGGCGGCAGCGGCAGCAGGTCGAAGACGCTGTCCTCCACACGCTGCTGCAGGGCGTCCTTGAGCTGCCAGCGCAGGGCGTTGCGCTGTTCGGCCTCGGGTACGTCGGGGGTGTCCACCTGGAGGATCTGGTAGTCGAGGCCGTGGAGCAGCCAGGTGTGGCGCCCCTTGCGCAGGCCGCTGGCGCGGGTGGCGGAGGCGATGCGCGCGGCGAGATCGCCTTCGACGCCGGCCTGGCGCACTGCCTGGTGGAGCTGCGGGCGCCCGCTGCCGTCACGGCTGACATGGACGAGATCCAGCGCGTCGCCCTGGTGGGCGGCGGCGATCCAGCCAGTGTGTCGCGCGGAGAAAAATCGTTTCAGCATTCTGGGGAGGCCCGGAGGACGCATCCAAGCCGGTTCCCGGCACGGGGCGGCAAGGCTTACCACGCAGCTTAACGGCTGCCGCCGCAAGGACTTTAGGCGCCTGAGCTTGAGAAAAGCACCGTAAATCCGGCCCTTATCGTGTGTGGGGCGCTCGGGTCAGTAGGGAAAGCTTGCACGCAGCTGGCGCTCGACGTAGTAGCGGGTGCCGGCGCTGCCGGGGCAGGCGCCACCGACCGGCTGATTGCAGGCGGTGGCGGTGACGGCGCACAGGCGCAGGGCGGTGCCGGCCTCGGTGTAGCTGGTGGTGCTGACGGTGACGCTGACGGTGAAGTCGGCCAGATTGCCCCCCGGCGAGAAGCCGGTGGCGGCGCTGCAGCTTCCGTTGCGCTGGGCCTGGTAGAGAGCCCACTCCACACCGGCGCGGGCGGCCTGGAAGGCGCGGGAGGAGAGGATGTCCTGGGCCGAGCCGGCCTGCTGCAGGCTGGCGATGCGCATCAGGAAGGCGCCCAGGGCGGCCATGATGACCAGCAGGAAGATGGCGGCGGGCAGGGCCATGCCGCGGGCGCGCAGGCGGGGTTTCATGGGGCGTTGCTCACGGCGACCTGACGGAAGAGGCGTACGGACTCGCCGCCGGAGGTGAGGGTGAGGGAGGCGGAGACCATGCCGGTGCGGCTGGCGATGGCGTCATACGTGAAGTTGCAGGCGCTGACCTTGTCGGCCACCAGGGTGACGGTGCCGCTGGCGGGCGGCGTGGGCTGGCTGGCCGCGATGGTGTAGCCGCTGATGCGGGTGAGGGTGCCGGCGGCGGGGTTGCAGGCGTAGGTGACCGGTGTATCCACCACGAAGAAGCGGTGGGCGGGCGAGTCGAAGGGAAAGAGGAAGGATGCGAAGCTGAGGGTGCTGCCGGAGAGACTGGCGATGGTGCTGCGGTTGTCGCCCGCATAGGCGTCTGCGCCGCTGCCTGCGCCCAGGTTCATGACCACCAGGAAGGCGCCGCCGGGCACGCTGGGGACGCTGCCGAGGATGTCGAAGCTGGTGTCGGCGGCGGTGAAGTCAAGGGGGTTGCCGACGCCGGGGCTTGTGGCGGCGATGCGGTAGCGCCCGGCGCCGGTGGTCTGGAGGAATTCCAGGTAGAGCACGCCGCCGCTGGCGGCGCTGCGGATGCTGTTGGGCAGTGCGGTGCGGATCTCCCGGTCGAAGCGGCGCAGGGCGGTGTCGGCGGTGTCGGTGAGGTCGGCGCGGCGGGCGGTGTCGGTGTAGGCGTCGATGGGCGTGCGCAGGAACACGGCGATCATGCCACCGACGATGGCGAGCACGGTCATCGTGACGATGGCCTCGATGAGGGTGAAGCCGGCCTCGCGCGGGGACCGCTGCTCAGGGGGGCGCGTTGGGTGCATAGCGGGTCCGCCAGGCGTCGAGGGCGTAGCTGTTGCCGTCGGGTGCGGTGACCGTCACGGTGACGCGCAGGGCCTCGCCGGCGGCGATGCCGTTGAGGGCCGCCGCGCTGACGGCGACATTGGCGCTGTAGCCGGACAGGCCGGAGATGGCGTTGCCCGACTGGTCGGTGATGCCGGCCAGGGTGAAGCCGGCGTAGTCGTTGACGTTGTCGTAGGGGCGGCTGTTGCCGGCCTCCGGCCCGGAGTTCTCGGGCAGGCTGGCGCAGCCGGCGGCGGAGGTGGCGGTGTCCAGGTTGGCATCGGCCGGGTCGCACCAGGTGAAGGCGGCGCGGCTGACTTCCTCCAGCAGGGCTTCGGCGATGGCGAGGGCCTGCTTGCGCTGCATCGGGTCGGCGGAGCCGCGCACGGCGGCGGTGTAGGTGGACATGAGGCCGGCGAGGCCGACCGAGACGATGGCGATGAACACGATCAACTCGATGAGCGTGACGCCGCGCAGGGGGGCGGGACCTGCGGCGCTAGTGTACATAGCCGCTGTCCGCCTCGATGGTGAGGGTCCGGGTGATGTCGCCGACGATGGTGAGGGTGACGGCGGCGTTGGGCCGGCCGAGTCCGTCGAAGGTGAAGCTCGTCGGGTTCGCGCTGAGGCTGACGCCGCTCGGCGGGGTCAGGCTGAGGGCCGCGTTGCCGGCGGGGTCGGGCAGCGGCAGGTCGCAGCCGGCGGCGCCGTTGGTGCTGCTCTGGGTGAAGGCGAGGGTGCCGCCGCTGTAGGTGCCGCAGACGGTGCGGCGCTGGGCGATGGCGACGCGGCGGGCGTGCTGCAGGGTGGCGCGGGTGGTGTCGGTGAAGCCGCGGCTGTCAAAGGCGCTGCGGTCGGCCATGCGGGGGAGGACGGCGATGGCCAGGATCCCGGTCAGGAGCAGGACGGCGATCAGTTCGATGAGGGTGAAGCCGGCCGTGGCGCCAGCGAAGGGGGACTTACGCATGCATGCCACGGCCTCCGGGGTCTTACTGGGTGCAGGTCATGGTGACCGCAAAGGTCTTGCCAGCGGTGCCCTTGGCGTGCGCGACCGTGCAGCTGGTGTCGGTGACGCCCGCGCCGGAGCAGGTCAGCGGGCCACCGGCGATGGTGATGTTGGTCGGAACGCCATTGGTCAGCAGACTGCCGGCCAGGGTCGAGCACACGCCGCCGCTCTTGACCTGCAGGACGCCCGTGCCGCTGGCTCCGCGGGCGACCGAGGTGGCGTAGTTGAGGGAGGAGGCGGAGGTGATTGCACCGGCCACGCCGGCGGCGGCGGCGTCGCCCGCGTCGGTGGACAGGTCCACGAACTTGGGCACGGCGACAGCTGCCAGGATGCCGAGGATGACGATGACCACGACCAGTTCGATCAGGGTAAAGCCGCTTTGCTGTTTCATGGGTTCCTCTCTTGGATGGAATGAGGTTCGGGACGTTTGGCGGTATGCCTGCGGTAACGGCAGGGGTTCGACGAGGTTTAGGGCCGGAATTGCAAAATTGATCGTTGTGGTTCAGAACCACAGGTAGGCGGGCTGGGCGTCGATGCGCACGGGCTCCAGCGCGTCCATGCCGCTGCCATTGGCTGCGGGCAGCAGACGCCAGCGCAGGCGCACCGGGTCGCTGCTGGGGGTGTTGAGGTGGGCGCTGTGGCGCGGGACATACACGAGCTCGTGGGTCTTGCTGACGTAGTACCAGGCGCCAGGCCGGGCCTGGCCGGGGAGTGAGCCGAATTCGCCCATGTAGGCTTCGGGCGGCTGGGCGAGCCAGGAGACGGGGTTGCGTTCCAGCATCTCATTCACCACGGGGCGCTTGCCGGCCAGCAGCGCGCGGATCAGGTCGTGGCGGATGCCGTCGCGGATCTGGCTGATGGTGAGGTCCACGGTGGTCTTTTCGGCGAGCTCTTCGTAGGCGGCGAGGCGGTTGAGCAGGAAGGCGGCGAAGACTGCCAGCAGGGCCAGGCAGGCGGCGAACTCGATGGTGGTGATGCCGGTCCGGCGGCGGAGCGTGGGGCGCATGGTCAACCGTTCCCCTTCATGGCGACGCGGCCCAGGTCCCAGATGGGCAGGAAGATGCCCAGGGCCATCACCAATACGAGGATGCCCAGGAAGACGATGAGGATGGGCTCGATCTGGCTGGAGAGGGTCTTCAGCTCGAATTCGACCTCGCGCTGGTACATGACGCCGACTTCGTCCAGGAGGTCGTCGAGGGAGCCGGATTCCTCACCGACGGCGATCATCTGGAGCACCACGGGGGTGAAGATGCCGGCGGCGATGGCGCCCTTGAGGACGCTCTCGCCCCGTTCCAGGCCGTCGCGCATGCCTTCGATCTTGCTCGCGATGTGGTCGTTGTCCACGGTGTTGGCGACCACGCTGAGGGCCTGCACGATGGGCACGCCACTGCGCACGGCGAGGGCGAAGCTGCGGGCGAAGCGGGCCAGGGTGGCCTTGAGGATGATCTTGCCCATGATGGGCAGGCGCAGCTTGATGCGGTCCCATTCAAGGCGGCCGGCGGCGGTGGCGACCCAGGCGCGGAAGCCGAAGGCCATGGCTGCGGCGCCGCCGATGAGCAGGAACCACCAGTTCTTCACGAAGGCGGACACGCCCACCAGGACCCGCGTCAGGATGGGCAGCTGGGCGTCGAAGCCCTCGTAAACCTTGGCAAAGGCGGGGATCACCCAGATGTTCACCACCAGCAGGGCGATGATCATCACGGCGATGACAAAGCTCGGGTAGCGCAGGGCCGCCTTCACCTGGTCGCGCATGTACTTGTCGAATTCCAGGTGATGGAAGAGGCGGACGAAGATCTCGTCGAGGCGGCCGGTGACTTCGCCGATGCGGATCATGGCCACATAGAAGGGCGAGAATACGCGGGGATGGCGGGCCAGGGCGGAGGCCAGCTCGCGGCCGGATTCGAGGGACTGGCGGACTTCACCGACGGCTTCGGCGAGGCGCGCGTCCGGCGCCGATTCCTGCAGGCCGCGCAGGGCGCGCATGATGGGGACGCCGGATTTGAGCAGGGTGTGCATCTGGCGACTGAAGAGCATCAGCGCCTCGGTGGGCACCGTGGTGCTGCCCAGGCGACCGAGCCACTGATTGAGCAGCTCGGCGGCGTCGGCCCGGGCGGGGGTGACCGACACGGGGGTGACGCCGCGGGCGAGGAGCTGCTCGGCGGCGGCCTCGGCGGAGCCGGCTTCGAGGCGGCCGGCAAGGGCGGCGCCGCTGCCGTCGCGGGCGGTGTAGGCGAACTCAGGCATCGCGGGTCACGGGTTCCAGTTCGGGCACGTCCGGTTCGTCTTCCACCTGGGCATTGGCCACGCGCATGGCTTCGGCCACCGAGGTGATGCCCTGGGCGGCGAGGCGCATGGCGCCGGCGCGCAGGGTGCGTCCGCGGATCTGGGCGCGGCCGGCTTCGAGGAAGGCGCGGTTGTCCTCGTGGCTGGCGGCGTCCACAAGGGCCGGCGTCATTTCGAGAAATTCGTAGATGCCCATGCGCCCGCTGTAGCCCTGGTTGTTGCACAGGTGGCAGCCGCGGCCGTGGCGGAAGCTGTGGGCGTCCACCTCGCTGCCCAGCTCGAGGCGCAGCCAGGCGCGCTCATGGGGCTGCAGGGGCAGCGGTTCGGCGCAATTGGTGCAGAGCTTGCGGATCAGGCGCTGGGCGATGACGAGCTGCACGGACATGGCGACCATGAAGCGCGGGACGCCCATGTCGAGCAGGCGGATGGGCGTGGACAGGGCGTCGTTGGTGTGCAGCGTGGACAGCACCAGGTGTCCGGTCATGGAGGCGCGCATGCCGATCTCGGCGGTGGCCTTGTCGCGCATTTCGCCGACGAGGATGACGTCCGGGTCCTGGCGCAGGGCGGCCCGCAGGACGCGCTCGAAGGACAGGTCGATCTTGTCCTGCACCTGCACCTGGTTGATACCGGGCAGGCGGTATTCCACCGGGTCTTCCACGGTGATGATCTTGCGCTCGGTGCTGTTGAGTTCGGCGAGCACGGAATAGAGGGTGGTGGTCTTGCCGCTGCCGGTGGGGCCGGTGACGAGGATCATGCCGCTGGGGCGGGCGGCGGCGCGGCGCAGGCGTACGAGCATGTCGTCGGGCAGGCCGATGCGGTCGAGGCTGACGAGGCCGGCGGCCTGGTTGAGCAGACGCATCACCACGGATTCGCCGTACTGGCTGGGCAGTGTCGAGATGCGCACGTCCACCGGTGCGCCGCGGATGGTCATGTTGAAGCGGCCGTCCTGGGGCAGGCGCTTTTCGGAGATGTCCAGGCCGGACATGAGCTTGAGGCGCAGGGCGACGGACGGGGCGATCTTCACGTCGGCCTCGGTCTGCACGTAGAGCACGCCGTCGATGCGGAAGCGGATGCGCAGGGTGCGCTCCTGGGGCTCCACGTGGATGTCGGAGGCGCGCAGGCGCACGGCTTCCTCGAAGACGGTCTGGAGCAGGCGCACCACCGGCGCGTCTTCCTGGCCGCCGCCAGAGCCGAAGAGTTCGGCGAAGTCGCTGGCGTCTTCGGTGAGTTCGGCGGTGAGGGCCTTGGCCAGGCCGTTGATCTCTTCGCCCCGGTGGTAGAGGCGGTCCAGCGCGGCGAGGAGGGCGGTTTCGCCGACGACGGCGAGCTCCAGTTCGCGCTTGAGGACGCGGGCCAGTTCGTCGTAGGCGAAGAGGTCCGTGGGATCGGTCATGCCGATGCGCAGGGCGCGCCCGGTGTCGTCCAGCACGATGGCGCGGAAGCGTCGGGCGAGGGCTTCGGACAGCAGCTGGACGGTCTCGGCCTGCGGGCTGTGGCTGCGCAGGTCGATGAAGGCGATGTTGAGCTGGCGGGCGAGGGCGGTGCCGAGGGATTCCTCGGTGACGTAGCCGCTCTCCACGAAGATGCGGCCCAGCTTGCGGCCGCTGCGGCGCTGCTCTTCCAGGGCGGTGTCGAGTTGCGCCTGGGTGAGGAGGTTCTGTTGCAGGAGGACTTCGCCGAGACGGATGCGCTGCGGTCTGTTCATGGCCTGGGCTGGGCGTGCGTTACCGGAAGGGGCGGTCGATTTCCCGGAATTACGGCGGGGGACCGTTCGACTTGAGGGCGAGGGCGGGCTTCCGATGCTGCATCAATAGAATTCGCGGATCTGGATGATCTTGTCGGAGCCCCGGTGCAGGCCGAAGGCGACCTTGGCGGCGGGATTGGCGGTGTAGGTGGCGCTGCCCTTCCAGCGGCCCTGGAGCCAGGTCTTGGACGCCGCCGTGGCAGCGGCCGCGGAGGTGGGCAGGCTGCCGGTGCAGGTGGTGCCGCTGGCGACGCTGCCCAGGGTGGGGGAGACGGTGAGGCTGCCAGTCTTGTTGGGCGCGGCGAAGACGAGCTGACCGGCGCCGCTGGTGAGTCTGGCGCTGTTGTTGGCGGTGAAGGCGGTGTCGCAGGCGGCCAGGCCGGTGAAACCGGACAGGACGAAGTCGGTGGCCGCGAACTGGGTGCAGGAGTCGTCGCCGTTGAGGATGAAGTCGCTGCCGTTCCAGTACTGGGCCTGCAGCGCCACCGGCAGGCGCAGTTTCTCCCAGCCGTAGGCGTTGGTGAGGGCGAGGCGGCCGAAGCGCAGGGCGGTGGTGCCGCCCACGGCCTTGGCGGTGCAGCCGGTGCCGGAGCAGGCGCCGGTGCCGGCGGGATTGAAATCGGCGTTGCTGAGCAGGGCGCCGTCCGGGTCGCTGACGGCGACGCCCAGCTGCAGGTTTTCGAAGCTGCCGTCAGGCGATGCCGCGCGGGCGAAGCTGGCGGCGCTCGTGCTGACCACGTACTGGCCGGCGTTCCAGGTTTTGCTGGGCGCCGGGACGCTCATGCGGCTGCCCAGATTGGTGCCGCTGTTTGAATCCTCCGCCACCCACGAGACGCCGGCGAGGCTGGAAAGCAGGGCCGAATCGTAGTTGGCGAGCACGATGCCGGCGCCGTTCTGGGCCTGCACGGTGACGGCCAGGCTGGCGAAGGGCTGACCCATGTAGGTGAAGGCGGTCTTGCCGCTGGCGGTGCACGCGGCGGTGAGGGCGCTGCTCGTCACGGCGAACTTGCTGGCGGTGAAGCGGCCCATCGTCGCGGTGTCGGCGGTGATGCCGAACAGGCAGCCGAATTTGCCGCTGCTGTCCACCGTGTTGCTGTAGCTGCCGGCCACGCAGTCGCCGGCGGAGCCCTGGTCCACGGTGGTCCAGCTGTCGTCGTAGAGGGCGTGGTTGCTGCCGGTGCCCAGCAGCTTGAAGGCGCCGGCTTCGCTGTAGGTGAAGCTGGTGGTGGCGGTGGAGCTGCCCGCGCCGCTGGTGGCGGCGGTGAAGCTGAGGGGATTGAGGGCACCGGCCGTGGCGCCGGTGGGCAGGGCCTGGAGGTAGGTGGTGTTGAGCTTGAGGGTACCGGTGTAGCCGGTGACGGGGACCGTGGCGGTCATCGTGAAGGCGTCGGTGCCGGCCTTGAAGACAGGGGTGCCGGTGAGGGCGGCATTGCTGGCGGTGGCGCTGACCGCCGAAACGGAGGTGGGGCGGATGCTGAAGGCGTCGGTGGAGCAGCCGGTGGCGGTGCCGTCGGTCATCTTGGCGATCACCCGTGAATAGGCGCCGTTGACGGTGAAGTTGCCGCTGGTCTTGTAGCCCTGGTCGGATGAATTGAAGACCAGGTTCTGGGTGGCGATGACCGGCTTGCTGCAGGCCGTGCAGGCGCTGGCCGAGGCGTTGCAGGAGGTGCCGGCGCTGTCGTCGATGAGGCTGATGGCGACGGTCTTGGTACCGGTCAGGACGTAGTTGGACGATATGCCCGAGCTGCTGCTGTTGAGGGCTGCAATATCCAGCTGGAACGCCGTGCCGGCCAGCTTGGTGAACAGGTGGCCCTGCAGCGCATTCACGTTGCCGCGGACGTAGGTGGAGTCGATGGCATTGAAGCCGCCCAGGGCGCCACCGGTGGGCGGGTCGGCACTCTGGGCGCAGATCTTGAGGGCGCCGATCTCATGGATGTTGGTGGAGCCGCCGGTGGAGCCGGTGAAGGAGATCTGCCAGTTGGTGGGCACATTGGACTGGCTGACGCCCAGGCTGGATGCGCGGGCGAAGACGTCGAACTGGGCCACGAAGCTGGCGTAGGAGTTGCCGGTGGCGGTGGTGTCCCGATTGATCGCGAAGAGGGCGGTGCGGTTGCTGGAGGTGTAGTTGCGGGCATCGACGATGACCTGATACAGGTAACCGCGGGACGGGGAGGTGGACGTGCGGTTGTCGATGGTGTTGCTGCCGGTGAGGCTGTTGGTGCCGGTGAGCCAGGCGTAGCCGCTGGAGCCGGAACCGGAGCCCCGCACGCCGACCGATTCGGCGATGAAGCCGGGACCGCCGACGCGGTTTTCGGTGGGGTTCTGGTAGTTGCCGAATTCGTCGAAGGCGATGCCGATCCAGCCGCCGGCGAAGCCCACCTGGGACGCATTCTGCGCGTAGCCCAGAGACCCGCCCGGGGCGCCCGGCTGGGCGGGGACGGCGTAGTCCGACAGCACCATCGTCATGCCGTCCGCGCCGGAGCCGTTGTAGGCGTAGTGGCGGAATTCCACCGAGATGTAGTTGCCTGCGGCCGGATAGGCGGCCGGCACGGTGGCGGATTTGGCGTTCTGGCCGGTGTTGTCGGTGAGGCGCAGGTAGCCGGAATTGACGATCCGCGGCAGCAGACCGGTAGTGTCGCTCGTGGTGGCGATCCAGTTGCTGCTAAAGATGGTGGACGGATTGAGGCTGGCGCGGTTGAAGCTGTCGCACTGGCAACTGCCCGGCAGGCCGCTCGGCCAGTTGGCCGGCAGGGAGCAGGTCTGGGCCCGCACGGACTGGGCGGTGAAGCCCAATGCGAGCAGGAGCAGGCACCGCGCGCCAAGGCGCCAGAGGGCGGACAGGGCAACCGTACGGTGGCGGGAAGTTGGCATGGCGTCGGGCGGATCCGTAACGATGGGAGAACGTCGAACCGGCAACGGGCAGGACGCTCAGGATTTACGGACGGGGGGCGTTGGACTTGAGGGCGGGCGCCCCGCCCATGACGCGATGTCGGCGCCAGCGTTCGGACATCCTGGGGCGCGGAAGCCTGCCCGCCCGGGGTGTCATGAGGTCAAGGTGTCCGTCTCGGTGAGGGTATCGGCGACGAAGGGCGTGTCGGGCTGCAGTGCCCATGCAATCGCCCGCTCGAGGCGCGCCAGGGCCTCCCTGCTTTCGGGGAGATGGTCCCCGTAGCCGTGGAATTCATGATTCATGTCCGGCCACACGTCCAGGCGCACCTGGCCGCCCCGGCCGGCCACGCTCGCGGCGAAGTCGCGGATCATGTCGACGAGGATCTCGCGCCCGCCCGCCTGCAGATAGAGGGGCCCGAGGCCGCGATAGTCGTGATGGATCGGTGAGAGGTCGTCCGTGCGCCAGTCCTGTCCGCCCTTGAGCCAGTCTGCAAACTGCAGGGTCATGTAGCCTTGAACGAGGTCGTAGGGGTCGTTGCCGAACTGGCTCGCGCCCCGTCGGCCAATGTCGGTCCAGGGACTGATTCCCAGCGTGAGGCGGGGCCGGGGCAGGCCGGCGCCGGCGAGATGGGCGAGGGTCATCAGCGCCAGGTGACCGCCTGCGGAATCGCCGCAGAGCACGATGCGCTCCGGCGTGTGACCCGTGGCAAGGAGATGGCGGTAGGCGGCCAGTCCGTCTTCCAGCTGGGCGGGGTGGGGGTGCTCCGGGGTCAGACGGTAATCCGGGGCGAAGACTGCCACCCCCAGGCTGTGCGCCAGGATGCGGGCGAAGTGATGGGACACGCCGGCGTAGAAGGTATAACCGCCCCCGTGGAAGTGCAGCAGCGTGATGTCGTGCCGGCGGTTGTCGGGCAGGAACCAGTGGCCTCGTGGTTCGCCTGGCCCGGTCTCGCGGACGGTGACGTCGGGATAGGTCTCGAACACGGAATAGAGGCTGTCGAAATAGGCGCGACTGGCGGCGATGTCGTCCTTCAGGCGAAAGGCATGGTTGAACTGGGCGCGGATGTACAGCGTGCCGTACTCGAACAGGAAGGACCAGGATGCAACCCGGCGGCGACCGCAGAGCCGGCGTGCGGCAAGGGAGGTGGCGATGCATGCGGCCGTGGCAAGACTGCGCAGTCTGTGGGATAAACGGCCGTGAAAATGGGTCTTGGGCATGATGGGCGTCCGGAACATGACAGCCGCCATGCTGACGGTCCCCGTCCCTGTCACGCTAGAACGGAAACGACATCCCATGCGCCGACCCTCCGCGACCCTGCATGTCCCTTCGCCCGTGTTGGGGGCCTGCGTGATGGCCGGGGTGGAGCGCGATACCCGTGGCTGCACGCTGACTGACCGGGAGCGCTTCAACTTCTATCCGGCGAGTCCCATGGCGTCGATCTCGTGGATTTTCGAGGGCGCCCTGCATCTGATGGAGGACGACGGGGGCGCTGGCGGTGCTTCGACCTTGACGGGTCTGGGGCCGGCCCTTCCGCGCCTGATCCTTGCCGGTCCGCATACGCGGCCGACGGCGAGCTGGTCGCCGGGCTCGGTGCATGCGCTGATGGTGGGGATCTACCCGGAGGCCATGGCGCGTCTGCTCGGTCGGCCCGTGGCCGCCTGGCTGAACCGGACCGTTCCCTTGGCGGACGTCGCGCCGCCCGCCCTGCTTGACGCCTGCAACGCGGTATTCGGGGCGCCGGACGCCCCGTTCGCGAAACTGGAGACGACGCTGCGGGCGCTCTGGAATCTCCCGGCCCAGGGCAGCCCGATCCCGTATCTGGGGGACTGGGTGCGGGGTCTGGCGACGCGCGCCACGCACTCCGGGGCGGGGTGCAGTCTGCGCCAATGGCAGCGCCGCATCCGCGCCTGGACGGGCCAGAGCCAGCGCGACCTGGAGGTCTTTGTCCGCATCGAGGAGGCGTTTGTGCGGCGCATCGCCGCCGGGCCGGCACCCAATCTGGCGATGATCGCCGCAGCGTCCGGTTACGCCGACCAATCCCATATGGGCCGGGACATCAAGCGGGTCACTGGCGTGGCGCCGGCCCGGTTTGGAGAACGGATGGCCGCGGACGAGTCGTTCTGGTATTACCGGTTGATTGCCGACGCAATCGCGCAACAAGGCTGACCGGTACCGCTCGGACCTGCAGGGACGTACATCGCGCTGTGCCCTCGTCCCCGACGTCGATTGCAGGACCCGGGTGGCGTTTGGAGTGAGCTGCCAGCAGACACGGCGCTGCGAACGACGGCTGTGGGAAGAAGGTGGAGCCGGCCACAAAGCAAAAAGCCAACCCCGAAAGGTTGGCTTTTTGCTTGAATCAATGGTCGGGGCGGCGGGATTCGAACTCGCGACCCCTTGCACCCCATGCAAGTGC
>DAOQMM010000075.1:0-17743 GCA_035335645.1 Rhodocyclaceae bacterium | reverse complement strand
GGCCCCCAGTAGCCCGTGCCGCGGCTGGTATAGACCAGCATCCGGCCAAAGCGGTGCAGGCCGGCGGTGAAGGGCTGCTGCAAGGGCACGAAGTGGTTCCACGGCCAGAACTGGCCGCCGTGGGTGTGGCCGGAGAGCTGGAGATGGAAGCCGGCAGCCTCCGCCGCGGCCGCGGAACGGGGCTGGTGGGCGAGCAGGATGCGCAGCAGGCCGGGCGGACTGCCGGCCAGGGCCGCCACCGGGTCGCTGGCCTGGGCGGGATCGAAGACGCCGGCGGAGTAATCCGTGACGCCAGCCAGCACGAAGCGGGCGCCCCGGTGGGGGATGAGCACGTGGCGGTTGTGCAGGCCGCGCAGGCCGATGCGCTCGAATTCGCGCATCCACGCGGCGGCGCCGGAGTAGTACTCGTGGTTGCCGGTGACCATGTAAGGGCCATGGCGGCTGCGCAGTCGCCCGAGGGGCGCGGTGTGGGCGCGAAGATGGTCGACGCGGCCGTCCACCAGGTCGCCGGTGAGGACGACGAGGTCCGCATCGAGCCCATTGACCCGGTCCACGATGGCCTGCACGTAGTCGCCCTTGATGGTGGGGCCCACGTGGAGGTCGCTGAGCTGGACGAGGGTGAAGCCCGCCAGCGCATCGGGCAGATCGGCCAGGGGGAGGTCCACGCGCCGCACACGGGCGACGCGCCGGGCGTTGACGTAGCCGACCGCGGTGACGAATGCGGCGAGCCCCAGCACGCCGAGGGCCGTGGGCGCGGCGAGGGCCGGATCGTTCGCGATCCACAGCAGGCCATCGCGCAGCACGGTGAACACCAGCAGGGTCGAGAAGGCCCCCATGAGCAGCCCGCCCAGCCCGCTGAGACGGTCGGCCCAGCCGGGATGGGGGATGAGGAAGCGCCCGAGCAGGCCCAGGGGGATCAGGCCGGCGGACAGGACCAGTCCGGCGATGGCGAGACTCAGCCCGAGGGCGCCGAGGTCGAGGGCGGGCAGCAGACGCCAGCCCAGGTAGGCGTGCAGGCCGCCCAGCAGCGGCAGGATGCGCAGCAGGGCGCCGCGCAGACGACGGGGCAGGCCCGCGGGCTCGACGGCCGGCGGCGCTTCGGTTCGGGTGGAGGACATGGAAGACCTGGGACGGTGGGCGAGGCGGCTTTGCCGCGGCGATGCCGCCGCGCAAGGCCCGTTTGGAAGGCGTGTCGGGTCAGGCCGGATCGGCGGACTTGTCGCCGGGCTCGGCGCGGGCTGCGGACGCGTCGGCCGCGTCTGCCGATCCGCAGCAGCCCCAGCGGCGATGGAAGCGTCCCTTGAACTGTTCCCGTTCTTCCGGCGTGAGGTGTTCCCACTGCGCCCGGTGGGCATGCCAGCGCCCGTGGCCGCCGCCACGCAGGCCGCCGAAGAGCAGGCGGCTGAGCACCAGCACGCCCAGGGCCTGCCAGTAGCCGATGGGCGAGACGCCGGCGAAGAGCTGGGGCAGCAGGGCATTCCACAACAGCATGACGACACCGGTGACGGCGGCGACGCCCGCCACGACGAGCAGGCCGATCTTGATGCAGCGGGCGGCGCTGCGGGGGTGGCGGGAGGTGGAGCAGTTCATCATGATGATTTCCAGTCAGGAGTGATCGAGGTAAAGAGGCGCCAGACGTGCGCGCAGGTGCAGGACGGCCTGGCGTTTCCAGCCGAGCAGGGTGTTGAGGGGCACGCCGCTTTCGGCAGCCATGTCCTTGAAGCTGCGCCCGTCGATTTCGTGGGCGACGAAGACATCGCGCGGGCCGGGCGGGAGTTCGTCGAGGGCGACGGCGATGGCGTCGAGCCACTGACGCCGCAGATGCGCCGCCTCCGGGCCGCCGTCGGTGGTCGGCAGGGCCTGCGCGAGCCAGTGCTCGGTATCGTCGTCGTCCCCCTCGGGCGCGAGCGGCAGCGGCTCTTCGCGACGCTTGCGGAAACGATCCACGATGCGGTGCCGCGCCACCCGGAACAACCAGGCCCCCACCTGCTCGATGGGCTCCGGCAAGCGCCAGGCTTCGACCAGCTCGAAGAAGACATCCTGCAGGATGTCCTCCGCATCGCCCGGATCGGGCACCCGCTGACGGATGAAACGCCCCAGCCGCCCGCTTTCACGGGAGATGGTTTCAGTCAGATGTCGATTCCGCTCGGCCATCGGGGCAGTCCCGGATCGGGACCGGGGCAGTGAAAACGAAGAGTCCATGCCACGGTAGACGAACGGGAGCCGTGGATATTGTGGGGCGGGGGAAAAATAGTTGAAGCGCGACGCCGGGTGAGGGGGTACGCGTGGCGGAATTGCTTCACACGCGGGATGGCCGGGGCCTCGCCTCGCGTACAACGCCCCTTCGAGAAACGACAAAGGGGCCAGATGGCCCCTTCGTTTCCTGCTGCGTCCGACAAACCTTATTTGCAAAGGGCGAACGTCAATTCCTGCCCCCGCTTCACTCCACCGTCACCGACTTCGCCAGATTCCGCGGCTTGTCTACGTCCGTGCCCTTCACCAGGGCGGCGTGGTAGCTGAGGAGTTGCAGCGGGATGACGTGGAGGATGGGGGAGAGCATGCCGTAGTGTTCGGGCATGTGCAGGATGTGCACCCCTTCGGATTCGGGAATCTCGGAGCCGGCGTCGGCGAAGACGTAGAGTTCGCCGCCGCGGGCGCGGACTTCCTGGAGATTGCTCTTGAGCTTTTCGAGCAATTCGTCGGCCGGGGCGACGGCGATGACGGGCATTTCCTTGTCCACCAGGGCCAGGGGGCCGTGTTTGAGTTCGCCGGCGGCGTAGCTTTCGGCGTGGATGTAGGAGATTTCCTTGAGCTTGAGGGCGCCTTCCATGGCGATGGGCCAGTGGCTGCCGCGGCCGAGGAAGAGGGCGTGGTGCTTGCCGGCGAAACGCTGGGCCCACTTTTCGATTTCGGGTTCGAGCTCCAGCACCTTGGCCACGGCCACGGGCAGGTGGCGCAGCTGGGTGAGGTAACCGGATTCCTGCTCGGCGCCGAGGCGGCCGTTGATCTTGGCGAGGGTGAGGGCCAGCAGGGCCAGGGCGGCGAGCTGGGTGGTGAAGGCCTTGGTGGAGGCGACACCGATCTCGGGGCCGGCGCGGGTGATGAGGCGCAGGGCGGATTCGCGGACGATGGCGGACTCGGGCACGTTGCAGATGGCCAGGGTCTTGGTCATGCCCAGGCCCTTGGCGTGCTTGAGGGCGGCCAGGGTGTCGGCGGTTTCACCGGACTGGGAGATGACGACGACCAGGGTGTCGGGATCGGGCACGGATTCGCGGTAGCGGTATTCGGAGGCGATCTCGACGGTGCAGGGGATCCTGGCGACGGATTCGAGCCAGTAGCGGGCGGTGAAGCCGGAGTGGTAGCTGGTGCCGCAGGCGAGGATCAGCACGCGGCGGGTGGCCTTGAGGACGTCCACGGCCTCGGCACCGAAGATCTGCGGGCTGATGGCGCCGGCGCCGGCGATGGGTTCGAGCGTGTTGGCGAGGGCCTGGGGCTGCTCGAAGATCTCCTTCTGCATGTAGTGGCGGTACTTGCCCAGTTCGACGGCGTCGGCGGACAGGCTGGAGATGTTGACCGGGCGCTCCACCGGCGTGCCGTCGGCGAGGGTGACGCGGTAGCCGTCGAGGGTCAGCTCGGCCACGTCGCCGTCTTCGAGGTAGACGACCTTGCGCGTGACCTGGAGCAGCGCGGCGGTGTCGGAGGCGGCGTAGTGGCCGTCTTCGCCGATGCCCAGGAGCAGGGGCGAGCCCTTGCGGGCGACGATGACGCGGTCGGGATAGGCTTCGCTGACGATACCGATGGCGTAGGCGCCGACGAGCTGGGCGATGGTGACGCGGACCGCCTCGTAGAGATCGGAGACCGTCTTGAGGGTGTCGTGCAGGAGGTGGGCGATGGCCTCGGTGTCGGTCTCGGAGGTGAAGACGTAACCCTTGGCCTGCAGCGCGGCGCGCAGTTCCTCGAAGTTTTCGATGATGCCGTTATGGACGACGGCCAGCCCGCCGGAGATGTGGGGGTGGGCGTTGCGCTCGGAGGGCACGCCGTGGGTGGCCCAGCGGGTGTGGGCGATGCCGATGGAGGCGCTCAGGGCGGTGGCATCGGCCTGGGCGGACAGTTCGGCGACGCGGCCCACGGCGCGCAGGCGCTGCAGGGCCGGCGCACCGTCGGTCTTGAGCACGGCGAGGCCGGCGGAATCGTAGCCGCGATATTCGAGCTTGCGCAGGCCTTCGAGCAGGACGGGGACAATGTTGCGACGGGCGATGGCAGTGACGATGCCGCACATGGTGTGAATGCCTTTCGTTCAATGTGAAGACGGCCCGCTGCAGGGGCCGCCGGAAATGTCTAAACGGTTCAGGACTTCTTGGCGGCCTTGACCGGGCGGGTCCAGCCGGGAACGGTGACCTGACGCGCGCGCGAAACCGTGAGCTGCTCCGCGGGTGCATCTTTGGTCAGCGTGGTGCCAGCGCCCAGGGTGGCGCCGCGGGCCACGCGGACGGGGGCGACGAGCTGGGTATCGGAGCCGATGAAGACGTCGTCCTCGATGACGGTGCGGAATTTGTTGGCGCCATCGTAGTTGCAGGTGATGGTGCCGGCGCCCACATTGACCCGCTGGCCGATGTCCGCATCGCCCACGTAGGCGAGGTGATTGGCCTTGGAGTGGTCGGCGATCACGCTGTTCTTGATCTCGACGAAGTTGCCGACATGCACGTCTTCGCCCAGGACGGTGCCGGGACGGGTACGCGCGTAGGGGCCGATGATGCAGGCAGGCCCCATGGTCGTGTCTTCGATGTGGGAATAGGGCGCGACCCTGGTGCCGGCGCCGAGGGTGGCGTTGCGGAGCACACAGTTGGCGCCGATGCGCACGCCGTCGGCGAGCTCGACCCGGCCTTCGAAGACGCAGTTGACGTCGATCTCCACGTCGCGGCCGCAGATCAGCTCGCCACGCACGTCGATGCGAGCGGGGTCGATGACGGTGACACCGGCGTCGGTGAGACGACGGGCGATGGCGCGCTGGTGGATGCGCTCGAGTTCGGCGAGCTGGGTCTTGTTGTTGACGCCGAGGGTTTCCTCGAAGGCGTCGGGCTGGGTGGTGACGACCTCGAAGCCGTCGGCCACGGCCATGGCGATGATGTCGGTAAGGTAATACTCGCCCTGGGCGTTGTCGTTCTTCAGCCGGGCGAGCCAGGCGCGCAACTGGGTGACCGGCGCGGCGAGGATGCCGGTGTTCACTTCACGCACCTGACGCTGCTCGGGCGTCGCGTCCTTCTCTTCGACGATGGACGTCACCTTGCCAGCAGCGTCTCGCAGGATGCGCCCGTAGCCGGTGGGATCGTCCATGCCCACAGTGAGCAGGGCCAGCTTCTCGGGACCGGTGGCGCCCACCAGGCGACGCAGGGTGGCCTCGCCGATCAGGGGCACGTCGCCGTAGAGGATGAGGGCGGTGTCACCGTCATCCACATGGGGCATGGCTTGCTGCACTGCATGGCCGGTGCCCTGGGGCGGATCCTGACGGGCCCAGGCGAGATCGGGCGCATCCAGCGCCTCACGCACGACTTCGCCGCCATGGCCATACACCACGACGATGCGCTCGGCCTGGAGTGCGCGAGCCGTATCGAGCACATGGGCGAGCAAGGGCTTGGCGGCCAGGGGTTGCAGGACTTTGGGCAGGATGGAGCGCATGCGCTTGCCCTGACCGGCGGCGAGGACGATAACCTTCATGGAGTCTTCCGGATGCATTCGGTATGGAATGCGCGCGAGTGTAGCACGGAGCATTTGCATCGATTTGTGGCCTGCACCACGAGTGCGCAACTTGTCACAACAGCCCTTTGTCGCTGCGATGCAACACGCCACTGGCCTAATACTAAAGTTTAGTAGCACACTACCGTAAGCTTGTACTTGCTGCGTTGCAAAACCGAGAGAACCACCATGAACACCCCCAATCACGACTTCATCGAAAACCGGACCTTCGACGAGATCGCGGTGGGCGACAGCGCCCATCTCGTCCGCACCCTGCGCCCGGAAGACATCCATCTTTTCGCGGTCATGTCCGGCGACGTGAACCCGACCCATGTGGACCCCGAATTCGCCCGTTCCAGCCAGTTCCGTGAGGTGGTCGGCCACTCCATGTGGGGCAGCGTGATCATCTCTTCCATCCTCGGCACCGAGTTTCCGGGGCCGGGTACGGTGTATGTCGGCCAGACGCTGAAATTCTGGAGGCCCATCACCATCGGCGACACGCTGACCGTCACCATCACCTGCACCCACCGCTTCGAGCACAACCACCACCTGCTGCTGGATTGCCAGTGCGTGAATCAGGATGGCCTCAAGGTCATCGACGGCACGGCCGAGGTGATGGCCCCCACCGAAAAGATCAAGCGCCCCCGCGTCGCCCTGCCTGAGATCACCATCTCCGACCGCCAGCAGCGCTACCTGCATGCGCTGGAACTCACCAAGGGCCTGGCCCCGATCCCCATCGCCGTAGCCCACCCTTGCGACACCGAATCCCTGCGCGGCCCGCTGCAGGCGCGGGATGCCGGTCTGGTGATCCCGGTCCTGGTCGGCCCCGAAGCCAAGATCCGTGAAGTGGCCGAGCGCGAGCATCTGGATCTCAATGGCGTACGCATCGTCAACGTGCCCCACAGCCACGCCTCCGCCGAGACCGCCGTGCGCCTCGCCCGCACCGGCGAGGTCGAGGCGCTGATGAAGGGCTCCCTGCACACCGACGAGCTGATGAGCGAAGTCGTCGCCAAGGAGACCGGCCTGCGCACCTCGCGGCGCATCTCCCACGTCTTCATGGCCGACGTGCCCACCTACCCGCACCCGCTGCTCATCACCGACGCGGCCATCAACATCGAACCGTCCCTGGAAGACAAGGTGCACATCATCCAGAACGCCATCGAGCTGGCCATCATGATGGGCGTGCCCGAGCCCAAGGTCGCCATCCTCTCAGCGGTCGAAACGGTGAACGTGAAGATCCGCTCCACCCTTGACGCCGCCGCCCTGTGCAAGATGGCCGACCGGGGTCAGATCAAGGGCGGTCTGCTGGACGGCCCGCTGGCCTTCGACAACGCCGTCTCCCTGATCGCCGCCAAGACCAAGGGCATCCGCTCCGCCGTCGCCGGCCAGGCCGACATCCTGGTGGTGCCCGATCTCGAGTCCGGCAACATGGTCGCCAAGCAGCTTGAATACCTGGCCGACGCGCTGATGGCCGGTGTGGTGCTCGGCGCCCGCGTACCCATCGTGCTCACCAGCCGGGCCGACACCGCCGAGACGCGCACCGCGTCCTGCGCCATCGCCCAGCTCATGGCCCACAAGCGTCGCGAAGGAATGCGCAAATGAAAGCCATCCTGATCCTCAACGCCGGCTCGTCCAGCCTCAAGTTCGCCCTCTTCCCGCTGGCCCCGCGGCTCGCCGACGCGCCGCGCCTGTCCGGCCAGGTGGAAGGCATCGGCGCCGAGCCGCTGATGCACGCCAAGGACACCCACTCCGGCGAACGCTTCACCGAAGCCCTGCCCATTGCCCCCGGCACCGACCAGAACACCCAGCACCGCAACGCGCTGGAATTCGTCTTCGACTGGATCCGTCGCCATAGCCCCGGCGTGGACATCGTCGCCGCCGGGCACCGCATCGTCCATGGCGGCGACCAGTACGGCGCGCCCGTGGCGCTGACGCCGGACGTGGTCGGTGCGCTGGAAACCCTGATTCCCCTCGCGCCGCTGCACCAGCCCCACAACCTGCGGGCCATCAAGTCGCTCTTTACGCTGATGCCCGATGTGCGCCAGGTGGGCTGCTTCGACACGGCCTTCCATCGCACCCGCCTGCCGGTGGCCGAGCGCTTCCCGCTGCCCCGCGCGCTGTTCGACGAAGGTGTCAAGCGCTACGGCTTCCACGGCCTGTCCTACGAGTTCGTGTCGCGCCAGCTCCCCGACCTGCTCGGCGAGGAAAAGGCCCACGGCCCCATCGTCGTCGCCCACCTGGGTAACGGCGCGAGCATGTGCGCCCTGCGCGACGGACTCTCCCGTGACACCAGCATGGGCTTCACCGCCGTGGATGGCCTGATGATGGGCACCCGTACCGGGTCCCTCGATCCGGGCGTGATCCTGCACCTCATCGAACAGAAAGGCATGGACGCCAAGGCCCTGAGCAATCTGGTCTACAAGCAGTCCGGCCTGCTCGGCGTCTCCGGCATCAGCCAGGATATGCGCGCCCTGCTCGAATCCGACGAGATCGCCGCCCAGGAGGCCATCGAACTGTTCTGCTACCGTGCGGCCTGCATGATCGGCCAACTCACCATGGCCGCCGGCGGTCTGGATGCGCTGGTGTTCACCGGCGGCATCGGCGAACACGCGGCGCCGATTCGCGCGCGCATTGCCGAATGGCTGGCGTGGACCGGCCTGCACCTCTACCCGGCCGCCAACCAGCGCCACGCCACGCGCATCCACGCCAAGGACAGCAGCGTGGAAGTGCTGGTGGTCCCCACCAACGAAGAATGGATGATCGCCCACCACACGGTGGAACTGCTCGGACTCGCCTAAGCCCGAACGGACGTCCAGACATGAAAAGGCCCGGTTCAAGACCGGGCCTTTTCACTGGGGTCCCCGACACCGTCTAAGTGCCGGAAACCCCGGAAGCGCCCCCGCATCCGGGGGCGAATCCTCAGCGGGGCAGGACGGAAGAACCCATCAGGAAGGTATCCACCTCCCGGGCGGCCTGACGACCTTCGCGGATCGCCCACACCACCAGTGACTGGCCCCGCCGGACGTCACCGGCAGCGAAGACCTTGGGCACGTTGGTGGCGTAGCAGCCGACGCCATCGGTGCTCGCCTTGGCGTTGCCGCGGCCGTCCTTGTCGACACCGAAGGCCTCCAGCAGGGACGCCACCGGGTTGGTGAAGCCCATCGCGAAAAGCACCAGATCCGCCGGCAGTTCGCGCACGGAACCTGGCACTTCGGAGGGTTTGCCGTCCTTCCACTCCAGCTGGACGGTACGCAGGGCCTTGACCTGGCCGTTCTCACCGATGAATTCTTTGGTGGACACGGCGAACTCGCGGTTGCACCCTTCGTCGTGGGACGAGGACGTGCGCAGCTTGATCGGCCAGTAGGGCCAGGTGAGCGGACGGTTTTCCTCGGCCGGCGGCTGGGGCATCACCTCGAACTGGGTGACCGACAGGGCGCCGTGACGATTGGAGGTGCCGACACAGTCGGAACCGGTATCGCCGCCGCCGATCACGATGACGTGCTTGCCGGCCGCCGAGATCGGATTCTTGTCTTCGCCGGCGACTTCCTTGTTCTGCGGGATCAGCAGCTCCAGCGCAAAGTGGACGCCCTTCAGCTCGCGGCCGGGAACCGGCAGGTCGCGGGGGACTTCGGAGCCCGCAGCAAGGATCACCGCGTCGAACTCGCGGGTAAGCTGGTCAGCACTGACCACCTCGACGGAATCGTCGTTGATGCCGGTCAGGCCAGGCTTGGCCCCCACGCAGACCTGGGTGCGGAAGGTCACGCCCTCCGCCTCCATCTGCGCCACGCGACGGTCGATGTGGGACTTCTCCATCTTGAAGTCGGGAATGCCGTAGCGCAGCAGACCGCCGATGCGGCTGCTCTTCTCGAACACCGTCACATCGTGCCCGACGCGGGCGAGCTGCTGGGCCGCCGCCAGACCGGCCGGTCCGGAACCGACGATGGCGACCTTCTTGCCGGTCTTGACCGCGGCCGGCTGGGGCTTGATCCAGCCGCTTTCCCAGGCCTTGTCGATGATGGCGTGCTCGATGGACTTGATGCCCACCGCATCGGTGTTGATGTTGAGGGTGCACGCCGCCTCACAGGGCGCCGGACAGATGCGGCCGGTGAAGTCCGGAAAGTTGTTGGTGGAATGCAGCACCTCGATGGCCTGCTCCCACTGACCGCGGAACACCAGATCATTCCAGTCGGGAATGATGTTGTTCACCGGGCAGCCGTTGTTGCAGAAGGGGATGCCGCAGTCCATGCAGCGCGCGCCCTGTCGGGCCGCTTCATCGTCCTTCAGCGTACAGACGAACTCCTTGTAGTGCTTGAGTCGCTCCTCGACCGGAGCATAGGCCTCGGAGAGGCGCTGGAACTCGAGAAATCCAGTGGGCTTGCCCATGTTAAGCGGCCTCCAGTTCTTGCTGTTTCTGCGCGGCCATTTCGGCCAGTGCGCGACGGTACTCGTGCGGCATCACCTTGACGAACTTGGCGCGGTATTCGCTCCAGTCCGCCAGGATGGCCTTGGCGCGTTCGCTGCCGGTGTAGCGGGCGTGGTTCTCGACCAGCTGCTTGAGCAGTGCTTCGTCGGCCATGCCCAGGTGACGGACATCCACGCGACCATGCGCTTCCAGCTCGTCGCCGGACTCGGAACCCTGACGGGCGGCCAGTTCCTCTTCCACCGGCTCCAGGGCCACCTGGGCCATGTTGCAGCGGGATTCGAAGGTGCCGTCCGTGTCGAGCACGTAGGCCACGCCACCGGACATGCCCGCGGCAAAGTTGCGGCCGGTCATGCCCAGCACCACCACGGTGCCACCGGTCATGTATTCGCAGCCGTGATCGCCCACGCCTTCCACCACCGCGGTCGCGCCTGAGTTGCGCACCGCGAAGCGCTCGCCGCCCACGCCGGCGAAGTACGCTTCGCCCTCGGTGGCGCCGTACATGACGGTGTTGCCGATGATGATGTTGCTCGGGGTCTCACCGCGGAAGCCCGCCGCCGGACGCACGACGATGCGGCCGCCGGAGAGGCCCTTGCCCACATAGTCGTTGCCCTCGCCCACCAGATCGAGCGTGACGCCACGCGCCAGGAAGGCACCGAAGCTCTGACCGGCGGTACCGTTCAGGCGGATGTGGATGGTGTCGTCGGGCAGGCCGGCGTGACCGTACTTGGCCGCGACGCGGCCCGACAGCATGGCGCCGACGGTGCGGTTGATGTTGCGCACGGGCAGTTCGATGTTGACCGCCTCGGCCTTTTCCAGCGCCGGCTTGGCCAGCTCGATGAGCTGATTGTCCAGAGCCTTGGCCAGGTTGTGATCCTGGGTTTCGGTATGCAGGCGGGGCACTGCGGCCGGCACATTGGGCAGATGGAAGATGCGGCTGTAATCCAGTCCGCGGGCCTTCCAGTGGTCGATGCCGGCACGCATGTCGAGCAGGTCGGCGCGGCCGATCAGCTCGTCGAACTTGCGGATGCCCAGCTGGGCCATGATCTCGCGCACTTCCTCGGCGATGAAGAAGAAGTAATTCACCACGTATTCGGGCTGACCGGAGAAGCGTTTGCGCAGGGTCGGATCCTGCGTCGCGACACCCACCGGACAGGTGTTGAGGTGGCACTTGCGCATCATGATGCAGCCTTCCACCACCAGCGGCGCGGTGGCGAAGCCGAACTCGTCGGCCCCCAGCAGGGCACCCACGACCACGTCACGGCCGGTCTTGATCTGACCGTCCACCTGCACGCGGATGCGGCTGCGCAGGCGGTTGAGCACCAGGGTCTGCTGGGTCTCGGCGAGACCGAGTTCCCACGGGGAGCCGGCGTACTTGATGGACGACCAGGGCGAAGCGCCTGTGCCGCCATCGTGACCGGCGATCACCACGTGGTCGGCCTTGGCCTTGGCCACGCCGGCCGCCACGGTCCCGACGCCCACTTCGGACACCAGCTTGACGGAGATGCCCGCCGCCGGATTGGCGTTCTTGAGATCGTGGATCAACTGGGCCAGATCCTCGATGGAGTAGATGTCGTGGTGCGGCGGCGGCGAGATCAGGCCGACGCCCGGCACCGAGTGACGCAGGAAGCCGATGTACTCGGACACCTTGTGGCCGGGCAGCTGGCCGCCTTCACCGGGCTTGGCGCCCTGGGCCATCTTGATCTGGATCTGGTCGGCATTGACCAGGTATTCGGTGGTCACGCCGAAACGACCCGACGCCACCTGCTTGATCGAGGAGCGCAGGCTGTCGCCGGCCTTGAGTTCGATGTCGCGCTCGATGCGGCTGGCACCGATGACTTCAGACAGCTTGGTCGGCTCGGCGATGGGGATGAAGCGCTTCGGATCCTCGCCACCTTCGCCGGTATTGGAGCGACCGCCGATACGGTTCATGGCGATGGCCAGGGTGGTGTGGGCTTCGGTGGAGATGGAGCCCAGGGACATCGCACCCGTGGCGAAACGCTTGACGATGTCCTTGGCGGACTCGACTTCTTCCAGCGGCACCGGGGCGCCCGCCGGCTTGAACTCGAACAGGCCGCGCAGGGTCATGTGGCGCTTGCTCTGATCGTTGATGATGCGGGCGTACTCCTTGTACGTGTCGTACTTGCCGGAGCGGGTGGAGTGCTGCAGCTTGGCGATGGCGTCCGGGGTCCACATGTGCTCTTCGCCGCGGATCCGGAAGGCGTATTCACCGCCGGCGTCGAGCATGCCGGCCAGCACCGGGTCGGCGCTGAAGGCCTGCTGGTGGAGGCGGATGGCCTCATCCATGACCTCGAACACGCCGATGCCTTCCACCTGGGACGAGGTACCCGTGAAGTACTTTTCCACCAGCGACTTCTGCAGACCAACCGCTTCGAAGATCTGCGCGCCGGTGTAGGACATGAAGGTGGAAATGCCCATCTTTGACATGACCTTCATGAGGCCCTTGCCGACACCCTTGATGAAGTGCTTGACGTACTTTTCTGCGGTCTCGGCGTCCCCGGCCATCTGACTGAGGGTTTCCAGAGCCAGGTAGGGGTGCACCGCTTCGGCGCCATAGCCGGCGAGCACGGCGAAGTGATGGGTTTCCCGGGCGGAGCCGGTTTCCACCACCAGGCCGGTGCGGGTACGCAGCCCCTTGGCCACCAGGTGCTGATGCACGGCCGAGGTGGCGAGCAGCGCCGGAATGGCCACATTGAGCGCGTCCACCTTCCGGTCGGAAACGATCAGGATGTTGGAGCCGTTGAGCACCGCGTCCTCGGCTTCCGCACAGAGCGAGGCGAGACGTGCCTCGACGCCTTCCTTGCCCCAGGCGATCGGATAGCAGATGTCCAGTTCGGCGGAGCGGAACTTGTCTTCGGTGTAGCGCGCAATCTCCCGCAGCTTGGCCATGTCCTCGACGGTCAACACCGGCTGGGGCACTTCGAGGCGGTAGGGCGGGTTGATCTCGTTGATGCCGAGCAGGTTGGGACGCGGCCCGACGAAGGTCACCAGGGACATGACCAACTGCTCGCGGATCGGGTCGATCGGCGGATTGGTCACCTGGGCGAAGAGCTGCCGGAAGTACATATACAGCACCTTCGGACGGGCCGACAGCACGGCCAGCGGGCTGTCGTTACCCATCGAACCGGTACCTTCCTCGCCACTCTTGGCCATCGGCTCGAGGATGAACTTGATGTCTTCCTGGGAGTAGCCAAAGGCTTGCTGACGATCAAGCAGGGAGGCCGCGTATTCCGGTGCGGCGGAACCGGCCGGATCCGGGCAGGCGTCGAGGCGGATGTTGATGCGGCGGATCCACTCCTGGTAGGGCTTGGCGGCGGCCAGGGTGTCCTTGAGTTCCTTGTCGTCGATGATGCGGCCCTGCTCCATGTCGATCAGGAACATCTTGCCGGGCTGCAGGCGCCACTTCTTGACGATCTTTTCGTCCGGGATGGGGAGCACACCGGACTCTGACGCCATCACCACGTAATCGTCGTCGGTCACCAGGTAGCGGGCGGGACGCAGGCCGTTACGGTCCAGCGTGGCACCGATCTGGCGGCCGTCGGTGAAGGCGACGGCGGCAGGGCCATCCCAGGGCTCCATCATGGCAGCGTGGTACTCGTAGAAGGCACGACGCTTGGCGTCCATGAGGGTATGGGATTCCCAGGCTTCGGGAATCATCATCATCATGGCATGGGCCAGGGAATAGCCGCTCATCACGAGCAGTTCGAGGGCGTTGTCGAAGGACGCGGAATCGGACTGGCCGGGATAGATCAGCGGCCACAGCTTGTAGAGATCGTCCCCCAACAGCGGCGAATGGGTGCCCTTTTCGCGAGCGCGCATCCAGTTGTAGTTGCCGCGCACCGTGTTGATCTCGCCGTTGTGGGCGATGTAGCGGAACGGGTGGGCCAGATGCCAGGTCGGGAAGGTGTTCGTGGAGAAGCGCTGGTGCACCAGGGCCAACGCGGAATCGCAGCGCGCGTCCTGGAGGTCGAGGTAGTACTGGCCGACCTGATCGGCGAGGAGCAGACCCTTGTAGTTGATGGTCCGCGCCGACATGGACGGCGTGTAGAACTCCTTGCTGTGCTTGAGGCGCAGACTGCCGATGGCGTTGGCCGCACGGCGGCGGATCACATACAGCTTGCGCTCAAGCGCTTCGGTGACCATCACGTCGGGACCGCGACCGATGAAGACCTGGCGGATCACCGGCTCCTTGGCCTTGACGGTGGGCGACATGGGCATCGCGGGATCGATGGGCACGTCACGCCAGCCCAGCACGACCTGACCTTCGGCGCGGGCGGCACGCTCGATCTCCTCCTCGCAGGCGAGACGGGACGCGTGCTCCTTGGGCAGGAACACCATGCCCACGCCGTAATCACCCGGCGGCGGCAGGGTGACGCCCTGCTTGGCCATCTCCTCGCGGAACAGGAGATCGGGAATCTGGATCAGGATGCCGGCACCGTCACCCTGCAGGGGATCGGCACCCACGGCACCCCGATGGTCCAGATTCTTGAGGATTTCGAGACCCTGGGTCACGACATCGTGAGACTTCTTGCCCTTGATATGTGCAATGAAACCGACACCACAGGCGTCATGTTCGTTGGCGGGGTCGTAGAGTCCCTGCTGCTTGGGAAGATCCATCTTGTTTTTCCTCGACACAACACGCACCGGCCCCCTCCATCGGAGGTTTACCGGCCTTACAAACTGCGGAAAATGCCCCGTCCGAACCGTGAAAAAGCCGGCGGGCGCAAGCATGCCGGCTTCGAGAGATCCCGACGAGGAGACCGTTCAAACACATTGGGCGAGGGTCGAATATACCGCCGCAGGGCCTTGTGGTTCAAGGATTTTTTGCAGCGCGAAAAAACCGTGCGGCGCTCAATGAATCTCGCCGACGGCGAAGAGGCGCCGGTGTTCCTTCATGGCATAGCGGTCAGTCATTCCGGCGATGTAGTCGGCGATCGCCCGCGGCGTATCCTGGCGCGCCATCTGCTGATACTGGGGCGGCAGCAGGCGCGGATCGTTCATGAAGGCGCCAAAGAGATCGTGGATGATGCGCCGCGCCTTGTCGGTCATGCGCAGCACCTGATAGTGCCAGTAGAGGTTTTCCCGCAGAAAGGTCTTGAGGACGCGCAGATCCGGCAACAGATCGGCACTGAAGGCCAGCAGCCTGGGCGCCGAGGCCACGTCGCCGGTGCTCGCGACGCCGGACGCAGCAATGTTGGTGGTCGACTGGCGGATCAGGTCCACGGCCATCAGGTTGATCATGCGGCGGATCGTCTCATGGACCAGGCGGCGCCCCGAGAGCCCCGGATATTCTTGTTCGACGGACCGCCGGTTGCGCGCAAAGACGGGCACATCGTCGAGTTGCTCGAGGGTGATCAGACCCGAGCGCAATCCATCGTCCACGTCGTGATTGTTGTAGGCGATCTCATCCGCCAGATTGGCGAGCTGGGCCTCCAGCGAGGGCTGACGTCCTTCCAGGAAGCGCCGGCCAACGTCACCGAGCAACTCGGCGTTCTTGGGTGAACAGTGCTTGAGGATGCCTTCCCGCGTTTCAAACATCAGGTTGAGACCGTCGAAGGCGGCGTAGCTCTCCTCCAGCACGTCTACCGTTCGCAGGGACTGGAGGTTGTGCTCGAACCCCCCGTAGTCCTTCATGCAGGCGTTGAGTGCCTCCTGGCCAGCGTGGCCGAAGGGCGTGTGGCCGAGGTCGTGGGCCAGCGCGACCGCCTCGGCGAGGTCCTCGTTGAGATGCAGCGCACGGGCGATGGTCCGGGTGATCTGCGCGACCTCGATGCTGTGGGTGAGCCGCGTGCGGAAGAGGTCGCCTTCGTGATTGACGAAGACCTGGGTCTTGTATTCAAGCCGGCGGAAAGCCGTTGAATGGACGATGCGGTCCCGATCGCGCTGAAACTCGCCCCGTGCAGCGGGCGGGGCTTCTGGAATCCTGCGGCCCCGGGAAACCGCTTCGGTGACGGCGTAGGGGGCGAGCACACTCATCGCGGCTTCAGCAGCAGGCGTCGATGCTGGCGCGGACGGCATCTATCGGCGCTTCGGCCGTCACCACGGCACGGCCGATCGCTTTGAGGAGGACGAGCCGGAGGGTGCCATTACTGACCTTCTTGTCGTGCGCCATGAGTTCGAGATAGCGGTCAGCCCCCAGCGCCGCACCCCGCACGGGCAGGCCGGCCCGGGCGTGGATCTCGCGCACACGGGTCACATCGGCCGTCGACAGCCAACCCAGCCGGCGTGACAGTTCGGCAGCCATGACGGCCCCGGCGGCGACCGCCTCACCATGCAGCCATTCCCCGTAACCGAGGCCGGTCTCGATGGCGTGGCCGAACGTGTGACCGAGATTGAGAAGGGCCCGCTCACCCTGCTCGGTTTCGTCGGCGACAACGACTTCGGCCTTATTGCGGCACGAACGCTCGATGGCTTCGGCCAGCACATCCCCGTCGCGGTGCAGCAGCCGGTCGAGATTCGCCTCCAGCCACTCGAGAAAAGGCAGGTCGCGGATCAAGCCATACTTGATGACTTCGGCGACGCCGGCGCGCAGTTCCCGATCCGGCAGCGTGGACAGCACCGAGGTATCGGCCAGGACCAGCCGCGGCTGGTAAAAGGCACCGATCATGTTCTTGCCAAGCGGGTGGTTGATGGCAGTCTTGCCACCCACCGAGGAATCCACCTGGGACAGCAGCGTAGTCGGCACCTGGATGAAGGGCACACCCCGCTGGTAGGCCGATGCGGCGAAGCCGGCCATATCGCCGACGACTCCGCCACCAAGGGCGATGACGGTTGTGGCGCGATCGCATCGCTCACCCAGCAGACCGTCGAAGATCAGGTTGAGTGTCGGCCAATCCTTGTGCGCTTCACCATCGGGCAGGACGATTTCGGTCACCCGGACGCCGGCCGCACGCAGGGCGGCACTGAAACGTGCGAGATAGAGCGGCCCGACCACATCGTTGGTGACGACCGCAGCCCGTGGGGTCTTGAGAAAGGGAAGGATCAGATCGCTGCGATCAAGCAAGCCGGTGCCGATGTGAATCGGATAGCGGCGCGCTGCCAGTTCGACGTTCAGTGTGCGCATAGTTCCTGGATTTCGCGCTCGATGGTGCGCACCATGGCAGCGGGGGTCCCCCGCCCGCCCTCGACGATGATGTGCGCCACCTCTCGATAAAAGGGATCCCGCTCGGCGAACAGCTGCTGCAAGCGCGCCTTTGGGTCGGCCACCTGCAGCAGCGGCCGCGTACGGTCGTGGCGGGTGCGCTCCCAAAGGATGTGGGGCGGCACATTCAGGTAAACGACGACACCGCGGGCCGCAAGCATCTGACGGTTTTCTGCTGCGATCACGGCGCCTCCGCCAGTCGCCAGCACGACGCCCGTTTCGCCCGTGAGGGCGTCGAGGGTCTGGGTCTCCCGGCGCCGGAACCCGGCTTCACCCTCGATCTCGAAAATGGTTGGAATCTTGACGCCCGTGCGCACCTCGATCTCGTGGTCGGTATCGAGGAAGCGCATGCCGAGACGCTTGGCCAGTTCCCGACCAACCGTCGTCTTGCCTGAACCCGGCATGCCCACCAGGACGACTCGGGAAGG
>DAOQMM010000074.1:0-17871 GCA_035335645.1 Rhodocyclaceae bacterium | reverse complement strand
ACGATGCCGTCTTCGCGCAGGAAGCGGTCCTGGTGGGTGGCGCGCTGCTCGGCGGGCAGGCCGGCGTGGTAGGGCAGGGCGGCGATGCCTTTTTCGAGGAGCCAGGCGGCGGTTTCGTCCACCTTTTTGCGGGAGCTGCAGTAGACGATGCCGGCTTCGCCCTGGTGGCCGTCGCGGATGAAGGCGAGGAGCTGGGCGCGGGGATTGTCCTTGGGGACGATGGTGTAGCGGATGTTGGGCCGGTCGAAGCTGGAGACGAATTCGCGGGCGTCGGTGAGGCACAGGCGCTCGGCGATCTCGCGGCGGGTCTGGGCGTCGGCGGTGGCGGTGAGGGCGATGCGCGGGATGTGGGGGTAGCGCTCGGGGAGCAGGGAGAGCTGCAGGTATTCGGGCCGGAAGTCGTGGCCCCACTGGGACACGCAGTGGGCTTCGTCGATGGCGAAGAGGGCGAGCTGGCCGGCTTCGCGCAGGTGGTCGAGGAGGTCGAGGAAGCGCGGGGTGACGAGGCGTTCCGGGGCGACGTAGAGCAGGTCGAGGGCGCCGGCGAGGAGGGCGCGCTCGATCTCCATGGCCTGCTCGAAGGCGAGGCTGGAGTTGAGGAAGTCGGCGGCGACGCCCACTTCCTTGAGGGCGCTGACCTGGTCCTGCATGAGGGCGATGAGGGGCGACACGACGATGGCGACGCCGGGCCGCAGCAGGGCGGGGATCTGGTAGCAGAGGGACTTGCCGCCGCCGGTGGGCATCAACACGAGGGCGTCGCCGCCCGCGGCCACGTGCTCGACGATGGCTTCCTGGGGGCCGCGGAAGCCGCTGTAGCCGAAGACGTGGGAGAGGAGTTCGCGGGCGCGGGGGGTCATGGGGACCGGATTTTACCCCGGTCCGCGGGGGGCGTCAGAAGAGTCGGGCGAGATGGGGGAGGAGGCCGGCAGGGGTGACGAAGCTGAGCTCGTAGGTGCCGCTGAGGCCGGCGGCCTGTTCGTCGCTGAGGCCGAGGGCGCAGACGATGAACTGGCTGCGGTCGATGCCGAGGCGCTTGCGCAGGCGCAGCATCTTGTCGATGTCGGCGCGGAATTCGCCAGTCTTGCATTCGACGCAGACCGGCGTGCCGTCGTCCAGCAGGAAGAAGACGTCGAGTTCGTGCAGGTCTTCGTTGGCGAAGGTGATGTGAAGGTTGCGGGTGCAGGAGAAGCCCAGGCCACGGTCGCGGAAAAAGGCGAGGAGCTTCATCAGGGCGTACCACTCCAGCCATTCGCCGGCAAAGAAGGCGCGGATGGCGGGGGCGGTCTGGACGGAGGCGCGGATGATCTTGTCCTGCTTCTGGTAGAAGTACTTGGACAGGAAGGCGCTGTCGTGGAGCTGGCGGCAGAAGGCATTGAGGGCCTGGCCGTCCTTCTGGCTGCGCTCGGTGAGGTTGAGGCTGAACTGGGGGATGTCCTTTTTGTGGCCCCAGCGGATCTTGTCGAGCACTTCCCGGTAGAGCTCGTAGTGATCGCCGAGGGCAACGGCGATCTCGTCGTAGAAGCCGGTGGTGTCGACGGCGTCCCGGTTGGGGCGGGCCTCGATCTGGCGCCGGGCGAACCACTGCTGGATGGCGGCGTGCTGGGCTTCGCTGGCGAAGTGGCTGGAGTTGTGCAGGTCGATGTCGGAGAGGGGCGGGGCGCTGGCGGGGGCGGCGGGCGCTTCCTCCGTCGTGGCCGGCGCAGCGGCGAGGGCGTCCTTCAGGCGGGTGTTCTCGTCGCGGAGGGCGAAGTATTGCTGGAGCACCTTGCGCACGAAGAGGACGGTGTCGTAGACCGGGACGCTGGTGCCGCAGTGGGGGCAGGGCAGATGCTGGCCGACGGTGTCGGCGGCGGGCTCGGCGACGTGGCCGCACTGGTTGCAACGGAGGAGGGCCATGGCGGAATCGGCGTGGGACTCGGTGGAAAGGCCCGATTATGCCAATCTGGTGGCGGGCTGGCGACCGGCGGCGCCCGCACGCCGGTTTCAGAAGAGGCGTTCGATGTGCGTGATGAGGCCGGCCGGGGTGACGCAGCTGAGTTCGTGGGCGGTGCTGAGGTGCTCGGCCTGCTCCTCGGCGAGGGTGGGGCTGCAGACGATGAACTGGCCGCGGGGGATGCCGAGGCGCTTGCGCAGACGCAGGAGGGTGTCGATGTCCGGGCGGACGTCGCCGGTGCGGCAGGCGAGGCAGATGGGCGTGTTGCCATTGACGAGGAAGAAGACGTCAAGGGGCCGTTCGTCGCCGTCGGCCAGGAGTGCGGTCAGCCCGCGGGCGCCGGCGGCGCGCAGGCCTTTTTTGCGGAAGTGCTCGGCGAGGCGGCCGAGGCTGTACCACTCCAGCCATTCGCCCGAGAGGAAGCGCAGGATGGCGGGGTCGGCGGGCAAGGCGGCGTGGAGACTGCGGTCGGGCTTGTCGAGGGTGTAATGGGAGAGGAAGGCGCTGCCGTGCAGGCGCGCGAAGACGGCGTCCAGGTCACCGATCTCCTGGGCGTTGCGGGCGTTCAGGTCGAGGTGGAGGCGGTTGTCGTCCGGGGTGGGCGTGGCGGGGATGCGTTCAAAGAAGTCGCGCAGCAGGGTGTGGTATCGGCCCAGGTCGGCGGCGGTGCGTTCGAAGGCGGGGCTGAGTTCGGGCGCGTCGGTGGGGGGGCGGATCTGGATCTGACGACGCAGGAACCATTGCTCGATGGCGGCGAACTGACTGTTGAGGGCGAACTGGTTGGGTCGGGCGCCGGCTGGCGGGCGGGCGACGGGAGGCGGATCGCACGGCGCTGCCGTCGTCGCCGTGGCGGTGGCGAGGCGGGCCGGCTCCGCCTGCATCATGGCGGAAGCGCCTGCCTTGAGCCGGTTGAGTTCGTCCCGCAGCTGGAAATACTGGTCGAGCACCTTGCGGATGAAGACGACGGTGTCGTAGACCGGCGCCGGCGTGATGCAGCGGGGGCAGGGCATGTTCTGGCCGTTGGCGTCGACAAGGGTCTCGGCGACGTGGCCGCAATGATTGCATCGAAGGATTGCCATGGGGATGTCATGATCGGTCGGGTTGGCGGATTATGCCAACCCGATATCTCCGTGGCGACTGGATGAACGCTCAGGCGTTGCCGTGATGCTCCTGCACGTAGTGCTTGAGCACGGATTTGAGGAGCGCGGTGCGCTGCACATCGCCCAGGGCGTGGGCGTGGCGGATGTCGTCGGCGATCATGCGGCGGATGCGCTTGTCGCCGTCCGGGGTGTGGCAGAGATAGCAGCCCATTTCCACGGCCAGCATCTCCGGCAGGTGTTCGTGCTCGGCGATGGCGAGGACTTCGTCCTCGGTGAGATCGGATAGCTCGATGCAGTCCTGGATCGTCAACATGATGCTTCCCTCCTTGTGTTGTGATAATGCTTTTTAAGTCCATTGGACGCCTTTCGGGCGACTGAAACATTGATGCAACGCAACGGTCGCATTCATACAGGGGCGGGCTAGAATCCGTTCTTTTTTCAAAGGGATGAGCATGCAGGGGCTGACTTCCTATGGGCACGGCATCTACGCTGTGGATTCGGGTTACACGGGCACGGGGATCGCGGCGATCCACCTCATCGAGGAAGGCGGCCGGGCGGCGCTGGTGGATACGGGTAACAATGCGGCGCTGGTGCATGTGGAAGAGGCGCTGAAGGCCACGGGCCTGAAGCCGGAGGCGGTGGATTACGTGCTGCTGACCCACATCCACCTGGATCATGCGGGCGGCGCGGGGGCCTTCATGAAGGCGTTCCCGAACGCGAAGCTGGTGGTGCATCCCCGCGGTGCGCGTCACATGGCGGAGCCGTCCAAGCTGTTTGCGGGGGTGTCGGCGGTGTATGGGCCGGAGCGGGCCAAGGAGCTCTACGGCGAGTTGATCCCGGTGCCGGTGGCGCGCATCGTGGAAGCCACCGACGGGCTCGAGCTGTCCCTCGCCGGGCGGGTGATCCGCGTGCTGGATACGCCGGGCCATGCGCGCCATCACGTGTGTTACTTCGACACCGGCAGCCGCAGCTTCTTCACCGGCGATACTTTTGGTGTGTCCTACCGCCACCTGGACGTGGACGGCCGGGCGAGCATCTTCCCGACCACCTCGCCGGTGCAGTTCGATCCGGTGGCGATGCATGCGTCCGTTGCGCGCATGGAGGCGGAGCAGCCGGTGGCCATGTATCTGACCCATTACGCCCAGCTCACCGAGGTGCCGCGCCTGGCGGCGGATCTGCATCGCCTGATCGACACCCATGTGGCCATCGCCGAGCGTCATGCCGGCCTGCCCGGTGGCGAGCCGCGCCAGCAGGCCATCGAGGCGGACCTGTGGGCGATGGTGGCGGACGAGGCCCGCAACGCCGGCTGGCGTCTGCCGGAAGCCGACTGGCGCCGTCTGCTGGCGGTGGACGTGGAGTTGAACGCCCAGGGCCTGGATGTGTGGCTCGATTCCCGCAGCGCCTGAGATGACGGACGCGTTTTCAGGGGGCGCGGAGGATCCGCGCCGCTTCGGTGGCATCGCGCGCCTCTACGGCGAGGCTGGGCGGGCCCGTCTGGCGGCGGCGCGGGTGGCGGTGGTGGGCATCGGCGGCGTGGGTTCCTGGGCGGCAGAGGCGCTGGCCCGCAGCGGCGTGGGCGCGCTCACGCTGATCGATCTGGACCACGTGGCGGAGTCCAATCTCAACCGGCAGATCCACGCCACCGAAGCGACCCTCGGCCAGGCCAAGGTGGACGCGATGGCCGCGCGCATCGCCGGCTATGCGCCGGGTTGCGCGGTGACGCGGGTGGATGATTTCGTGACGGTGGAGAACGCGGCGACCCTGCTCGGTGCCGGGTTCGATTACGTGGTGGATGCCATCGACGCGGTGCGCGTGAAGGTGGCGATGATCGCCGTGTGCCGCGCGGCGGGCGTGCCGGTGGTGACCTGCGGCGCGGCGGGCGGGCAGATCGACCCGACGCAGATCCGCGTGGACGACCTGGCGCGCACGATCCAGGACCCGCTGCTGGCCAAGGTGCGCGGGCAGTTGCGCAAGGCCCACGGCTTTCCCCGCGATGGGAAGAAGAAGTTCGGCGTGGAGGCGGTGTTCTCGACGGAGCCCCTGCGCTATCCGGCACCGGCGACGGTCTGCGATGCCGCGGGCGGCGGCGCGCCGCAGGGGCCGGCAGGACTCAATTGCGCGGGCTTCGGGTCGGTGGTGACAGTGACGGCCAGCGTCGGGCTGTTTGCTGCGGCGCGGGCGCTCAACGGGCTGGCGGCGGGATGAACAGGGCGGGATCGACCGCCGCGCCGTTGAGGTAGACGCTCCAGTGCAGATGCGGCCCGGTGGCCCGGCCGCTGCTGCCGGAGAGGCCCAGCACTTCGCCGCGGCGGACGGCCTGGCCGGCCTCGACGCTGGCGCTGGTGAGGTGACAGACCATGCTGACGAAGCCCTGGCCGTGATCGACGAAGACCGTGCGGCCGTTGAAGTAGAAATCCCCCACATGGCTCACCACGCCGTCGGCCGGCGCCTTGACCGGCGTGCCGGCGGGCACCGCCACGTCCAGCCCGGTGTGGGGCGAGCGGGCTTCGCCATTGAAGACACGGCGCAGCCCGAAGCGGCTGGAGAGGCGTCCGACGGCGGGCAGGTCCAGGTCGGTGCGCAGCACGGGGACGTCGCGGAAGCGGCTGCGGATCTCGATCTGGCGGTCCCGTTCGGCGGCGATGCGGGCAAGGTCGGCTTCGTCCGGATTGACCATTTTGGGGTTCTTGAGGGTGAGCTTCTGCACCGGGTAGGCTTTGGCATGCACCGGGAAGGGCTGCGCCTGAGGTGCGTCGGCGGGGCCTACGTCCAGATGCTGTTCGCCGACGGGCGCGTCGAGGGGGATGCCCACCACGGCGATCCACTGTTCGCCACGGCGCTGGAGGAGGACCGGGTGACCGTCGTAGCGGACCTCGGGGCGGGCGTTGCCGCGGGCGGCGACGGGGAGTTCGACAACGCCGCCGGGGACGGCTTCGGGATGCAGTCCGGCGTGGGCGGGCAGACTCACGCCCGCGCCGGCGGTGACGCCGACAAGCAGACGAAGGACAAGTTGCCGATAAATGGGCAATATTTCACACATGGCTGAAGGTTCTTATGCCGCGTGGGCAAAATGGGGCCTGGCTTGATTTTCAGGGATTAACATTATTCTTGGCATGCGCACGCGCCGAATGGGGCGCGGAGCCTTGCGGAGCCGATTCTTGCACGGCTCGGGCATGGCTGGCGGGCCAAGGGAATACGGAGTGTTGAATGGCGGTGGCGATCGTGCTGTTTGCCCACGGGGCGCGGGATGCGGAATGGGCCGAACCGGCACGCCGGGTGGCCGATGCGGTGCAGGCGCGGGCGCCTGCTGCACGGGTGAGTCTGGCCTTTCTGGAGTTCATGGCGCCGACCCTGGCCGAGGCGGTCGAGGCGGCGGCAGCAGACGGGGCCACGGAAGTGCGCGTGGTGCCCCTGTTCCTGGCCCGCGGTGGGCATCTGAAGCGGGATGTGCCGGCGCTGGTGGAGGCGGCACGGGCGCGTCACCCGGGCTGCCGGATCGAGCTGTTGCCGCCGGTGGGTGAGGACCGGGGGGTGGTGGATGCCATGGCGGCGTACGCCATCGAGGCCGGACACTGAGGATGTGAGCACGGTCCGACCGCCCGAAGGCGGGACGGACCGGATGGAAAGAGGCCGGTCAAAGGCGACCGGTGGAGGAGCTTGATTCGATGACGGACCGAGTGTGGCTGATTGGTGACGATGCGGGCGTGGCAGAGAGGCTGGACGCCTGGATCAGCGACGCGGGCAGTCCATGCGAACGCCTGACGTCCCGCGAAGCCGTCTCGCGGCTGACCGATGGCGGCGGCCCGATCAAGGCCGCCGTGGTGGACGCGGGAGACGGGCATGCCGTTCTGGCGCTGCTCGAGGCGCTCGGGCGTCGCTGCAAGACGACGGTGCTGCTGGTGGATGCGGAATGTTACCGGGAGATCGCCGCGGCGCTGGCCGCCGGGATCGGGACCTTCCTGCGCAAGCCGGTGGAGCCGGCGGCGCTGGCGGCGGCATTGACGGTCGAGGGGCGCGCCGAGCGGCCGGGCAGCGGACGCTTCCTGTTCCGCACGCTGGACGATGTGCTCGACCTGTCGCAGCTGGTGGCCGGTCTGTGCCCCGATCCGGCGGCGGTGGAGATCGGGCTCTCCGAGCTGATGCTCAACGCCGTGGAACACGGCAATCTGGGCATCGGCTTCGAGCGCAAGGGGCACCTCATGAACGCCGGCACCTGGCGGCAGGAGCTGGAGCGACTCCTGCGCCTGCCGGAGAATCTGGTCCGCTTCGGCTATCTGGACGTGGAACTGCGGGGCGACGGCGTGCGCTTCAAGGTGCTCGACCAGGGCAGCGGCTTCGATCCGCAGCCGTACATGAACTTCAATCCGGAGCGCTCGGTGGAATTGCACGGACGTGGCATCGCCATCGCGCGCATGCTGGCCTTCCCGGACCTGCATTTCCGCGAGGAAGGGTCCTGCGTCGAAGGACTGGTGCGTCGCGTCTGCTGAGTCCGGCGCTGCAGGCGGACGCGGGCTCCGGGCGCCCTGAGCGGGAATCCGGCAGATTGACCGGCCAGACCGGGGTGCCGCCCCGCAGCGGCTTTGCGTGACGCCCGCGTGTGCCAATCCGATGACAATGCGCTGCCTTGGCCGAGACGGCCGACCCCACGCGCCGGCGCCTGAACCGCCGGCCGGAAGGGGGGCGATGCGGCTCAAGGTTTGAGGCGACACGCCGTTCACAGGGCGTTATGCCCCGGATTCCTCCTCCCTTCCCGATGATGCGTGTCGCCGCCGGCAGACGATGGCTGCTGCCGGTGTCGGTGTTTGCGGTGGGGGCGCTCATCACCACGGCGTTCTGGCACAACCTGCGCGTCCATGAGGCGGCGGCCGAGCAGGCCCGCCATGACGCGGTGGTGGAGCGGCTGGCCCAGCAGGTGGAGGAGCGCCTCGGCAAGGTGGATTTCATCCTGCGCGGGGCCGCAGGGCTGTTCGGCGCCCAGAAGCTGGTGGAGCGGGGCGAGTTCGAAACCTACGTGGATAGCCTGCACCTGCATGACGAGCTGCCCGAGGTGGTGGGGGTCGGGCTCGCCCGGCGGGTGGAGACGAAGCGCATGCCGGCCTTCGAGGCCGTCCTCGGGGGACTCTACGGGCGGCCCGTGCGGGTCTATCCGCAGCCAGACCCCGCTGCCCGCGCGCTGAGCTTTCCGATCACCTTCTTCTGGCCCACGGGAATCGTCGCCGCGCGCGTGGTGGGCTTTGACGGCTACGCGGACCCGATCCGCCGTCGCGCGATGGATCTCGCGCTGCAGGGCGAGCGACTGGCCATGACGGCCGCCGTGAAGCTGGCGGCATTCGATCAGGGCGAGTCGGCCAATGCGGTCACCCTGTACCGCCTGGCGCGGGCTCCGGAAGATGCCAGCGTGGTGTCCGAGGCGCCGGGGCTGGTGGTGCTTGGGCTCAATCTGAACGTCCTGTTCAATCATCTCTTCGGGGCGATGGGGAAGGCGTACGGCCTGGAGGTGGAGGACGTCACCGATGCGGCGCCCCTGCGCTTGTTCTACGCGCCGCTCGCGGAGGCGGATCCGGCTGCGCCGCAGGCGAGCCGTCAGGTGAGCTACGGCGACCGGATCTGGCGCCTGAGCGTCACGCCGCTGGCGGCCGGTGAGCAGGCCGGCGCGTCCGGTGCGCTGGCTCTGTCGGGGTTGGCGACCAGTCTGCTGGCGGCTTTCCTGATGGCCAGCGTGATGGGGCGGCGTGAGCGCGCCGAGGATCTTGCGCTGCGCATGACCGATGAGCTGCGCAGTAGCGAACGGCGGTTCGAGCTGGCGGTGTCGGCCACCGAGGAAGGCATCTGGGAATGGCGTTCGGATCAGCGCACGCTGTATCTGTCGTCTCGTTGCGACCGCCTGCTGGGGTATCGCGAGGGCACCTTGCCGCGCTCGGCGCGCGGGGTGTTGCGCAACTTCACGCGGGCGTCGCGCCGCGACCTGCTGCTGGCCCTGCGCCGCCACACCAAGGCGCCGGAGGTGCCCCTCTACTGTGTGCTGCAGGTGCGGCGCATCGACGGCAGCGTGGGCTGGTTCCACGTGGCCGGCAAGGCCGAGTTCGACGCCGCGGGGCGGCATGTGCGCACGGCCGGGGCTGCGTCCGATGTCACCGAACTGCGCCGCGCCCAGCAGGCCGTCACGGAATCCCACGCCAAGCTGGATGCCCTGTACCGCAATGCCTATTTCGGCATGGCCATGGTGGACGGGGAGTCCCGGTATCTCCAGGTGAATCCGGAGTTCTGCCGCATCGTCGGGTATTCCGAGGAAGAGCTGCGGGAGATGAGCTTCTATGACCTGACGCCGAAGGAGTTCCTGGCGCGGGACACCCGCGCGCTGGTGGACCTGTCCCTGGGCGTCCGCTCGCCGCCCTACGAGAAGGAATACATCCGCAAGGACGGTTCCCGCGTGCCGGTGGTCATCGCCACCACTTACGTGGGCGGCAGCGACAAGGCGCGCTGGGTGGTGGTGGAGGATGCGACCGCCCGCAAGGCCAGCCAGCAGGCGATCCAGGAGGCGCACGCCACCAACGAGTCGCTGATCTCGGCCATGCCCGACATGCTGGTGCAACTGGACGGCCAGATGCGCATCGTGCGCTATCACGCGGACGACCGTCACAGCCTGAGCATGCCGGCAGAGTCCCTGCTCGGCAAACGGGTGGATGAGGCTCTGCCGCCGGAGGTGGCGGAGCGTTTCGGCAGGGCCGCACTGCGTGCGTCGCGCAGCGGCGAGGTTCAGCGCGTGGAGTATTCCACCCGCGAAGGGGGCGCCAGCCGCCACTTCGAGGCGCGTTTCCGGGCGGTACGGACCGGCGGTACGCTGGCGGTGGTGCGGGATGTGACCGATCTGAAGGAAGCCGAGCTGGCCCTGCGGGAAAGCGAGGCGCGCTGGCAGTTTGCCCTGGATGGTGCCGGCGACGGGGTGTGGGACTGGAACCTGTCCACTGGCAAGGTGTTCCGTTCGACCCGCTGGGTGAGCATGCTGGGCTACGCGCCCGAGGATCTGGATGGGTCCATCGACGCCTGGTCGAGCCGCGTCCATCCGGACGACCTGCCGGCCACGCTGGAGGCCCAGGCGGCGCACCTGCGCGGCGAGACACCGATCTTCACACGGGAATTCCGCTTGCGCTGCAAGGATGGGGCGTACAAATGGATCCTCGCCCGGGGACTGGTCGTCGAGCGGGACGCGGCGGGCCGGCCGCTGCGCATGATCGGCACCCAGACGGATATCGACCAGGTGAAGGCGCGGGAGGCGGAGATCCTGTACCACAACACCAATCTGGCCAGTCTGGTGGAGGCGCGGACCAAGGACCTGATGGCCGCGAAGGAAGCCGCGGAGGCGGCCAACGAGGCCAAGTCCATCTTCCTGGCCAACATGTCCCACGAGATCCGCACCCCCATGCACGGGGTGCTGAGCTACGCCAGTCTCGGAGAGTCGCGCATCGGTGCGGTGAGCGACGACAAGCTGCGTTCCTACTTCAACCGCATCCGCCTGTCCGGCGAGCGTCTGCTGCTGCTGCTCAACGACCTGCTCGATCTGTCCAAGTTCGAAGCCGGCCGGATGATCCTCAATTTTGAACCGACGGACATGGACACCCTGGTCCGGGAAGTCGTGCGCGAGTTCGACGCCCTGCTGGCGGCCCGGCACCTGAGCGTGAAGGTTCAGCGGGACGGGGTCGAGCCGGCCCTTTTCGACGGCGACGCGGCGCGGGTCTCCCAGGTGATCCGCAACCTGCTGTCCAACGCGGCCAAGTTCACACCGGAAGGGCGCGCCATCCACGTTCACATCCGCCACGACAGCCTGCCCGAAGGGCGACGTGCGTCGGACTTGCGGCGCCTGCCCGCGGTGGCGGTGGCGGTCTCCGACGAGGGCGTGGGCATTCCGCCCGAGGAACTGGACGCCGTCTTTGAAAAATTCGTGCAGAGCAGCCGTACCCGCACCGGCGCCGGTGGGACCGGGCTCGGGCTGGCCATCTGCCGGGAGATCGTGGAGGCCCATCGCGGCGCGATCTCCGTGTGCAACAACGCGGCCGGCGGGGCCGAATTCACGGTGATCCTGCCGGTCAGCCGCGCGGCCCCGCGCAGCGCCCCGTCGGACAAGGAACGAGAGGAGAGTTGAATGAGCGAGCCGAGGATTCTCGTCGTGGACGACGAGCCCTTCAATCTGGAGATCGTCGGGGAGTACCTGGACGGCATGGGCTTCGATCTGGTCTATGCCGAGTCCGGCACCGAAGCCTGGGAGGTGCTGACCCGTGCGGGCGAGCACTTCGACCTGATCCTGCTGGATCGCATGATGCCCGGACTGGACGGCATCTCGGTGCTGCGCCAGGTCAAGGCGGACCCGAGCTTGCGGCAGATCCCGGTGATCATGCAGACGGCGGCCACGTCACCGGAACAGGTGCGCGAGGGGCTGGCGGCGGGGGCCTACTATTACCTCACGAAGCCTTTTGAAGGCGAGGCCCTGCAGACCATCATCCGCTCGGCCCTCGACGATCAGCGCATCCGCCGGGATCTGACCACCGACCTGCTCAATCACGCCCAGGCCCTGGCGCTGGTGGCGGAGGCCGAATTCGAGGCGCGCACCCTGGACGATGCGCGCAAGCTGGCGGCCTTCGTGGCGCTTCTCGGGCCCCAGCCGGAAGTGCTGGCGATGGGCCTGTCGGAGCTGCTTGTCAATGGCGTGGAGCATGGCAATCTGGGCATCGACTTCGCCGAAAAGAGCCGCCTGCGGGAAGAGGACCGCTGGGAAGAGGAGATCGCCCGCCGTCTGGCGCTGCCGGAAAATACCGACAAGCGCGTGCGCCTGCGGGTGCGCCGGGACGACGGGCGCTGGGTCTTCGAGATCCGTGACGACGGGCCGGGATTCGACTGGCGGCGCTTCCTGGATTTCGAGCCGGAGCGGGCCTTTGCGCCGAATGGGCGCGGCATCGCGCTGTCGCGTCAGCTGTCGTTCGCGAGCCTCACCTATCTGCCGCCGGGCAATCAGGTGGTGGCCACCGTTCCGATTCAGGATGGAACGCCGTGAGCGGCCGCGTGTCCCATGCCTCCGGCGGGCCAGGCAGCGTCGTGTGCGCCGGCGGGGATCCCGCTCTCGCCTTGAATCCGACTCAACAGGGAAATGTACGCCATGGCCGATAAGAAGCTTCGCGTGCTGGTTGCCGACGACATTGCCTCGAACCGCTCCATCGTGGGCGCCTTCCTGGCACGGCTGAACTGCCAGCCGATCTTTGCAGAGGACGGTCACGACGCGGTCGAGCTCTTCCGTCAGGAGGCCCCGGACGTGGTGCTGATGGACCTGATGATGCCGCGCATGGACGGCTTCGAGGCGATCCGCCAGATCCGCTCCTTCGGGGACGACCACTGGGTGCCCATCATCATCCTGTCGGCCCTGAGCGGCGAGGGAGACATCGTCAAGGGGCTGGAGGCGGGCGCCGATGACTACCTGACCAAGCCGCTGTCCTTCCCCGTCTTCGCGGCCCGCTTCAAGGCCCTGGGTCGCCTGCTGGACATGCAGCGGCGCCTGTCCGGTTCGCTGGAACAGTTTCGGGCGGTGGCCAATGGCGTGATCGACGGCATCATCACGGCCGACGAGCAGGGGGTCATCCTGTCGGTGAACCGCTCGGCGAGCCTGATCTTCGGCTACCGCGCCAGCGAGATGATCGGCCGCAACCTCAAGATGCTGATGCCCTCGCCCTTCCGCGACGAGCACGACGCTTACCTGGAGCACTACGTCCTCACCGGAGAGCGCCGCATGATCGGACAGATCCGCGAGGTGATCGGTCTGCGCAAGGACGGCTCGACGTTTCCCCTGGAGCTGGGGGTGTCGGACCTGACCCTGCCGGGCAAGCGCATGTTCATCGGGGTCGTGCGGGACATCTCCGAGTCTCAGCGCATCCGCCGGAAGCTGGCCGACGACGCGGCCCGCCTGCAGCGCTACCACGACGAGCAGGAACAGGAGCAGGAGCTCGCCCGGAGCATCATGGAGCGGCAGATCCGCAGCGACTGGTTGCACGATGCGTCGGTCCAGTACTCGGTGACGCCGGCGAGCAACTTCTCCGGCGATGTGGTGACGGTGGCCCGTTCGCCGCAGGGCGTCCTGTATGCCATGCTGGCCGATGCCACCGGCCATGGCCTGGCGGCCGCGGTGAGCGTGCTGCCGGTGCTGGGCGCCTTTTACCGGCTGGTGGCCCAGGGCGCGCCGCTGGCGTCCATCGTGCAGGAACTGAACAGCCTGCTGTGTGGCTTCTCCTTCCGTGGGCGCTTTGTCGCTGCGGTGCTGGTGTGCGTGGATGAGCGCGCCCGCTCGGGCGCGGTGTGGGTCGGTGGCGTGCCCGATGCCCTGCTGGTGGATGGTCAGGGCGCCGTGGTCCGGCGATTCTCGTCGGCTCATCTCCCCCTGGGGATCACTGCCCTGGGGCGGGACGAGGTGGTGCCGGAGGTCTTCAGCTGGGCGGAGGACAGCCAGCTCATCCTGTGTTCGGATGGTCTCACCGAAGCGGAGAATGCCGCCGGTGAGCAGTTCGGCGTCCGTCGCCTCGAGGACGCCTTGCGGGCGTCGACGCCCGCCGGGCGGGTCGAGGGAGTCCGTCATGCCCTTGCAGATCATCTGCGTGGCCATCCGGCCGGCGACGACATGTCGGTGCTGATCGTCGATTGCGAGGGAAAGGCCTGAGCACGGGAGCGGACCTGGACACCGGCGGCTGATCGTCCGATCCTTGCGCCGGTGCCTGATTTGGCACGGTTCCTGCTGAATTCTGGCTGCTGATTGCGTTGTCCGGACCATCCCATGCTGCGTGTCCTCGTCGTCGATTCTTCCCGTGAGCGGGCCGCCGAAGTCTGTGCGGCCCTGGCGGTGGCTGGCCATCAGGTGACGGCGGTCCTGTCGAGCGCCCTGGAGCTTTCGGAGCAGGTGTTGAGCTCGAAGCCGGACGTCATCTTCATCCAGGCCGATTCCCCGAGCCGCGACACCCTTGAACATCTGGCGATCGTCAATCGTGACTGTCCGCGGCCGGTGCTGATGTGCTCTTCGGATTCGGATACCGAACTGATCCGGCGCGCGGTGAAGGCCGGCGTGTCGTCCTATGTCGTTGATTCTGTGAGCCCGGAGCGGGTGGATGCGTTGATGGACGTGGCGCTGGCCCAGTTCGAGGCCTTCCAGAACCTGCGCGCCGAGCTGGATGACGCCCAGCGCAAACTGTCGGAACGCATCGTGGTGGACCGTGCCAAGGGGGTGCTGATGAAGGCGCGCGGGCTCACCGAAGAGGACGCCTATCATGCCCTGCGCAAGCTCGCGATGGAGCGCGGGCGCAAGCTCGCGGACGTGGCCCAGGACGTACTCGACATGGCCCGCCTGCTGATGTGACCACTCCGGCAGGGGCATCGGACAGGCTGGGAGCAGGGCAGGGCGCGTGCAGGCGACCCTGCCCTGTCTGTTTTGAGACGCCGGTGAATGGGCGTGCATGGTCCGGAACAGTGCGAAAGCCAGGCGTTTTGCACCGCAGCAGTGCGCTGTTGACCCACTTTCCGGCTACCACTTTAGGGGTAGGTCGGGTTTGAAATTTTCGCTTTTTTGTTATTTTGATGTAAATCAATGACTTGATCTTTCTGGCACGCCTCTCGCTAAGTCTTGAATGAAGTCGGTCCAACGGCGGTCCGGCTTGATCAGGCGATCAGACTTTGGACAAGGGCGTCCATCCCCCGCATGCCATCCGCGGGGCGATGTGACGCCCGTTTTTTTTGCATTCAGGGGCGAGCTATGAGCAAGCACAACGACGATTCGATTCTTTCCCGCCGCGGCTTTCTCAAGGCCGGGGCAAGCATGGGAGGACTGGCAGCAATGGGTACGATGCTTCCGATGGGCGGCGTTTGGGCAGCCGGCTCGGACAAGCCGGAACTGGAAGAAGTGAAGATCGGGTTCATCCCGCTCACCGACTGTTCTTCCGTGGTCATGGCCTCGGTGATGGGCTTTGACAAGAAATACGGCATCAAGATCACGCCGAGCAAGGAAGCATCCTGGGCCGGTGTGCGCGACAAGCTCGCCAATGGCGAGCTGCACGCGGCCCACGTGCTGTACGGCCTGATCTATGGCCTGCACCTGGGCATCGGCGGTCCCAAGAAGGACATGGCCGTGCTGATGACCCTCAACAACAATGGTCAGGCGATCACCCTGTCCAACGCGCTGCGCGACAAGGGCGCGGTGGATGGCGAATCCCTCGCCAAGGTCGTGGCGAAGAAGGAGAAGGATTACACCTTCGCCCAGACCTTCCCCACCGGCACCCACGCCATGTGGCTCTACTACTGGCTGGCGGCCAACGGTATCGATCCGTTCAAGGATGTGAAGAACATCGTCGTGCCGCCCCCGCAGATGGTGGCCAACATGCGCGTTGGCAACATGGACGGGTTCTGCGTGGGCGAGCCGTGGAACCAGCGCGCCATCGTGGACAAGATCGGCTTCACCGCCATCACCACCCAGGACATCTGGCCCGACCATCCCGAAAAGGTGCTGGGCTCGACGGCGGAGTTTGCCGCCAAGTACCCGAACACCGCCCGCGCCATGATCTGCGCGATCCTGGAAGCCTCCAAGTGGATCGACGCCAGCGCCGGCAACCGCTCCAAGACCGCGGAAACCGTGGCGGCCAAGAGCTACGTGAATACGGACGTGGATGTGATCCGCAGCCGCATGATCGGCCAGTACGAAAACGGCCTGGGCAAGAGCTGGTCCGAAAAGAACTACATGAAGTTCTTCAACGATGGGCAGGTGAACTTCCCGTGGCTGTCCGACGGCATGTGGTTCCTCACCCAGCATCGCCGCTGGGGCCTGCTCAAGCAGGACGTGGATTACCTGGCCGTGGCCAAGGCGGTCAACAAGACCGAGCTCTACAAGCAGGCGGCCGGCATCGTCGGCGTGCCGGTACCCAAGTCCGACTTCCGCAGCTCCAAGCTGGTGGATGGCGTGGTGTGGGACGGCAAGGACCCGAAGAAGTACGCCGCCAGCTTCAAGATCCACGCCTGATGACACGGGGTACGGACCCGATGGGTCCGTACCTTTCACAGATTCAACCTGAACCGGAGATTTCACGATGACGACCGCGACCCTCGATCCGACCGTGGCCCTGTCCCCTGCCGCGCCTGCGCCCCTTGTGCCGGTGCGCAGTGAAACCGCGACCTCCCAGGAGACTTCCATGACGGCTGCGCCTGCCGCCCCTGCCACCGAAACCCCCGCCGTCCGCAGTGCCCTGGGTGAAAAACTCGGCAACTTCCTGCGGGCCGTGATTCCGCCCCTGCTGGGTCTGGCCCTGGTGGTCGGCCTGTGGGGCCTGATTTCCATGAAGGCCTCCGACTTCCCCAGCCCGGCCAAGACCCTCGAAGCGGCCATCACGCTGTTCTCCGACCCCTTCTACCAGAACGGCCCCAACGATCAGGGGATTGGCTGGAACATCCTGTCTTCCCTCAAACGCGTCGGCGTGGGCTTTGGCGTGGCGGCGCTGGTGGGCATCCCCATGGGCTTCATCATCGGCCGCTTCGGCTTCATGAACGCCATGCTGTCGCCGATCATCAGCCTGCTCCGCCCGGTATCGCCGCTGGCCTGGCTGCCCATCGGCCTGATGGTCTTCAAGGCGGCGGACCCGGCCTCCACCTGGACCATCTTCATCTGCTCCATCTGGCCGATGATCCTCAACACCGCCCAGGGCGTGCAGCGCGTGCCCCAGGATTACCTCAACGTGGCGCGGGTGCTGAACCTCTCCGAGATGAAGATCATCACCAAGATCCTGTTCCCCTCGGTGCTGCCCTACATGCTCACCGGCATCCGCCTGTCCATCGGCACCGCGTGGCTGGTGATCGTGGCTGCAGAAATGCTCACCGGCGGCGTCGGCATCGGCTTCTGGGTGTGGGACGAATGGAACAACCTGAAGGTCGAGCACATCATCATCGCGATCTTCGTGATCGGCGTGGTGGGTCTGCTGCTGGAAAACCTGTTGCTGCTGGTGGCCCGCCGCTTCAGCTACGGCAACGCCTGATTGCCCCGAGGAGCCTCAACATGAACGCTATCGTCAAGATCGAAAACGTCGGCATGAGCTTCGACACCAAGAAGGGCCGTTTCATCGCCCTCAAGGACGTCAATCTGCAGATCCGTACCGGTGAGGTCGTGTCCCTGATCGGCCACTCCGGCTGCGGCAAATCCACGCTGCTCAACCTCATCGCCGGCCTCACCCTGCCCAGTTCGGGCGTGATGTTGTGCAACGGCCGCGAGATCGGCGGGCCCGGTCCGGAGCGGGCGGTGGTCTTCCAGAACCACTCCCTGCTGCCCTGGCTGAGCTGCTTCGAGAACGTCTACCTGGCCGTCGAGCGCGTGTTCGGTACCAAGGAAGGCAAGGCCAAGCTGAAGGCGCGCACCGAAGCGGCGCTGGAGATGGTGCACATGGGGCACGCGTCCCAGAAGATGCCCCACGAGATCTCCGGCGGCATGAAGCAGCGCATCGGCATCGCCCGGGCCTTTGCGATGGAGCCCAAGATCCTGCTGATGGACGAACCCTTCGGTGCGCTGGATGCGCTGACCCGCGCGTCCCTGCAGGACGAGCTGATCGGCGTGATGGAAAAGACCGGCGCCACGGTGGTGATGGTGACCCACGATGTGGACGAGGCCGTGCTCCTGTCCGACCGGGTGGTGATGATGACCAACGGCCCGGCCGCGACCATCGGCGAGATCCTCGAAGTGAAGCTCGAGAAACCGCGTGACCGCCTCGCCCTGGCCCACGATGCGCGCTTTGCGGAATATCGGGCGGCGATCCTCGAGTTCCTGTACCAGAAGCAGATGAA
>DAOQMM010000073.1:0-18030 GCA_035335645.1 Rhodocyclaceae bacterium | reverse complement strand
GTCTGGGCGCGGATGAAGCCGCGTTCGAAGTCGGTGTGGATGACGCCGGCGGCCTGGGGGGCGGTGTCGCCCACGTGGATGGTCCAGGCGCGGACTTCCTTGACGCCGGCGGTGAAGTAGGTCTGCAGGCCGAGGAGCTTGTAGCCGGCGCGGATGAGGCGGTTCAGGCCGGGTTCGTCGAGGCCCAGGTCGGCCAGGAAGGCCAGCTTGTCAGCGTCGTCCAGATCAGCCAGTTCGGCCTCGATCTTGGCGCACAGGGCGACGACCGGCGCGCCTTCCTCGGCGGCGTGTTCGCGCAGGCGCTCCAGGTAGGGGTTATTCTCAAAGCCGTCTTCGAGCACGTTGCCCACGTACATGGCGGGCTTGAGGGTCATCAGGCACAGGGGCTTGAGAAGTTGCTTCTCGTCATCGCTCAGGGACAGGGTGCGTACCGGCTGGCCTTCGTTGAGGTGGGGCATCAGCCGTTCAAGCAGGGCGACGAGCTTCTGGGCGTCCTTGTCGCCGGCACGGGCCTTCTTGTTTTCCCGATGGATGGCCTTTTCGACGGCGGACATATCGGCGAGGGCGAGTTCGGTGACGATGGTCTCGATGTCGGCGAGGGGATCGACCTTGCCGTTCACGTGCACCACGTTTTCGTCGTCGAAGCAGCGCACCACATTGACGATGGCGTCGGTCTCGCGGATGTTGGCAAGGAACTGGTTGCCCAGGCCTTCGCCCTTGGAGGCGCCGGCGACGAGGCCGGCGATGTCCACGAATTCGACGATGGCCGGCTGGACCTTCTGGGGCTTGACGATCTCGGAGAGGGCGGCGAGGCGCGGGTCGGGCACTTCGACGATGCCGACGTTGGGCTCGATGGTGCAGAAGGGGTAGTTCTCGGCCGCGATGCCGGCCTTGGTGAGGGCGTTGAAGAGAGTGGACTTGCCGACGTTGGGCAGACCCACGATGCCGCACTTGAGAGACATGGAAATCCTTTGTGGTCAGGGGCTTCCGGAGGGGAAGCGGGACAGCCCGCTATTGTAAGGCGGGCGTCGCCTCGGGCCCAAGGAATTCGGCGGCGCGGGCAGAGTCGACTGCGCAACCCGCAACCCGCAACCCGCAACCCGCAACCCGCAACCCGCAACCCGCAACCCGCAACCCGCGCGCGACGTGACGTGAGATGGGGCGCCGAGGGGCCTTGCGCCGGGGACGGCGGCCAGATGGGCGACCTGGTCCGGTCGCGGGACGTGTTTCGAGGCTCAGCCCGCGTCGGCGCGCACGGCGCCGAGGAGGGTGTCGAGGATCTCGATCATGCGATCGATCTCGGCCTCGGTGACGGTGAGGGCGGGCATGAAGCGCAGCAGATTGGGGCGCGGCGCATTCAGGAGCAGGCCTTCCGGCGCGTAGTCCAGGGCCGCCTTGACCAGGGCCGGGCCGCGGTCCGAATCGAGGATCAGGGCGCGCAGCAGGCCTGCGCCCCGTTCGCCGGCCAGGGCGTGCCGGGTGACGAGCGCTTGCAGACGACTTTCCAGGTAGCGGCCGAGGGTGTCGACCCGGGCCAGGAAGCCGTCGGAGAGCAGGCGCCGCAGCACGGCCGCGCCGACGGCGGTCATCAGGGGATTGCCGTTGTAGGTGCCGCCCTGGTCGCCGGGCTGGAAACAACACACGGCCTCTTTGGCGAGCAGTGCCGACAGGGGCACGCCGCCGCCGATGCCCTTGCCGAGGGTCATGATGTCCGGCTCGATGCCGGCATGTTCGTGGGCGAAGAGGCGGCCCGTACGGCCCATGCCGGTCTGCACCTCGTCCACGATGAGGAGCAGGCCGTGGGCGCGGGTGAGGTCCCGCAGGGCTTGCAGGAAGCCGGGTTCGGCGGGAATGACGCCGCCTTCGCCCTGCACGGGTTCGAGCATGATGGCGACGGTCTTGTCGCCGATGAGCGCCCCGACGGAGTCCAGGTCGTTCAGGCGGGCCTTGGGAAAACCTGGCACCTGGGGCGCGAACAGGGTGTCCCAGCCGGGCTTGCCGGAGGCGGACATGGTGGCGAGGGTGCGGCCGTGAAAGCTGTGCTCGAAGGTGATGATCTCGTAGGCGCCGTCCTTGTGCATGCGGCCCCACTTGCGGGCGAGCTTGATGGCGCCCTCGTTGGCTTCGGCGCCGGTGTTGGCGAAGAAGACCCGGTCGAAGCAGGAATGCTCGGTCAGCAGGCCGGCCAGTTCGGTCATCGGGCCGTTGAAAAAGGCCGGGCTGGGGTTGATCAGGCGCGCGGCCTGGTCGGCGAGCGCCTCTCGGATCTCGGCCGGGCAGTGGCCGAGGCAGTTGACGGCCCAGCCCTGGACGAAGTCGAGATAGCGCTTGCCGGTGTCGTCATGAAGCCAGGACCCGTCCCCGCGCACGAAGATCAGTTCCGGGCGAGGGGTGATGAACATCAGCGACGCAGTGTCGAATTCGCCGTAGTGCATGGGGTTCTCCTGAGGGTTGATGCCGGCAGGATGGCACACGTGGCCGGCAGGGGTGTGACAGGCGCGGGGCTCAGCCGTTCACGGACTTCCAGGTGCGCACCCAGCCCGGGAATTCGGCCGCCGGCATGGGATGGCCGATGCCGTAGCCCTGGACGCAGTCGCAGCCCAGGCTCAGCAGCGGGCCGCAGTGCTCGGGCGTTTCGACGCCTTCGGCGATCACCTGTCGGCCGAAGCTGCGGGCGAGGGCGACAACGCCCTTGACGATGGCCAGATCCTCGGGATCGGCGAGGATGTCGCGGACGAAGGAGCGGTCGATCTTGAGGGTGCGGGCCGGCAGGCGGCGGAAATAGGTAAGGGAGGAATAGCCGGTGCCGAAGTCGTCGAGGGCGAAGCTGACGCCCAGCGCCGTACAGGCGCGGATCACGCGGGCCACCTGGTCCACGTCCTCCATGGCCGTGGTTTCGAGAATCTCCAGCTCCAGCCGCTCCGGCGCGACGCTGGGGTGGGCGATGAGCTGGGCGGTGAGGTGGTCCACGAAGTCCGGTGCCAGGAGGTGGTGGCCCGAGACGTTGATGCTGACGGGGATGTCCAGCCCGGCGGCATGCCACCGGCTCATCTGGTCGAGGGCCGCGGCGAGGACCCAGCGATCCAGGCGCACGCCCACCGGGCTGCTTTCCAGCCAGGGCAGGAAGGCGTCCGGCAGGAGCAGGCCTTCGTCGGGGTGTTCCCAGCGGATCAGGGCTTCGGCACCGATGACGCTGCTCAGGCGCAGATTGACCTTGGGCTGGAAGAAGAGGCGGAACTGGCCCCCGTCGAGCCCCCGGTCGACGCTGCTGACGATGCGCTGAAGGTGGTGATTGCGCTGTTCCAGTTCCGTGTCGAAGAGGGCGTAGCGGGCGCGGCCGCTTTGCTTGGCGAGGAGCATGGCCTGGTCGGCGTGGCGCAGCAGGACGTCGGGTTCTTCTCCGTCGCGGGGGAAGAGGGCGACGCCGGCGCTGGCGGAGATGCGGATCTCGGCGCCATCCTCCAGGACCACCGGCTGGCTGACGGTTCCCAGCAGACGGGCCAGGGCGGCCGGCATCTCCTGGCGGTCGGCGATGCCGCCGATGAGCACCAGGAACTCGTCGCCCCCCAGGCGCGCCACGGTGTCGGAACCGCGCAGGCTGTCGCGCAGGCGCCCCGCCACCTGGACGAGGATCTCGTCACCCACGGTGTGGCCCCAGGTGTCGTTGAAGAACTTGAAGCGGTCCAGGTCCAGGTAGCACACCGCCACCAGGGTGTCGTCCCGCGCGGCGCGGGCGATGGCCTGACGCAGGCGGTCGGCCAGCAGGATCCGGTTGGGCAGTCCGGTCAGGGCGTCGTGGTAGGCGAGGAAGCGGATCTCCTCTTCGGTGCGTACCTCGTCGGTGATGTCGCGCAGCAGGGCGTAATAGCCGTCGGTCCGTCCGTCCGTCGCGGTGGCGCTGCGCAGACAGGTCTCGATCCAGCGCTCGTCGCCGGTCTGCCGGTTGTGCCGGCGGCTGCGGAAGGTGGCGCTGCCGCCGCCGGCATCGAGCCGGGCGAGATTGTGCTGCTGGATGCCGTCCCCGAGCACCGCATCCACGAGGGAGCCGCGCAGGGCGGTGGGGGCCAGGCCGTGGAAGTGGGCGTAATTCTGATTGACGTAGCTGTAGCAGCCCCGGCCGTCGACCGCGGCGAGCATGATGGGTGTGCCCTCGGTGAGCAGGCCGAGGGTGGCACTCAGGCGGTGCAGGGCCTGGTAGCGTGACAGGTAGAGCCGGCGCGAGTGGAGGGTCAGGAAGGCGGTGAGGAGCAGCACGTTGCTCAGCACCATCCAGCGGCTGAGGGGGGGAGAGGATCCGCCCATGGGCAGCCAGTCGTACTGTTCGGAGAGGGACATGCCCAGCAGGGCGAGGATGGACACGGCCGTCATCAGCAGGGCGTGGCGCATGCCGAAGAGCCAGCCGACGAGGACGATGAGGACCGGGATGGCCGAGAGTGAGGTGGTGCGGTTGCCGCCCGTGAAGGCTGCGCCGATCAGGATGATCAGCCAGGCGCCCCACAGGACGCAACGGGACGGCAGGCGGTCGGGATGGCGGCGGAAGCCGAGCAGGCCGGCACAGAGGGCAATGCAGACCCCCAGGGCGGTCAGTCCGTGGATGGGTGAGACATCGTGCTGGGCGAAAACCGACACACCGACGATCAGGGTCAGGAGCAGCGAGATGCCCCCCATGGTGCGCAGCAGTTGCCCCGGGTTCTCGCGGTCGAACAGTGGCGGAGGAGGCTGCGAGGGGTCAGGCGTGTGCATCATGTCGGTTCGCGGGCGGGGGTGTCGGGCCGGCTCGTGACCGGGACACCGCCCGCTAGCGTACCAGCAACAGATAAATGAGCAAGATGTTGAGGGTCAGGGAGGCCGCGGCGAGGAGCTTGAGGCCCAGTTGCGGGTCGCGCTGGAGCAGGGGCGACTTGCGCGGCACGACGAGGGGGCGGTGGGCGCCCCGTTCCAGGGCGAGGAGGAATTCCTCGGCGGTCTCGAAGCGGGCACGGGGGTCGCGGGCGACCGCCTTGAGGAGCACCGCCTCCATCCAGGCGGGGATGTCAGGCCGGAAGCGGGTGGGGGGCACGGGATCGCCGAACTTGGGGTTCTGGAAGGGTTCGATCTCGCCGTAGGGGTACTTTCGGGTGAGCAGCTCGTACAGGGTGACGCCGACCGCGTACAGGTCGGTCTGCTCGTTGGCGGCGGTCGGCGTGGGACCGTAGAGTTCCGGCGCCATGTAGCTGGGCGTGCCGGGGTTGTTGATCTCGTGGAACTGCTGGCCGTCGCCGCGGCTGTCGGAGGCGGCCACGCCCAGGTCGAGAATGCGCAGGCGGCCGTCGTTGTCCAGGTGCAGGTTGTCGGGCTTGATGTCCCGATGGATGATGGACAGGCGATGCAGGCCGGCGAGACCTTTGAGGAGCCGTTCGCCCAGGCTGACGATCTCGCCCAGCCCGAAGCGGTGTCCGCTCTCCAGTCGGGCCTTGAGGGTGGCGCCCTCGTGCCAGCTCATCAGGTAATACAGGTGGGCCCGTGCCGGGTGGAGAATCACCTGGGGAAAATAGGCGTCGTTCACACGGCGGGCCAGCCACTCCTCGTGGGCGAGGGCGGCCGAGGCTTCCGGGTCGTTGCGCTCGGGGCGCAGGGTCTTGAGGACCCGCGGATGGCCCTGGGCATCGTGGACGCGGTAGAGCAGGGTGGCGATGGATTCGTGGAGCAGGGCGTCCACGGTGAGGCCGTCCAGTTCCTGGCCGGGCTTGAGGCGCGGCGGCAGTGTCAGCTGGCCGAGGCGGGCGATGGTGTCGCGCAGGCGGTCGGGGGGCAGGGCGTCCACACGCACGACCAGGGCGGTGCAGTTGTCCTGGCTGCCGCCGTCCTCGGCTTCACCGGCGAGGCGGGCCGCCGCGGCCTGGGGTTCGTCCTGGCTGCGCAGGATGTCGGCGATGCGTTTGTCGCCGAGCTGGTTCCAGACGCCGTCGCTCATCAGGGCGAACACGTCGCCGGGCTCCAGGTCGCCGTCGGCGTAGTCCACCGACAGGTGAGGGTCGAGGCCGATGGCGCGGGACAGGACGTTCTTCAGTTCCGGGTGTTCCCACAGGTGGTCGGTGGTGAGCTGCTCGAAGCGGCCGTCGCGCAGACGGTAGATGCGGCTGTCGCCCACGTGGGCGGTGTAGAAGCGCCTGCCGCGCACCACGATGGCTGACAGGGTGGTGGCCATGCCGGCAGCCTCACGGGTGCGCGAGGCCTGGGACACGAGCCAGCGGTTGAGGGCGTTGAGCACCGTGTCGAGGGCCTTGTTGACGGCCCAGGTGTCGGGGGTGGCGTAGTAGTCCGAGAGCAAACCGCGCACCGTGTACTCGGAGGCCTCGCGCCCGTTGGCATGGCCGCCGACTCCGTCCGCCACCACGGCCAGGATGCCCTTGGTGTCCAGCTCGGCCCCGTCGGGGGTGACGGCGCCGCAGAAGTCCTCGTTGCGGGGGCGGGGGCCGGTCAAGGAGGCGTGGCCGATGCGGGCCTGGAGGCGGGCGTTCTTCGGGGCGGTCGTGGCGGCAGTCATGGAAGCGGTCCGGTGAGACGCTCAGTATGCAGAAAAGCCCGCCCGCCAGGCGGAGCATGGCGGGCGGGCGGAGGGACGTGTGCCGCGACCGGGCGGTTCCCCGTGGTCCGGTGCAAGGACCGGGCGGCGGAGAACGCCGGGAGGGCCAACTCTGCGGGGCGTGATCCGCGCGGTCGCAGTGTCCGTCGTCGTGCTCAGATCTTTGCGGAGGTGAGGTGCGGGGCGCCCCAGGTGGTGCGCCAGCGGCTCTTCACGGCGGTGAGTCCGACCAGGGCGGCGATGGCCAGGGCGGCGAAGATCAGGAAGCCGGACTGATAGCTGCCGGTGACCTGTTTGCTGTAGCCCAGGCTGGAGGCCAGGTAGAAGCCCCCCACGCCGCCGGCCATGCCGACCAGGCCGGTCATCACGCCGATTTCCTTGCGGAAGCGCTGGGGCACGAGCTGGAACACGGCGCCGTTGCCCATGCCCAGGGACAGCATGGCGCAGACGAACACCAGCAGGGCCTGCCAGGATTCGGGCATACCGAAGCTGACGATGGCCAGGAAGATGGCGGCCAGCACGTACATGACGGTCAGGCTCTTGATGCCGCCGATGCGGTCAGCCACGTTGCCGCCGATCGGGCGCACCAGGGAGCCGGCGAAGACGCAGGCGGCGGTGTAGAAGCCGGCGGTCTTCGGATCCAGACCGTACTGGGTGTTGAAGTAGATGGTCAGGGACGAGGCCAGGCCGACGAAGCCACCGAAGGTGACGCTGTAGAAGAACATGAACCACCAGGCGTCCTTGTCCTTGAGCACCGCGAGGTATTCGGTGAGGGACTTGGCGGGCGGGCATTCCGGCGCATCCTTGGCCATGAAGAGGTAGAGCACGAAGACGATGGACAGGGGAATCAGCGCCAGGCCGAAGACGTTGTTCCAGCCGTAGGCTGCCGCCAGACCGGGGCCGAAGAGGGCGGCCAGGGCAGTACCGGAGTTGCCGGCGCCGGCGATGCCCAGGGCCGTGCCCTGATGCTCCGGCGGATACCAGCGGGAAGCCAGGGGCAGGGCCACGGCAAAGGCTGCGCCGGCGACGCCCAGGAAGAAGCCCAGAATCAGGGTTTCTTCGTAGTTGTGGATGCCCAGCTTCCAGGCCGCGGCGAGGGCGCCGATGACGATCACCTGGCCGATGGCGCCGGCGGTCTTGGGCTTGAGGTGATCCACCAGCACGCCCATGACGATGCGCAGGGCGGCGCCCGCGAGCACCGGGGTGGCGACCATCAGGCCCTTTTCGGCGTGGGACAGGCCCAGATCCTTGGCGATCTGCACGCCCAGGGGGCCGAGCAGCACCCAGACCATGAAGGCCAGGTCGAAATAGAGGAAGGCCGCGATCAACGTGGGGGTGTGACCGGCCTGGAGGAAGGATTTACGATCCATTTTGGGACTCCTGGGGATGAGAGGGCCCGGACGGCGGTCCAGAAGGGACCCCGACGGGGATTCAACATTAAAAATCGGGGAGGCTCACGCCGCGGAGGCGACGGGGGAGACGGCCGCAGCCGACGTCGCCCCCGGAGCGCGAACCTTACAGGCCGAGGAAAACCTCGCCGTTCTCGACCTTGACGGGAAACTTCTTCACGCAGCCCACGTCCGGCGGCACCACCTGGCCGTCCTCCAGCTGGATCTTCCAGCTGTGCAGGGGGCAGGTGACGGTGCTGCCGTGGACGATGCCCTGGGACAGGGGACCGCCCTTGTGGGGGCACTTGTCGCGCACCGCGAAGATCTCGTCGGCGCTGTTGCGGAAGACGGCGATGATGCCGACCTCTTCCGCATGCACGACGCGGGAGCCCAGGACGGGGACGTCACTGACGGCGCAGATTTTTTTCCAGTTGCTCATGACGGACCCTTATACCTTGATGATTTCGAATTGGCGCTTGAACTCGCCGCCGGAACGGTCCTCGACGATCTCGGTCCAGGGGTCCTTGTAGTTCTGCAGGGCGAAGAGCAACTTGTCGTAGAGGGCCTTGCGCTTGTCGGCGTCTTCCAGGACTTCTTTCTTGATGTGCTCCATGCCGACCCGCTCCAGGTAGTGGCAGGTCCGTTCCAGATAGAAGCCTTCTTCCCGGTAGAGCTGGATGAAGGCACCGCCGTATTCCATGACCTCGTCGTCGTTGGTGACCTTGCAGAAGAACTGCGCCACCTCGGTCTTGATGCCGCCGTTGCCGCCGATGTAGAGCTCGTAGCCGGAATCGACGCCGATCACGCCCACGTCCTTGATGCCCGACTCCGCGCAGTTGCGCGGGCAGCCGGACACCGCCAGCTTGACCTTGTGGGGGCTCCACATGCCGAACAGCATCTTTTCGAGCTTGACGCCCAGGTCCATGGAGCGCTGGGTGCCGAAGCGGCAGTGCTCGGCGCCGACGCAGGTCTTTACGGTGCGCAGGCTCTTGCCGTAGGCGTGGCCGGAGACCATGCCGGCCTGGGCGAAGTCGGCCCACATGGCGGGCAGGTCTTCCTTCTTCACGCCCAGCAGGTCGATGCGCTGGCCGCCGGTGACCTTGACGGTGGGCACCTTGTACTTTTCGGCGGCGTCGGCGATGGCGCGCAGCTCGCCAGGGGTGGTCAGCCCGCCCCACATGCGCGGCACGACGGAGTAGGTGCCGTCCTTCTGGATGTTGGCGTGGGCACGCTCGTTGATGAAGCGGCTCTGGGGATCGTCCAGGGCTTCATGGGGCCACGTGGAGATGCAGTAGTAGTTCAGGGCCGGCCGGCAGGTGGCGCAGCCGTTGGGCGTCTTCCATTCGAGGAATTTCTGCGTGTCGCCGACGGACAGCAGCTTGTGCTCGCGGATCGCCCTGCGCACGTCACCATGGGAATGGTCGGTGCAGCCGCATACCGGCTTGTTGGCGGAGTCGGCCGGCTCGTAGGCGCCGCCGATGGTGGAGGCGAGGATCTGTTCCACCAGACCGGTACAGGAGCCGCAGGAGCTGGAGGCCTTGGTGTGCTTGCGCACGTCTTCCAGCGTGAAGAGGCCGTGCTCCTGGATGGCCTTGACGATGGTGCCCTTGCATACGCCGTTGCAGCCGCACACTTCGGCGGTGTCGGGCATGCTGGCGGCCACGTTGGTGCCCTTGTGGCCCACGTCGCCCAGGTGGGCGTTGCCGAAGACCAGGTGGTCGCGGATGTCGTGGATGTTCTGCTCGTCCTTGAGGAGCTGGAAGTACCAGGCACCATCCTTGGTGTCGCCGTACATCACGGCGCCCACCAGCTTGTCGTCCTTGAGGACGATGCGCTTGTACACGCCCAGGCCCGGATCGTGGAGGACGATGTCCTCGGTGCCTTCGCTGCCGGAAAAGTCGCCGGCGGAGAACACGTCGATGCCGGTCACCTTGAGCTTGGTGCTGGTGACGGAGCCTTCGTAACGGGCGATGCCGATCTCGGCCAGATGGTTGGCGCACACCTTGGCCTGTTCGAACAGGGGCGCGACGAGGCCGTAGGCAGTGCCGCGGTGGTTGGCGCATTCGCCCACCGCGTAGATGGCCGGGTCGTAGGTCTGCAGGGTGTCGTTGACGATGATGCCGCGGTTGCAGTGGATGCCGGCCTTTTCCGCCAGATCCACGTTGGGGCGGATGCCGGCGGCCATGCACACCAGGTCGGCCGGGAGGGTTTCGCCGTCCTTGAACTTGATGGCGCACACCCGGCCGGATTCCCCGCGTACCAGTTCTGCGGTCTGGGCGTTGAGCTTGAACTTCATGCCCTTTTCTTCGAGGGCCTTCTGCAGCATCTTGCCGGCGGTGCGGTCAAGCTGGCGTTCCATGATCCAGTCGGAGATGTGCACCACGGTCACGTCCATGCCGCGCAGGGCCAGGCCGTTGGCCGCTTCCAGGCCGAGCAGGCCGGCGCCGATCACCACCGCGTGCTTGTATTTGGCCGCAGCGTCGATCATCTCGTCGGTGTCCTTGATGTCCCGATACGAGATGACGCCCGGCAGGTCGTTGCCGGGGATGGGGAGGATGAAGGGATTGGAGCCGGTGGCCAGCAGCAGCCGGTCGTAATCGACGGTGATGGTCTGGCCGTCGCGGTCGGTGGCGACCACCGAGCGGTTCTGGCGGTCGATCGACGTGACCTTGCTGCCCAGGTGCAGGGTGATGCCGTTGTCGGCATACCACTGCAGGTCATTCAGGATGATGTCTTGAATGGTCATCTCGCCGGCGAGCACCGGGGAGAGCAGGATACGGTTGTAGTTGGGGTGGGGCTCGGCTCCGAAGACCGTGATGTCGTACATGTCCGGGGCCAGCTTCCGCAGTTCTTCCAGGGTGCGGACGCCCGCCATACCGTTGCCGACCATGACCAGTTTGAGTTTGCGCATGATTCCTCCGACGATTGAATCTCCCCGGACCGGTTCGCGCAGGGCGGCCGATGCGGGCGTAAAGCCTGTGGGCAGGGGAGATCGTCGTCGATCGTGGCGGGACCTCCGTTGGCCTTGCCACGTCGCCCCGGGCAGTGGGGCGCGCAAACACCTGGATCAGGGGGGCTGCACTGCGGCAATGCCGTTATTGCCGTGCGCAGCTTGCGTTGGAGAAATAAAAGCAACGGTCATGCCAGGGCGCGCCCCCCGCGTGGGCCGCGGGATTCGGGCATTTCAGGCGGCAGACGCGCGCTGCGGATCGCACTGCGCTGGTGCGCACTGCTCCGCCGTGGGGCGCGTTTCAGGCGCCGGGTGTGCTGCGACGCGTCAGGACGGCAAGGGCGGCCAGGAGGATGACCGCGAAGCACAGGAAGGACCAATTGGCGATGGACAGGCCCAGGAAGGTCCAGTCCACCAGCGAGCAGTCACCGGCGCCGCGAAAGATCATGGGCAGCGCCGACGACAGCGGGAAGCTCTCCAGCATGTATTCCAGACCCGGACCACATTCGGAGACCGCCGGCGGAAACCACTGGATCCATGACTGGCGGGCCGCCACCCCGCCGCCGGCCAGTGCCGTGAGCATGAGGAGGCCTGCGTAGGCACGTGTGCCGCCGGGGCCCGGCGCGTGCAGGCCCGCCAACAGCCCGATGAGGCCGCAGCCGAGCAGGGCATAGCGCTGCATGATGCACATGGGACAGGGCTCGATGCCCTTGACGTGCTGGAGGTACAAGCCGAAGGCGAGCAGGGCGCCGCAGACTGCGAACAGGGCGAGGGCCAGGACGCGGAGGGGCAGGCGGGCGAGCGTGGAATGCATGGGAGATTCGGCAGGGGGCGCCGGCGATGGGGGCCTGCGGTGGACCGGGGAAGGCAGGGCGCGTTCCCCGGCCCTCAGGCCTTATTTGCTCTTGATCATCGTGCCGACGCCGTGGTCGGTGAGGATTTCGAGGAGCAGGCAGTGTTCGACGCGGCCGTCGATGATGTGCACGCTCTTCACGCCGTTACGGGCGGCGTCGAGGGCAGAACCGATCTTGGGCAGCATGCCGCCGGACAGGGTGCCGTCGGCCACCAGATCGTCGATCTGGCGCGGGGTGAGGCCGGTGAGCAGCTTGCCGGACTTGTCCAGCACGCCCGGGGTGTTGGTGAGCAGCACCAGCTTCTCGGCCTTGAGGATCTCGGCCAGCTTGCCGGCCACCACGTCGGCGTTGATGTTGTAGCTCTCGCCGTCTTCGCCGACGCCGATGGGGGCGATCACCGGGATGAAGTCGCCCTTGTCGAGGAAGGAGATCAGGCTCGGGTCGATCTGGGTGATGTCACCCACCTGGCCGATGTCGATCAGGTCGCCCGGCACGTCCTTGTTCTCCATCATCAGCTTCTTGGCGCGGATGAAGTTGGAGTCCTTGCCGGTGAGGCCCACGGCCTTGCCGCCAGCCTGATTGATGAGGCTCACGATCTCCTTGTTCACCTGACCGCCCAGCACCATCTCGACCAGCTCCATGGTCTCGGCGTCGGTGACACGCATGCCCTGGATGAATTCGCCCTTCTTGCCCACCTTGGCGAGCATGTTCTCGATCTGCGGTCCCCCGCCATGGACGACCACCGGGTTGAAGCCCACCAGCTTGAGGAGCACCACGTCGTGGGCAAAGCAGGCCTTGAGCTGCGGGTCGGTCATCGCATTGCCGCCGTACTTGATGACCAGGGTTTTGTCCTGGAAGCGGCGGATGTAAGGCAGGGCCTCGGCGATGATGGCGGCCTTCTGGGCCGGGCTGAGGTCGGCGGTGAGGGAGGGCTGGGTCATGGTGCGAGCGCGGTAGTGGGCGGGTAGGCGCGATTGTAATGACGGGGACGGCAAACAAAAAGAAAAAGCGGGAAGATCGCTCTTCCCGCCGGGGATGTGGCGTGGGGGCTTATTCGATGATCAGCCGTTTGGCCTTGGGCGCCACCTTCTTGGGCAGCGTCAGTTCGAGGACACCGTCGTTGAAGCGGGCATTGGCCGCAGCTTCATCCACGTCCTGACCGAGCTGGAAGCTGCGCGAAACCTGGCCGAAGTAGCGTTCGGTGCGCAGGATGCGTTCCCCTTCCTTCACCTCCTTGTCCTGCTTGCGCTCGGCGCTGATGGACACCACCGGGCCGTCGATGTGGATGTGGATGTCTTCCTTCTTCACGCCCGGCAGTTCGGCATGCACCTGATAGCCTTCCGGGGTTTCCTTCACGTCCACACGCATCTGGGGCGCTTCGGCGGGGCTGCCGGCGAAGTCCACGGGGCGGACGAAAAAGCCGCGGAAAAAGTCGTCCAGAGGGTCGCGGCGAGTGAGGGTGCTCATGCGGGTTCTCCTTTCGTCAGTGAGCGTCGCGGGCGATCTGCCCGCCTTGTATCCAATATGGGGATCGGGATGCTGGCTTCAAGGGCCGGCAAGCCCCTAGACTGCCGGCTGGACGTTTCGGATTGAGCACGATGGAGCAGACGAAGGAACCCCCCAACCTGTGCCCCGCCTGTGGTACGCGCTTCACCTGCGGGATGACGGCCGGCGACACGACGTGCTGGTGTGCATCCCTGCCGCCCCTGCTGGCGGTGCCGACGGCCCCGACGACGGCCGCCTGCTACTGCCCGGCCTGCCTCAGGCGGATGCTGGCGGCGCAGCCGGATCAGCCCTGAGGCGATCGGCCACGAGGCGGATGGCGTCCCGGTTGGTCCACGAGAACACCTGCGCGGCGGCGTCCTGCCAGGGCAGCCACCGGGCGGCCACGTGCTCGTCCGGGGCGAGTCGCACCGGCACGGGTTCCGGAATGCACAGGCTGAAGACGTGCTCGGTGTTGTGGGTGACGCCCTCCGGATAACGGGCACGCCAGCGGGGCAGGATGGGGAAGCGGTTGGCGAGGCGCAGGTCGCGCAGGCCGTTCGCAGCGTCGGGGAGCAGGAGACCGGTCTCCTCCGCCACTTCCCGGCGGGCAGTGGCCGCCAGGGTTTCGTCCCCCTCGCGGCTTCCGGTGACCGATTGCCACAGGCCGGACGGGCCGGCGCGTTCGAGGAGCAGGACGTCCAGGGCCGGGGTATGGATCACCACCAGCACCGAGACGGGCTGCTTGATGCCGCTCATGTCGGGTCCTGGAAGTCCGGCGTGACGGTCTGGGTGGAGCCCACCAGGGTCCACAGGGCGACGCCTTCCGCCCGCCAGAAATCGGCCGCCTCCTGGAAGATGGACAGGGCGGTGGCGAAGGCCTCCGGCGCCGCAGCGGCGAAGGCGTCGGCGTGGTCGAAGGCGATGGCGTAGCCGGGGGCTCGCGGCAGCCAGGACAGGTCGGTGAGGCAATCCGCCAGGGCGTCCCAGTTGTGGCCGAAGTGGGCGGGAAAATGCAGGGCTGCGGCCACGGCGGCAAGAAAGCCGGCCTTGTCGGTGACGCCCTCCAGGTCGATGCGGATCAGGGGGGTGTCGACCGTCTCGTCGTCGTCGGAATCGAATTCAGGGGTGAACATGGGAGGTGTCCAGGTGCCGGGTGAGCGGGCGCGGGCTGTCCGCGGGCCGGTCATTCGGCGATGCGGCGGAAGCTGCGGTAGTGGTCATCGGTGTAGTAGTAGATCGTGGGCGGCCATCCGCCCGAGATGATGCGACGGGCGCCACGGCCGTCGGCGCCGGGGGTGATCACCGTATATTCGCGGTAGAAGCCGGGTTCGGCGGCGGGCAGGCGGCGCTCCCGATTCTGGAAGGCGATACCGTCGCGGCGGAAGGGAAACGGTCCGCCGGCCCGGATACGTGCGAGGGTGTCGCGGGCTTCCGGCGGCAGGGCACGAAGCGGGATCGTTGCGCGGTCCGCGCGCGATCCGATCAGGTCGTCCCAGGGTGACCGTGCGGTGGCCGCGGATGAGCCGATCAGGCACAGCAGGACAAGCAGGCACCGGAACAGGGGCAACAGTCGGGACATCGGGGACGGACGGGAATGGGGGTGGCGGCAGTTTAGCAGGCCGCAGGCGCTGACCGCGCCTCAGGGCTGGATGCCGTATTTCTTGAGCAGGGTGTAGTAATAGGCCGTCAGGGCGGGCAGCCGCGCGTTGCCTGGATCCTGACCGCGGGCACGTTCCATGAGATCCCGCGCCTGATGGGCGAACTGCTCATTCCAGCCGCAGTTTTCCACGTGCTTGAGGAGGGCCAGGGTGGCGTTGAACAGGACGTGGACGTTGCCCGGCATCTTGCGTACGGCGTTCATCATGAGCTGCACGGCGCCATCGAAGTCGCCTTCCTGGGCTTTGCGGGCACCTTCGCTGACGAGGTCGCGAACCTCCATCTGCATCTGCGCAGCGAGGGTTTCACCCAGCTCGGCCTTGCCCGCGTCCCGCAGCACCGCCTTGGCGCGCTCCATGCTGCGTTCGTCGGCGGCATTGCGCATGAGATCGAGGACGACCTCGCTGCCATGGTCCTCGAGCTGACTCGCAAAGCAGGCCTTGGCGAGTTCCCGCTTGAGGCCGACGGACAGGTCGTGGGCATTGCTGCCCTCCGACGTGAGGGCACGCAGGGCTTCGCCGGCCTTGTCGGCGTTGCCTTTCTTGAGGTGCAGGAGGGCGCTCGAAAGCGTGGCGCAGGGTCGGGTCTTGTCCAAGCCGGGCATGGTGCGCTCCAGATCCCGGATGGTGGACTCGGCCTGGGCCGTGTCGCCCTTGGCGAGCTGAGCCTGGAGCAGGCGGACGTGGTCTTCCGGGTCCCGGAAGTCGGAATACTTGCCCTTGCGCACCACTTCGGACAGCACCTTCTCGGCGGTGTCGTGGTCGCCGGTCTCGATGGCCAGCTCGCCGAGCTTGCGCAGTCGGCCGACCCGGTGGGGCGACACCGCGGTGGCGGTGGCGAGCACCTTGCACGCGGCTTCCAGTTCGCCGGCGGCTTCGCGGGTGCGGGACAGCCAGTCGTAGGCGTCCAGGTACATGTCGTTTTCGCCGACCAGGCCCTGCAACAGGCTTTCGGCTTCAGCGAACCGCTTCTGCAGGAAGAGGGCCTTGGCGAGGCCCAGGCGGGCCCACGGAATGCTGCGCAGGCTGAGGATCTTCGAGTACAGCTTGTGGGCGTCGTCGGCCTTGCCGCAGGTCAGAAGCAGTTCGGCGCGCAGGCGCATGAAGTCCACCGCCCACTGGGGATGATCGTTTTCGCCCGCGGCGCAGACGGCAATGGCATCCGGGGCGTTGCCCAGTTCGATCAGGCGATAGGCCGGCATGAAGGCGTCGCGCTTGGTGAGGGCCCGCTCGATGCGCTCCTGCAGGGTGTCGGCGGCGAAGGGCTTGAGGATGTAGTCGTTGGGGGCGAGCTCGGCGGCGCTGACAACCCGTTCGTACTGGCGTTCGCCGGTGACCATGATGAACAGGGTCGACAGGGGGATGATGTGGTGGAGGCGCAGGTCTTCGAGCAGGTGTTGGCCGTCCTGCCCTTCGCCCAGGTGGTATTCGCAGAGGATCAGGTCGAAGCGGTTGTCCCGCAGCTTGCGTACTGCGGAGCCCGCGGTGACGGCGAACTGGACCTTGCTGATGCCGCTCAGGTTGAGCATGTTGCGAAGCTGCGTCCGCATGGTGGGATTGGCTTCGACGACAAGGGCAGTGATGGTGTCGAGATCGATCACGGGGGCAGCCGGGCAGACGCGGGAACGATGAATGCATCGGCCCGGTCCGGGGTTTCTTGAGTGCGACGTCCACGAAAAAGGGCGAACGGGATGTCCCGTTCGCCCTGGCGGAGACGGTCTTGCCGGCGCTTACGCGGCGGGCACGTCCGGCGCCTTGATGTTGCGCAGGCGGATGTGCAGTTCGCGCAGCTGCTTCTCGTCCACAGGAGACGGGGCGTTGGTGAGCAGGCACTGGGCGCGCTGGGTCTTGGGGAAGGCGATCACGTCGCGGATGGACTCGGCGCCGGTCATCATGGTGACGATGCGGTCAAGGCCGAAGGCGAGGCCGCCGTGGGGGGGCGCGCCGTACTTGAGGGCGTCCAGCAGGAAGCCGAACTTGAGCTGCTGCTCCTCCGGCCCGATGTTGAGGGCGGTGAAGACCTTTTCCTGCACGTCGGCCCGGTGAATACGCACGGAGCCGCCCCCGATCTCCCAGCCGTTGAGGGCCAGGTCGTAGGCCTTGGCGAGGCACTTGCCCGGATCGCTGGCGAGCAGTGCGAGGTGCTCGTCCTTGGGGCTGGTGAAGGGGTGGTGGCAGGCGGTCCAGCGCTTGTCTTCCTCGTCGTACTCGAACATGGGGAAGTCCACGACCCACAGGGGTTCCCAGGCCTTGCCGTTGACGTAGCCCTTTTCGTGGCCGAGCTTGATGCGCAGGGCGCCGAGGGCGTCATTGACGACCTTGGTCTTGTCGGCGCCGAAGAAGATCAGGTCGCCGGACTGGGCGCCGGTGCGCTCCAGGATGGCGCGCAGGGCGGTTTCGTGAAGGTTCTTGACGATGGGCGACTGGAGGCCGCTCTCATTGGGCTGGCTGGCGTCGTTGACCTTGATGTAGGCGAGGCCCTTGGCGCCATAGATGCCGACAAACTTGGTGTATTCGTCGATCTCGCCGCGGCTCAGCACGCGGTCGCCCGCGGCGCCTCCCGGCACGCGCATGGCGGCCACGCGACCGCCGGAGTTGGCCGGGCCGGAGAAGACCTTGAAGGCCACGTCCTTGACCAGGTCGGTGACCTCGGTGAGTTCCAGCGTGACGCGCAGATCGGGCTTGTCGGAGCCGAAGCGGTCCATGGCTTCGGCGTAGGTCATGCGCGGGAAAGGCGCAGGCAGTTCGACGGACAGCACTTCCTGGAAGACGGTGCGGATCATCTCTTCCATCATCGCCGTGATGTCGGCCTCGGTGAGGAAGGAGGTCTCGATATCGACCTGGGTGAATTCGGGCTGGCGGTCGGCACGCAGGTCTTCGTCCCGGAAGCACTTGGTGATCTGGTAGTAGCGGTCGTAGCCGGCGACCATCAGCATCTGCTTGAAGAGCTGCGGGGACTGGGGCAGGGCGAAGAACTGGCCATCGTGCACGCGGGACGGGACCAGGTAGTCGCGGGCGCCTTCGGGGGTGCTCTTGGTGAGCATGGGCGTCTCGATGTCGATGAAGCCCTGGGCGTCCAGGAAGCGGCGGAAGGCCATGGCCGTGCGGTAGCGCAGGATCATGTTCTTCTGCA
>DAOQMM010000072.1:0-18307 GCA_035335645.1 Rhodocyclaceae bacterium | reverse complement strand
GGCATCCTGCAGGTGTGGCTGCAACGCTTCAGCAGCTCGCCCATCCCCTTCATGGCCGCCCAGGAACAGATCTCCCTGTTCTACTGGCTGCGCGAAGGCACCGGCGTGGTCTTCCTGGTGGGTCTGCTGATCTACGTCGCCAGCTTCTTCGTCTCCGGCGAGGAAAAGGCGGCCGCCTGAGCACGATCGTCGGCGCCACTTTCGGCAGCACCCCAAGCCCGGCTTCGGCCGGGCTTTTTCGTGGACCGGGCGGTTACCGCTCCATGCACCGTCTGCGTGCCGGAAAGCATGACGCTCCCGTTTCGGGTGCGTTCCGGACGCCAAGGACACCGTAATTTGCAGAATTTCAGCGCGGCACGGCTCTTGCTGCGGGTGCACAAACGCTCAACAGAAGCGTCATACCCTGCAGAGAGGATGTCATGCCCGCACACCCGTCCACCCGACCATCGGCCCCAGGCCGGATAGTCCCGTCAAACCGCCCGGTCAACCTGTCCCTGGGCATGGCCGCGCTGCTCGCCCTTTCCGGTCCGGCACTGGCCCAGAGCGCGCCCGCTGCCCATGCGGAGGGGGGTAACACCGCCTGGATGCTCACGGCGACCGCCCTGGTCCTGCTCATGAGTCTGCCGGGGGTGGCCCTCTTCTACGGGGGGATGGTGCGGAGCAAGAACGTCCTGTCCACCATGACCCAGACCATTGCCATCGCCGCAGTGGTCACCCTCACCTGGATGGTGGCCGGCTACAGCCTGGCCCTGCGGCCGGGCACGCCTTTCCTGGGCGGGCTGGACCGCCTGTTCCTCGAAGGGCTGCAGGCGGAGGGCCTTGCGGGCGGCGCCGTGCCGGAAACGGTCTATGTCATGTTCCAGCTCACTTTTGCGATCATCACCACCGCGCTGGTGCCCGGTGCCTTTGCGGAGCGGATGAAATTTTCAGCCGTGCTGCTCTTCGCCGCCCTGTGGTCCGTGCTGGTCTACGCGCCGGTCGCCCACTGGGTGTGGGAACCGGGCGGCTGGCTGGCTGCGCTGGGTGCCCTCGATTATGCAGGCGGCACCGTGGTGCACATCAACGCCGGCGTGGCAGGGCTGGTGTGTGCGCTCGTACTCGGCCCTCGCCAGGGATTCGGACGCGAGCCGATGACGCCCCACAACCTGACCCTCACGCTGAGCGGCGCCGCCCTGCTGTGGGTGGGCTGGTATGGATTCAATGCCGGTTCGGCCCTGGCCGCCGACAGTCACGCCGGCATGGCCATGCTGGTCACCCAGATGGCTGCCGCCACCGCCGCGGTGACCTGGATGGCTGTCGAATGGATGCTGCGCGGACGACCCAGCGCCCTGGGCCTTGTCTCCGGCGCCGTGGGCGGTCTGGTAGCCATCACACCGGCCGCCGGCTATGTGTCGCCCTCGTCGGCCCTTCTGATCGGACTGGCGGCAGGTGCCGGCTGCTACATCGCGTCGACCAGCCTGAAACGCATGCTGGGCTATGACGACGCCCTCGACGCCTTCGGCATCCACGGCGTCGGCGGCATCATCGGGGCACTGCTCACCGGCCTGCTGGCCTCGCCGGCCATCGGCGGCAGCGCGGGCCGGATGTCCGCCCAGCTGGCCGGCGTGGGCGCCACGGTCGCCTACAGTGCGCTGATGACCCTCATCGTGCTGGGGATCGTCCAGGTGATCACCGGACTGCGGGTGGACGCCACCACCGAGGCGGACGGCCTCGACATCGCCGAGCACGGCGAAGCCCTCGACTGAACCGCTCGCCTCCGGGAGATCCCATGGAATCCGATTCTGTCCTCTACGGCCTGCTCGGGCGCATCCATCTGCTGATGCGTCGCGTCACCAACCGCATCACCGACGTGGAATACATGCGCACGAACAAGGACTACGCCCGCGAGATCGTGCGGCTGGCCGATGCCAGCGGCCACGACGAGCTGAGGGAACTGGCCGGGCGCCTGCGCGATGCCATGGATCTGGATGCCGCCGAGGCAGACACGCCATCGACGCCCGCCCCTGCGCCACGCAACGGCTTCTTCGAACGCCTGCGGAGCCCCGCGGTCTCGCCCGAGGGCGACAAGGACCGCTACGTGCGATCCCTGCGCTGACCACCCCGCGTCATCCGGGTCGCACGGTGCTGGGCCTCCGGAAGGGCGGCCACACCGCCGCACCTTTCAGCAAGACATGGGCAGGGTGATCAGCCCAGCACGTCCTTCAGTGCCGCCAGACACAGGGCGATGTTGGCCGGCCGGCTCGAATGGCCCATCAGGCCGATGCGCCACACCTTGCCGGCGAACACGCCGAGGCCGGCGCCGATCTCCAGACCGTATTCCTTGAGCAGGCGGGTCCGCGCGGCGGCCTCGTCCACGCCGTCGGGCACCCACACGGTGTTGAGCTGGGGCAGGCGGGCGTCTTCCCGCACCACAAAGCGCAGGCCCAGGGCTTCCAGACCGGCGCGCAGGCGCAGGTGGTTGTCCCGGTGGCGCTGCCAGGCGGCCTCCAGGCCTTCCTCGGCGAGCATCAGCAGGGATTCGTGCAGACCGTACAGCGGATTGACCGGTGCCGTGTGGTGGTAGGTGCGCTTCGCGCCGCTCCAGTAGCCGAGCACCAGGGACAGATCCTGGAACCAGCTCTGGCAGGGCGTCTTGCGGGCACGGATGCGCGCCACGGCGGCCTCCGAGAAACTCACCGGCGACAGGCCCGGCGTGCACGACAGGCACTTCTGGCTACCCGAGTACGCGGCGTCGATGCCCCATTCGTCCAGCAACACCGGCACGCCGCCCAGGGAGGTGACGCAGTCCATCAGCGTCAGGGCCCCGAAGCGGCGCGCGATGGCCGCCAGCGCGGCCGCATCCGACAGGGCGCCGGTGGAGGTCTCCGCATGGACGAAGGCCAGCAGCGAGGCCTCAGGATGGGCCTTGAAGGTGTCTTCCACCTTGGCCGGATCCACCGGCTCGCCCCACGGGTCCTCGACGATCACCGGCACGCCACCGGCGCGCCGCACGTTCTCGGCGAGGCGCTGGCCAAAGACCCCGTTGATGCACACCACCACCGTATCGCCGGGACTGACCAGATTCACCACACAGGTCTCCATGCCCACCGAGCCCGGCGCCGAAACCGGGAAAGTCAGCTCATTGCGGGTCTGAAAGGTGTAGCGCAGCAGTTCCTTGAGCTCGTCCATCATGCCCACGAACGCCGGGTCCAGATGACCGACGGTGGGCCGCGCCAAGGCGGCGAGGACCCGCGGCGGCACATCGGACGGGCCGGGGCCCATCAGGGTGCGCACGGGCGGCTGGAAGGAACGCAGTTCGGGTCGGGCGATCATGGTGTCTCCTGGTTCTGTTCTGGTGTGTTCTGGAAGCATCCTGCAACGTCAGTGGGGCCGCCCCCCGGCGGACAGCACGCGGATGATGCGCACGGTATCCACATCCGATTCGCGATAGGCGGATTTGACGAACTCCGATACCTGCACGCCATCGGCCGCGCCACCGTCCGGCAGCGTGGTCTCGTAGGTGAAGCGCAGGTAAAGACGCAGGGGATCGGGCTGTTCGAGGCGGATCGTCAGGCGCCCGCCCGCGTGCTCCGCGTTGGCGGACGATTCGAAGCGCACCCACTCCAGCGGGCTGAAGGTCACGGTGTCCCGCACCTGCACGCCGCCGAAATGGAGCCGGCGCTCGACCTGGTCGGCCGCCCGCGACAGGATTTCGCAGCGTTCGAGACCGGGAAGGAAGACCGTCGGCTCATCCACCCGCAGCATCAGGCCGGACCAGACCTGTTCCCGCGTCAGGGACGGAATGAGGGGGTTGAGGGGATCGTTGATCTCGACGAGGTGCTCGAAACGCACGGCGCAGCTCCGCAGATGAGGCCGCCGAGTTTAGCGGTTCTTGAAACCCGTCGTCAGCCCGATCCCCGCCAGAATTAACGCAATGCCGAAAAAATGATGCAGATGCGGCTGCTCGCCCAGGAAGACCATCGCCAGCAGGGTGCTGAAGGCCGGCATCAGGTGGATGAACAGCCCGCCGGTGGCAGCGCCTACCTGGGCGACGGCCCGGTTGTAGAACACGTAGCCGAGAAAGGCCGGAAAGATCCCGGTGTAGGCGATCCCTGCAAGAAGTCCGGCGTCCGGCCGGATCTGCGCACCGCCGGCCAGTTCCCACGCTACCAGGGGCGCCAGCACCATCAGCCCGATGGCGGTCAGCACCGCCAGCAGGGCCATGGGATGGAGCCCTTCCGGACGCCAGCGCAGGCACACCGTGTATAGCGCCCAGGACAGCACCGCGCCAAGCATCCATACATCGCCGATGTTGAGCTGCAGATGGGTGAGCACCCGGAGCTCGCCGTGACTGAGGATGGTCATCACACCTGCCAGGGAAACCCCGACTCCGATGATCTCCAGCGGCCGGCTGCGATGTCCCAGCCACCAGGTGAGGACCAGAATGGCCACCGGGATGAAGGAGTTGAGCAGCGCGGCATTGGTCGCCGTCGTGTGGGACAGGGCAATGTAGGCCAGGGTGTTGTAAGCCCCGACGCCCAGCACCCCGAGGACCGCCAGGATGCCCCACTCACGGCGGTCGAGCGTCTGCAGGCGGTTCCGATGGGGCCACGCGAAAGGCAGGGTCAGCAAAAAGGCCAGGATCCAGCGCCCGAGGGCCAGACTCATGGGTGGTATGGCCTCCCGCAAGGCACGACCGACCACCATGTTGCCGGACCAGAACAGGACCGTCAGCGTCAGCAAGAGGTAGGGGTGGCGGACAGCGCGGGATATGGGCGAGGACGGGGCAGACACGCGTGACGGGCCAGACAGGAGGGTGACCGGATTATGGCAGCTCCGTCCGCCGGGCGACGTCCTGGATCACGCCTGACAGGCAAGACACGGCGCATTTCGCGGCAATCTTGGTTGTTCAATATTCTTGTTTGTAAACAAGATAATAATAATGGTGTACCGGAAGATTCTGTGGATAACCCAAGAATCCTCAGCAAGATCAATGTACTGGATCCTTGAAAAAGCTCTGGAAAGCCATGTGGGGTCCACGGGGAGGCATTGGGGAGGAAATCGGGCCTCCCATTCCATCGAGGACTTGTCCACATTTCCTGCGCGGGAATCTCCCCTGTTTGTTCACACCACGACGGGCTGCGGGTACTTTCGGGCAAAGTGCCGGTAAGCGCGATCCAGATCCCGAACCCGCAGGACATGACCACGTTCATCTGCGCGGGCCCGCTCGTCCCGGAACATGTGATGCAGGGTGAGGATGCCCCGTCGGCTGGCCAGCAGTTCCCGCGCAAGGATGATGGCCGGCTCGGGGGGAAGACCGGTCGCTTCAGCCACGATCAGTACCGTATCCCGGTCCAGATCAATGAAATCGAGCAGGTCGGTGATTGAGAGCATGGGATTCTCCTGGGTGAGGTTTCAAGTGTAAGCCGGCCATGTGACGTTCTGCCGGGGGCGCATGGGATCAGAAGTGTGTAGACTTTTCTTATTAAAACAATACTTCTGTTAACGCTCGGAACGAAACAGTGGACAACATGAATAATCCCCATGGAAACAAAGGATTGTCATGTTGATAAACGTGTCGGCAGCGGGCAGGACGGCGTGGGGGCAGAATGTTGAGGAAAGGCGGGCTCGCCTCGGATTGCCGGTTTGTGCACAATCTGTCCGCGTCCTATTTGCCTGTTTATCCCCGCCTTGAACAATTCCACCCCGGGTTCCTCATCTGATGCCCGTCCCTGCTGGGACATCTTCTGCCCAGTTGTGGATAACTTCGGGGACATCGGGGTGTGCTGGCGCCTGGCGCGGGAACTGGCGGTGGCCCATGGCGTCCAGCCGCGCTTGTGGGTGGACGATCTGCCCAGTGCGCGACGTCTGATCCCGTCCCTCGAACCGGCGCTGGCGATCCAGCATCGGGCGGGTGTCGAGATCCGCGCGTGGACCGATCCTTTGCCGGCCATCGTGCCTGGCGATGTGGTCATTGGCGCCTTTGCCTGCAGCCTGCCGGCGGGCTTTCTCGAAGCGATGGCGCTGCGCCTGCCCCGCCCCCTGTGGATCAATCTCGAATACCTGAGCGCCGAAGACTGGGTGGCCGGATGCCATCGCCTGCCTTCCCCCCACCCCCGTCTGCCCCTGACCCAGTACTTCTACTTTCCCGGCTTCGATGCCAGCAGCGGCGGCCTGTTGCGGGAGCGGGACTACGACGTCCGTCGGGCCGCCCACGCACCCGTGCAGTGCCTGACCGGGCTGGGTCTGCCGGCCGCGCGGCCCGGCGAGCTGCGGATCTCCTTGTTTGCCTACGAGAATGCGGCCCTGCCCGAGCTGCTGGAGGTCTGGCGGAACGGTACCAGGCCGCTCACCTGCCTGGTGCCTGAAGGGCGGGTGCTGCCGCAGGTCGCGCAGTGCCTGGGACGGAATGGACTGAAGCCTGGCGACCGGATCGAGGCCGGTGCCCTGCGGGTCGTCGTGATTCCATTCGTGGAGCAGTCCCGCTACGACGAGTTGCTGTGGGCCTGCGACCTGAACTTCGTGCGGGGGGAAGATTCCTTCGTGCGCGCCCAGTGGGCCGAGCGCCCCTTCGTGTGGCAGATCTACCGCCAGGACGACGATGCCCATTTGGACAAGCTCGATGCCTTCCTGGCCCGCTACGCGGAGCGCCTCCCGCCGTCGGCCGGCGCTGCCGTGCGGGATTTCTGGCGGGCGTGGAACCGCGGACACGACGCCGCCCGGGCCTGGCAGGCCTTTGCGGATGCCCTGCCCGCGCTGTCCGCGGCTGCACCGGCGTGGAGCGCCCACCTGCAACAGGCCGGTGAACTCGCCGCTGGTCTGGTGCAATTCAGCAAAGATCAGCTAAAATAGTAAGTTACCTATTTACCGTGGCACGTGCCGCGCAATCTTCGCAAGCAGGAAACAGCATGAAAACCGCACAGGAACTCCGCTCCGGCAACGTGATCATGGTCGGCAACGACCCCCTCGTGGTGCAGAAGGCCGAATACAACAAGTCCGGCCGCAACGCTGCCGTGGTCAAGATGAAGCTCAAAAACCTCCTGACCGGCGCCCCGTCCGAAAACGTCTACAAGGCTGACGACAAGTTCGAAGTCGTGGTTCTCGAGCGCAAGGAAGTCACCTACTCCTACTTCGCCGATCCGATGTACGTGTTCATGGACGCCGACTACGAGCAGTTCGAGGTCGAAGCCGAGAACATGACCGACGCCCTCAAGTACCTGGTGGACGGCATGCCCTGCGAAGTGGTGTTCTACAACGGCAAGGCCATCTCCGTGGATCTGCCCACCTCTGTGGTCCGTGAAGTCGAATACACCGAACCCGCCGTCAAGGGCGACACCTCCGGCAAGGTCCTGAAGCCCGCCCGCATCGCGCCCAGCGGTTTTGAACTGTCCGTGCCGGCCTTCGTGGAAATCGGCGACAAGATCGAAATCGACACCCGCACCGACGAGTACCGCAACCGCGTGAAGTGATCCGCGCGATCGTTGCGCCGCGTGCAAGGCCCTTCGGGGCCTTTTTTTGTCGATCCGTCATCTTTTCGGCACTTTGCCGCGTTAGCCTCTCGCACACACTGAAAACCTATGGTTTTCAATGACTTTTTGATACAAATCGCTGATTTGGAGAACCCCAGATGACCACTCGTGCCCTTGCCCTTGCCGCCCTGATCGCTCTTGGCCTCGCCGCCTGCTCCAAGAAGGAAGAGGCCCCTGCGCCGACCCCCGCGCCTGTCGTGGATGCAGCCAAGGAAGCCGCCCAGAAGGCTGAAGAGGCCGCCAAGCAGGCCGCCGAAGCCACCAAGGACGCTGCGAAGGATGCTGCCGGTGCGGCCAAGGAAGCTGGTACGGCCGCCGCCGGTGCCGCCAAGGACGCGGCCAAGGATGCGGTCGCCGCTGCCAAGGAGGCTGCTGGCGCGGCGAAGGAAGCTGGCAAGGAAGCTGTTGCGGCCACTGCCGATGCCACCAAGGAAGCCGCCGACAAGGCCAAGGCCGCGGTCGGCAAGTAATCCGTTCCGTCACCGGAACAGAACCGGGCCGTAGGGCCCGGTTTTTCATTGCAGCGGGACCACCCGCCTGATCCCATGGCGCTCAAATCCACCATTTTCCGTGCCTCGCTGACGGTCTCCGACCTGGACCGCGGTCATTTCGGCGAGCACGTCCTGACCCTGGCGCGGCATCCGTCCGAAACGGACGAACGCATGATGGTGCGCGTCCTGGCCTTTGCGTTGTACGCCGATGAGCGCCTGCAGTTCGGCCGCGGCCTGTCCTCCGAGGATGAGCCGGCCGCGTGGCTCAAGGACGACACCGGGCGCATCCTGGAATGGATCGAGGTTGGACTGCCGGATGAGAAGCTGCTGCGCCGGGCCAGCGGGCGGGCCGAACAGGTCCGCGTGCTGGCCTATGGGGGCCGGTCCGTGGACATCTGGTGGCAAAAGGACAGCGCGGCCCTCGCGCGCCTTGGCAATCTGACGGTCCAGGCCCTCGAGACGGATGATTCCCGCGCCCTGGCGGCCCTCGCGGAACGTTCCATGACGCTCACCTGTACCCTGCAGGACGGCCAGATCTGGTTTTCGTCCGGCGACACCACCCTCGGATTCAGCTTGCGCACCCTTCACGCACCAACCTGAGACCCTGCAAGGGAACCATGACAAGGGCGTCCGCCTTGGCCAATAATGATGGAAGCCGGATTCGCCCGACCGGATCCGCATTCCCCACCTGCAAGGAGAGCCCCATGGATTCCCGTTCCACCTTCGATTCCCCGTCCGGCTTCAACCGGCGTCAGTTCCTCGGTGCCTCCCTGGGGGCCGTGTCCGCGTTGGCACTCGGCGGCTTCGTGCGCCCCGCCCAGGCTGCCAGTCCCATTGTCCTGCCCGCCTTGCCCTACGCCGACAGCGCCCTGGCGCCGGTGATCTCGGCCAACACCCTGGGCTTCCACTACGGGAAGCACCACAAGGCGTATGTGGACAATCTGAACAAGCTGGTCGCCGGCAGCGAACTGGCGGACCTCAGCCTCGAGCAGATCATCGCCAAGGTCATGGGCAAGGCCGACAAGACCGCCATCTTCAACAATGCGGCGCAGGCCTGGAATCACACCTTCTACTGGTACAGCCTGCGCCCGAATGGGGGGGGCGAGCCGCCCGCAGCCCTGAAAGCCCGGATCGAAGCCTCCTTCGGCAGTGTGGACGCACTGAAAAAGGAACTTGCCCAGGCGGCCCTGACCCAGTTCGGCAGCGGCTGGGCCTGGCTGGTGGCGGACGGCAAGGCGCTCAAGGTGGTCAAGACCGGCAACGCCGACATGCCCCAGGCCCAGGGCTACACGCCCCTTCTGACCCTGGACGTCTGGGAGCACGCGTACTACCTGGATTACCAGAATCGCCGCGGCGACTACGTCAATGCGGTGCTCGACAAGCTCATCAATTGGGAATTCGCCCTCAAGAACCTGGGCTGACCGATGGATGCGGGGGACCGCATCGGCGCGCTGCGTCCATGGGCCCCGTCCATAAGTCCTGCCTGAGAGCGCCCTGATGCGTGCTCGCCTGCTGATGGCTGCGGCCTTGCTCCTGTGTGTGGTACCCGTGGGTGCCGAGCTCATCCACGGATCTGCCATCTACCGGGAGCGTCTGCGGCTTCCTCCGGAGGCCGTGCTCGAGGTGACGGTGGAAGACGTGTCCCGAGCCGATGCGCCGGCACCGGTCATCGGCCGGACGCGCCTCGAGCCCGCCGGTGCGCCGCCCATTCCCTTTGCGGTCGAGGTGGATCCGGCAGATGTCGAGGCCCACAGGCGCTACAGCCTGCGGGGCCGCATCAGTGTCGGTGGTGCGCCGTGGTTCGTCACGGACCAGGTCTATCCGGTGCTTGATGGGGGTCCCGATGGGGCGGTGACGCTGTTGCTGCGTCGCGTGAGCTCACGCCCGCCGGTCGCAGGCGATTCCGGTGGTCTGCGCGGAGCGCCCTGGCGCCTGATCACTCAGGATGGTTTTCCGGTGGATCCGCAGCGCAGCGTCCGGATACCTCAGCTGCACTTTCTGGAGGCGGGACGTCTGGCTGGAACCGGAGGGTGCAACCGGTTCATCGGGACCTACCGGGTGGACGGCGACCACCTGCGCGTCAGTGCGCACGCCGGCACGAAGATGGCCTGTGGTCAGGGTATGGACGCAGAGGTCGGCTTCCACGCTTTGCTGGATCAGGTCACACACTGGCGTATCGAAGGGGCCACCTTGCTGCTCCTCGACGACGCAGGCCGGCTGGTGCTGAGCCTTGAACGGACGGGGTCGGCGTTAGCCCGCTGAGGGCACCGATCGGTGGCGCCTGGCGATGTCGTCGGCAACGCTGGCGCGGAGGGTCTCCAGCCCTTCGGTCAGGCGGCCCCGGTAGAAGAGGTTGAAGGCTTCGAACGGAATCATCCGGCCGTCCGGCTGCACCATGTGTACGCAGGATTTCTTCAGGGCCCGCAGGTCCAGGTTGGTGGCGTCCATGAACTGCACGATGAGGATCCGGAAGACATTCGTGTAATCGAGCGTCGGTGCGTCGATCCGGGGCAGGCAGCACAACAGGTCCGACAGGCAGCGGGCACCGGACGCGGGTGAATGATTGGTGGAAAAGAGCCGGAACAGGCGATCCCGGATCGACGGATCGCGCTCGAAGACGATGGTGTTGGCGGGCCCGGCGAGGAGGGCCTCGGGCCCCAGCCAGCGGGTGAGCGGATGCACCTGACCGTCCAGCCGGAGGGCGTAGCCCATGGCCAGCGTGTCCGGATTGCACGGGACCGGGACGATGTCGTCGAGGGTGAATAGTCCGGACTGTTCGGCGATGCGTCGGCGGATCCCGCTGACCGTCAGCCGGTCTTCGGCCCCCCGTCCGCCCAGGTTGCGGCCGGCATCCTGAACGGGCTGCAGGGTCACGCCCCGCACGCAGCGATAGCCCAGCCCGTGGCGGATCACGTCGCCGATCTCCTGGTCATTCACCCCGTTCCGCAGCGTCATCACCAGTGTCGTCGACAGGCCGTGGTGTTCCAGGGCTTCGAGCGCCTGGGCATGCATGCGGGTCAGATCGGCGCCGCGCAGGGTGTGAAGCGCTTCGGCCCGCAGGGAATCGAACTGCAGGTAGATCTCCAGCCCGCGTCCGTATTCGGCCAGACGGGCAACGAATTCCGGATCGCGGGCGATGCGCAGGCCGTTGGTGTTGATCATCAGGTGACGGATCGGCCGCGCCCGGGCGGCGTCAAGGATCGCAAAGAAATCCGGGTGCAGCGTGGGTTCGCCGCCAGAAAGCTGCACCACGTCCGGTTCGCCCTCGTTGCGCACGACGGCGTCCAGCATCGCTTCGATCTCGCCCAGGCTGCGGTGAAGCTGGCGTTCGGGCCCGGAATCGGCGTAACACACCGGGCACTTCAGATTGCAGTGCTCCGTGATCTCGAGCACCGTGAGGCAGGAGTGCTGCATGTGGTCGGGGCAGAGACCGCAGTCGTAGGGGCAGCCCCAGGTCATGGTCGTGGAGAAGTGCTCGGGCATTTCCGGCCGCTTCACATAGACCTCGCGGGCGAGGCGGTAGTAGTCGGCGTCATCCGCGATCAGGACACGTTCCCGGCCATGGGCCGGGCACCACTTTTCCAGGTAGACCCGGTCATCCTTGATGAGGATTTTGGCCTCGACCCGGTGCAGGCAGGTGCTGCACACCGAAGCGGTCGTGTCATAGAACAGGTAGGGGCGGTTCTTGCGTGACATGGCGCTGCCGCCATTGGCGGATCGTGAGGGGAAGGTAGATGGACAGGGCAAGCGTGCAGACCCATTGGATGCCCGAGAGTCCGAAGGGCCAGGCATAGGGGAGCGGCTTGAGCCCATCGATCAGGAGGCGCCACAGCAGGTAAGCGCTTAGCATCAGCTTGAAGCGCAGACCGGGCTGCGCACCGAGCCGGGGTGACAGCTGCTGCAGCAGGCCGGCCAGGGTCACGACGAAGAGGATTTCGTAGAGCTGGGTGGGATGGCGAGGGATGCCATCACCGAAATCGATCCCCCAGGGCAGGGCGGTCGGACGCCCGAACGTGCCATCGTGCAGACCTGCCAGAAAGCAGCCGACACGCCCGACGGCGATGCCGGCGAGGACCGGCACCACGAAGCCGTCGCCGGTGGACGCCGTCTCGCCGCTGAGTGCCTTGGCGATTTCGGTGCCGATCAGCCCGCCCAGCAAGCCGCCTACCACGGACTGACCAGCGAAGATCCGTTGCCAGCCGTCGGCCTGCTGGAAAAGCTGGGGCATTTCGAGCCAGAACACCACCTTGTTGCCGATGGCTGCGCCGAGCAGGCAGCCGCACAGTACGGCAAATCGGCCTCCCTGAAAGACACTGCGCCGCGACTGCCGCTGGCTCTGATGGACGTACAGGCGGGCGCCGCCGAACAAGGCCAGGGCCTCGAACATGGCGTGCAGTGCGTGCGCGGTGGCGGGATCGGCGATCACGGTGTGGGAGGGTCGGACCGCTCGGGTTCCGTTTTGGGCGCCGGTCGCGACCGGAACGTGCGGATCAGCAACCATGCGGGCCAGCTGAACGTCAGCATGCTGATCAGCCCGACCACCACCGCCGCAGGTTCGGTGGGAAATGAGGCAACGCAGACGCCTCCGGCGAGGATCAGGCAGAGCAGGATCAGCAGGACGAAGGCCTGGATCAGGGTGATGAGGTAGGACATGGTGCGTGGGGCACGTGAAGTAGGAGCCGTTCAACGACGTTCGCCGCGCAGGGCAAGGACCCGCGCGCGCAGACCCTCCACCGTGGCGGACTCGGGGGACAGTGGGGCACCGACGGCCAGTTCGATGGCATTGAAGAGGCCGCGTCGCAGCGGTCGGCTGAGGGCCGGGCCGTCTTTGCGGGAGAACATGCTCCCCCACAGTCCGCGCAGGGCCATCGGGATGACGGGAACAGGGCTGGCGGCGAGGATGCGCCGGATGCCCGGCCGGAAGGCGTTGAGTTCGCCGTCGCGGGTGATCTGCCCCTCCGGAAAGATTGCCACCAGTTCGCCTTCGGCCAGCGCGGCGGCCACCTGATCAAAGGCCGCCTCCATCATCGCGGTATCTTCCCTGGCCGGTGCGATGGGGATCGCGCGGCTATGGCGGAACACGAAGGACAGGACCGGCCAGCGGAAGATGCGGTGATCCATCACGAAGCGGATCGGCCGGCGACAGGCGGCGGCGATCACCAGTGCATCGACGAAGCTCACGTGGTTGCACACCAGCACCGCCGGACCTTCGGACGGGAGGTGCGGCAGCCCTTCCGTGCGCAAGCGGTATACGCTGTGGACCAGCAGCCAGATGATGAAGCGCAACAGGAATTCCGGCACCAGCCGGTAGATGAAGAGCGCCACGGCGGCGTTCATCACCGCGGCGGCTGCGAACAGGGCCGGGATCGACAACCCGGCGGCAAGCAGCGCCGCGGCTCCCAGCGCGCCGACCACCATGAACAGGGCGTTGAGGATGTTGTTGGCGGCGATCACCCGCGCCCGGTGTCCCACTGCCGAGCGGCTCTGCATCATGGCGTAGAGGGGCACGATGAAGAAGCCGCCGAAGATGCCCAGCATCAGCAGGGCGACCAGGAGACGCAGGGTGCCAGGCTGGGCAAGCACCCCCGAAAGCGCCAGTGGCGCAGCGGCCGGGACGCCTGCGGGCGCTGCTAAGGCCAGGTCGAGCCCGAACAGGGTGAGCCCGATGGAGCCGAAGGGCACCAGGCCGATCTCCAGGTGGCCGCCGGAGAGGCGCTCGCAGAGCAGCGAGCCGAGCCCGATGCCCACCGTGAAGACCGCCAGCAGCAGCGTGACGGTCCCCTCGCCGCCGCCCAGCACATTCTTGGCAAAGGCCGGGAACTGGGCGAGGAACAGGGCGCCGTAGAGCCAGAACCACGAAATTCCAAGGATCGCCAGGAATACCGGGCGGTTCTGCCGCGCGAAGCCGATGTTGCGCCAGGTTTCGGTGAAGGGATTGGGATGGATGCGCAGCGTCGGCGCAGGCGGCGGTGCGGCCGGGATCGCGCGGCTGCTCAGGTAGCCTGTGGCAGCCACCAGAAATCCCGCCACGGCGATCCAGCGCTCCGCGGAGTCCATGCCCGCCAGCAGCCCGCCGGCGAGCGTCCCCAGCAGGATCGCCACGAAAGTGCCGGCTTCGACGAGGGCGTTGCCGCCCACCAGTTCGTCTTCCCGCAGGTGCTGGGGCAGCAGGGCGTACTTGACGGGCCCGAACAGGGTGGAATGACAGCCCAGCAGGAACAGGGCGACGAACAGCACCATCAGCGTGTGGAGCAGGAATCCCGCCAGGGCCACGCCCATGATCAGCATTTCCAGCAGCTTGACGAGGCGGGTCAGGCGCGCCTTGTCGTACTTGTCGGCCAGCTGTCCTGCGCTGGCCGAGAAGAGGAAATAGGGCAGGATGAAGAGGCCTGCCGCCAGATTGGCCAGGAGCTCCGGCCGGATCGTCGTCCATCGCGTGGCCTGGAAGGTCAGCACCACGACCAGGGCGTTCTTGAACAGGTTGTCGTTGAAGGCGCCCAGGAACTGGGTGACGAAGAAGGGCAGAAAGCGCCGCTCGCGGAGCAGATGGAACTGGGTACTCATGGCGTATCGGAAGGGGTCCGTGTCGGCGTGGACGCGCTGGCGCGTCGGTGCAGGTGGAATGAGGCCGCAACCAGGAGACCGAGCAGCAGCCCGCCCAGATGGGCCTGCCAGACGACGGCCACCCCCGTCGGCAGCACCGGTGAGGAAGCGCCCTCGATGGCGTCGACGGCGAGCTTGACGACGTACAGACCCGCCACCAGCCGGCCGATCACCCCGCCTTCGACCCCTGCACCTACCACCAGCACGCCCAGCAGGCCCGAGAGCCCGCGATACTGCTGTAGGTCCGGCGCGCTGGCGATCAGGAACAGGGACAGCAACGGTGCGACCGCCGGCAGGACGGCGATCCAGCGCCAGACCGGCGGGCCGATCAGGACGCTCAACGCAGCGGCGGCAGTCAGGTTGCCGGCCAGATGCAGCGCGGACCAATGGCTGAACGGGCCGGTCCACAGGCGCCACCAGGCGCCGTCGCCAAGGGCATCGCGACGCCACGCCACCGCGTCGGCGGGGAGCAGGGTGACGAGCATGAGGAATGCGACGCTCGCGCCGGCACAGAGGCGTTCGACCCGCACCGGCTCAGGCTGACCGACGCCGCCAGGCGAGGGCCAGCAGTGCGCCCGTTCCAAGGAGGCCGAGGGCGACGGGGTCGAGGGCTCCACCGCCGGAGTATCCGGGCTTCTCGACGATGCGGGCGACCTGCCTGTCCTTGACGCGGACCTTGAAGGCTTCCAGCTGCGCATCGAGCCGGGGGATCAGCACATCGATCGCGCGCCGGTAGGCTTCGCTGCGGGCCTCGCGGGAGGCTTCGGCAAAGTTCACCAGCGGCGAACTGCCCGTGATCTGACTGGTGCCCGGGGCACGGAACAGCAGGCTGCGGGACTTCACGTCGAAGACCGAAGCATCCACCAGGGTGCTCACGTCGTACTGGCTGCCGTTGAAGATGTAGCCGCCAATGAGGGTCCAGTAAAAGACGGAGAGACGATTGCTGTCGCTGAACTGGACCTGGTCATAGGACAGCAGGGTCACGACGTCCACGTTGAACATCCGCGCCGCCTGCTCCAGGTTGTCGAAGCCGCCGCGGGGGCGCAGGTAGGCCGTGGGAATGATTTCGATGGCAGCGATGTAGGGGCGGTTGGCAAAAGCGTCCCTGACCCGGTTTAACAGGCGGTCCCGCTCGGTCTCGGGGAGGTCGTCGAAACGTTCGCTGGGCACGAACGCGATCCCGACGCGCAAGGGCAGATGTAGTTCGGGTATCGACGGCGTGAGGGTCGGCTGTTCGCCCTTGGGATAGAGGTACTCGACCACCGTGGCCCGTTGAGTATGGGGTGCGGGATTGAACCAGGTCGCGCATCCGGCAATGCTGACGGACGCGGCGAGGGAAAGCACAAGGGCGGACGGGAAGGGTCGCATGGATCACTCCAGTGTCGGTACGCAGGCGGCTGTCGGGCGCATCTGGGCTGCGCCCAAGCTTGAGCCGTTTTGGGGTGCATCGAGATCGTAGGACGGTACGGGACGCCGTGCGAATGCCGTCGAACGGATGAATCCGGTCGCAGATGGCGCGTGCGCGGGTGATCGATCCTTGCCGGAAACCCGTCGGCGTAGCGGTGTGGGTTGGGCAGGATCCACGCGATCCGACGGTCTGGGCCGTAGGCGGAAGACAAACGGTGGCACGGAGACTGTCGCCAGCCGCGACCGATCGGAGGCGCACTTCGCCGCGGTTCCGATGCCGTGACGTGCCCCGGGCCCGGCCACGTCCTGATCCCATGGAACGCGCCGGACATTGCTCACAGTCGAGTCTCCAGGTAGTCAGAGACCCGCGCAAAGGCCTTCTGCAGAAAGTGCGTATTCACACTGAAATAGATCTCCTTGCCCTGACGTTGGGCAGACAGGACACCGGCTTCGCGCAACACCTTGAGATGGTGGGACACGGTGGAACGGGCCAGGGTCGAGACTTCCGCAATCTGGCCCACGTTAAGCCGCTCGCCGGCCTCGAAGGTCAGCAGGATGCGTTGCCGGTGTTCATCTCCGAGCGCGGCAAACACGGCCGAAACGTCGCGCCAGGCTGCCGGAATGGCACGGGAGTAGTCCTTGTTCATGTCGATAACTTTCGATACGTTTGCGGGGTTTGTCAAGGCCGACTTCCGTTGACGCCCGCGTAAACACAGCCTTTTTGTTGATGGTGCACTGCACCAACATTTGACTTTGCTGCGGTTTACCCCTACCATCCGCACGTTTTTCGTACGGCGGACGGCGCAACACCCGACGTGCCTCGCAGAGATCCATGTTCAAAGCGGTGACCCTGCAGATAGGCGCGACGATCCTGGCAGCACTGATTGCCGGGGCATTTTTGGGATTGCGCGGTGCGTTGTCGGCGGCGTTGGGAGGCGCAGCCTGTTTTCTTCCCAATTTGCTGTTCGCTTTGCGCCTGCACTTGGTTACCAAGCGGCCGGACGCGTCGTACCCTGTTGCGTTTTTCGTTGGCGAGTTCTTCAAGATCGCGTCAACCGTAGGATTGTTGGCGACCGTTCGACTCGTGTATCCAGACGTCCATTGGTTGGCGTTGTTTGGCGGGTTGGTCGTGGCGCTTAAAGCGAATTTATTTGCATTTTTGGTGAAGACCTGACCATGAGCACTGGCCACGAAGCACACGCACCGACCGCGGGCGAATACATCGTCCACCACTTGACCCACTTCAACTCCACCGGCCACGCCCAGTCTGCCGTCATCGACTGGAGTGTCTGGAATCTGGATACCCTGTTCTTCTCCGTCGGCCTGGGCATCGTCACCCTGCTGATCCTCTACAAGGCTGCCAGCAAAGCCACCTCCGGCGTGCCGGGGCGCTTTCAGGCCGCCATCGAAATCCTCGTCGAGATGGTTGCCGATCAGGCCAAGGGCATCGTGCATAGCGCCGAGTCCCGCAAGTTCGTCGCCCCCGTCGCCCTAACGGTGTTCTTCTGGATTTTCCTGATGAACTCCATGGACTTCCTGCCGGTGGATCTGCTGCCCAAGATCTGGGCGATCATGTGTGGCGACGAGCACGCCTTCCTGCGCGTGGTGCCCACCGCCGACCTCAACGGCACCTTGGGCATGTCTATCGGCGTGCTGCTGATCTGCCTGTACTACAACATCAAGATCAAGGGTTTTGGCGGCTGGGTGCACGAACTCTTCACCGCGCCCTTCGGTTCTCATCCGCTCCTGTACCCGATCAACTTCCTGATGCAGATGATCGAGTTCCTGGCCAAGACCGTATCCCACGGCATGCGGCTGTTCGGCAACATGTACGCAGGCGAGTTGGTGTTCATGCTGATCGCCCTGATGGGTGGTACCGCTACGGTGTTCGGTTTCCTCGGCCACGTGGTCGCGGGTTCGATCTGGGCGATCTTCCACATCCTGATCGTCGCTCTGCAGGCCTTCATCTTCATGATGCTGACCCTGGTGTATATCGGTCAGGCCCACGAAGGTCACTGAGTTTCAAAGTTTTAGCAGTCGTTTCGGTTTCAATTTAAATCATCTCAACTAAAGGAGTCGTCATGGAACACGTTCTTGGTTTTGTTGCTCTGGCCGCCGGTCTGATCATCGGTCTGGGTGCTATCGGTGCCTGTATCGGTATCGGCATCATGGGTAGCAAGTACCTCGAAGCCTCTGCTCGTCAGCCCGAACTGATGAACGCCCTGCAGACCAAGATGTTCCTGCTGGCCGGTCTGATCGACGCCGCGTTCCTGATCGGTGTCGGTATCGCCATGATGT
>DAOQMM010000071.1:0-18467 GCA_035335645.1 Rhodocyclaceae bacterium | reverse complement strand
ATGATGGAAAGGGCTATCAATCCTGTGTGTCGGGGGCGGCGACAAGGCTGTTGACGGGTCGACATCGTCTGCGCAGGGGTCGACAGACGGTGTGCACCGGTCGACATGGTCTGAGCACCGATGGAAACGATCTGAGCAGCGGTGCACAGGGTCTGTGCACGGGTCCGCAGGGTCTTTTGTGACGGGCGCGGGGGATTCTGGGGGCGGATCTTGGAAATGGGCGCGGCGGAGGGTGTGGCCGCCGCGGCGCGGTCTGTTTCCTCAGCCCGGTGTCTTCTTTGGCCGGCCGCGTTTTTTGGGGGCGGCGTCGGCTTCTTCGCGGGGGGTTTCGGGCAGGGGGGCGAGGAGGGCGCGGAGGTCGTCTTCGCCGAATTTGACGCTGCCTTCGTGGTCCTCGGCGAGGATGCCGGCGGCGAGTTCGGCCTTTTTCTCTTGCAGGGCGAGGATTTTTTCTTCGATGGAGCCGGCTACGACGAGCTTGTAGACGAATACGGCCTTGGTCTGGCCGAGGCGGTGGGCGCGGTCGGTGGCCTGGTTCTCGACGGCGGGGTTCCACCAGGGGTCGTAGTGGATCACCGTGTCGGCGGCGGTGAGGTTGAGGCCGACACCGCCGGCTTTGAGGCTGATGAGGAAGAGGGGGACGCTGCCTTCCTGAAAGGCGCGCACGGGGGCGGCGCGGTCGTCGGTGTCGCCGGTGAGGGTGACGAAGGGAATCTTGCGCGCGGTGAGCTCCGCAGCGATGAGCTGGAGCATGGCGGTGAATTGGGAGAAGAGGAGGATGCGGCGGCCTTCTTCGACGAGCTCGGGGAGCATGTCCATGAGGAGGTCGAGCTTGGCGCGTTCCTTGACCTTGGCGGCGGCGTCGGTCTTGAGGAGGCGGGGGTCGCAGCACACCTGGCGCAGCTTGAGGAGGGCGTCGAGGATGACGATCTGGCTGCGGGCGAAGCCGCGGGCGGCGATCTCGTCGCGGACGCGCTGGTCCATGCTGGCGCGCACGGTTTCGTAGAGGTCGCGCTGGCGGCCGTCGAGTTCGACGCTGCGCACGACGATGGTCTTGGGGGGGAGCTCTTTGGCGACGTCTTCCTTGCGCCGGCGCAGGATGAAGGGGGCGATGCGGCGGGCGAGGATGTCGCGGCGGATGAGGTCGCCGTGCTTTTCGATGGGGGTGCGCCAGCGGGTGGTGAAGTCTTTGGCGTCGCCGAGGAAGCCGGGGAGGAGGAAGTCGAACTGGCTCCACAGTTCGCCCAGGTGGTTCTCCAGCGGGGTGCCGGTGAGGCACAGGCGGTGGTCGGCGCGCAATCCGCGCACGACCTGGGCGGCCTGGCTGGCGGCGTTCTTGACGGTCTGGGCTTCGTCGAGGATGAGGGAGTGGTAGGCGTGGGCAGAAAGGGCGTCGCGGTCGCGCCACAGCAGCGGGTAGGTGGTGAGGCAGATGTCGTGCTCGGGAATCCGCGCGAAGGCGTCGGCGCGGCTGCTGCCGCGCAGGCCGAGGACGCGCAGCGCGGGGGCGAAGCGGGCGGCTTCCTGCTGCCAGTTGAAGACGAGGGAGGTGGGGAGGACGACGAGGGCGGGTTTGTCGAGGCGGCCGGCGTGCTTTTCGGTGAGGAGGTGGGCGAGGGTCTGGGCGGTCTTGCCGAGGCCCATGTCGTCGGCGAGGATGCCGCCGAGGCGGTGCTGGCGCAGGTGTTGCAGCCAGGCGAGGCCTTCGCGCTGGTAGGGGCGCAGGTCGTGGGCGAAGCCGGCGGGGGGCGGGACGGGGGCGATGCCGCCGGCGCCGCGCAGGCGTTCGATCCAGGCGTCCACGCTGGCGAGGCCTTCGGCGCGCCAGCCGTCGGCAAAGGCTTCGGCGAGGCGGGGGGCGTCGAGCCGGGAGACTTTGAGCGCGCCGGCGGGGCTGTCGAAGAGGTCGACGAGGGTGCGGGCGATGGGTTTGAGGCGGCCGGCGGGGAGCACGATGCGGTCGCCGTCTTCGGTGAGGATGGTGACGGGGGCGTCGTCGGGAATGGCGTCCACCTGGGCCCGGTCGAGCCAGCGGCGGTCTTGCCGGAAGACGGCGTGGAGCATGGGGGCGAGGTCGCGGCGGTGGCCGTCCACCTCGACGCCCAGGGCGACGGCGAAGCCGCCGTCGTCGGTCTCGCTGATGTCGGCAAACCATTCGCCGGGGGTGAGCACGCGGTGGCGGAAGTCGGCGGGGCAGTCGATGCGCCAGCCGGCGTCGCGCAAAGCGGGGGCGAGCAGGGAGAAGAAGTGGGTCCAGTGGGCTTCGCTCTCGAGGCCATGGAGACCGGCCGGCGTGCTGCCGGCGATCATCAGCCAGCCGGGCTTGACGGGCTGGAAGCCGGCGTTCTGGAAGGCGCGCCAGGCGGCGGCTTCGGCGGTTTTGTCGCGGGCGATGCGCACGGTGCGGCCGTCGGGCAGGGCGGCGATCTCGTGGGTGCTGCCGGGCTCGAAGCGGACGTCGCCGTAGTGGAAGGCGGGGATCGCCACGTCGTAGTCCTGCCCCAGGAAATCCGCCGGGTAGCTGCGGTGCTTGCGCCAGCTCCAGCAGCGCAGGGATTCGAGCTGCATCACGGGCTGGCAGGGCACGTCGAGGACGGGCAGCTCGGTGGCGTCGGCGGCGCCGGGACGGGGCAGCGCGGGCGCGACCTGGGCCAGGGCGGCGGCCACCACGGGGATTTCGGTGGTCGACAGGGGCGGCAGGGCGAGGACTTCGAGGAGGGCGCCGCCGCCGTCGATGTTCACGCGGCCGGCTTCGCCGGTGGCCGAATCGATCCAGGCGAGGGGTTCGGTGCGGATCACCAGGGGCGCGGCGGGGGTGACCGCCACCCGCGGACGCAGGCCCGCTTCGTCAGGTGCCCAGATCAGCGCGCCGGGCCGCGGGGCGGCCGCCTGCAGGGGCTGGATGCGGCCGTTGTCGTCCAGTTCCAGATAGGCGCGGCCGGTGGCGAGGGCGGCTTCGAAAAGGGCCAGGCCTTCGGTGCCGCGCAGGCGCGGGCGGCCGTAGCCGGCGCCGTGGCGGACGACTTCGCGCAGGAGGCGGAAGACCTGCAGGTCTTCGTCACGGACGAAGGACGGGGGCTTGAGCAGGGCCTGGTCGTAGTTGTACCAGGCGCTGGCGCGGCCGCTGGGATGCCCGTCGGCCCCGACGCGGCCCTTGAGCAGGCCGAACTCCACGTCGTCGCCGTATTGCGCGGCGCTGCACAGGTAGAAGATGGCTTCGCTGGCAGCAGCCTTGCGGCGGTTCTTGTCGGCCTTGGCGAGGCGTTCGCCCAGGCTGCGGGCCCAGTTGAGGATCTCGGCGCGGGGTTTGTCCACCAGGGCGCCGGCGCGGCGCGCGGCGAGCACCAGGGCGGCGGCATGCTTGCAGCGGTTGCCCACGGGGCAGGTGCAGCGGGTGGCGAGCTCGATGGAGCTCTTGCCGAAGAATTCGCGCCGCTCGATGCGTACGGTGACGTGGTAGGGCGCAGCGTCGGAGCCCTGCACGAGGGCCTGGATCTGGTGGCCGGCGGCTTCGATGTGCTGCACGCGGCCCACGTAGGCGCGGGCCTTGGCCAGGGCGTTGGCGGAGAACAGCTCGGCGAGCAGGGCGTCGTCGATCTGGGCGACAAGGCGTTGCAGGTCCATGACAAGAAGAAGGTGGACGCGGAATTGCGGATTCTACGTCAGCCCACGGCCCCGCCACTCAGTCCGGACGGATGCCCTCCAGGCCCAGTCCGGCGGCATCGAGGAGCGCGGGCAGCGCCTCGCCGGCGCGCAGGGGCAGGCGCATCGAGACGATGTCGCTGACCGGCGTGGTGCCGGGGTTGATCTCGACGGTGGGGATGCCCTGCTGGGCGGCCCACACCACGGGCCCGGCGATGTAGGGGAAGGCGCTGCCGGTGCCCACCGAGAAGACCAGGTCGGGGCCTTCGGCGAGGGCGGCTTCGAAGCGCTGCACGGCGGCCTCGGGCAGGTTCTCGCCGAAGAGCACCACGTCGGGCCGCAGCACGCCGCCGCAGTGGGGGCATTCGGGCGGGATCGACAGGCCGGCATAGTCGGCCACCTCGCGGGCACGTCCGCAGCTCACGCAGCGCAGGCGGTGCAGGGTGCCGTGAATTTCGATGACGTCCCGGGAACCTGCCCCCCGGTGGAAGCCGTCTATGTTCTGGGTGAGGACGGTGACGCCGCCGCGCTGGGCTTCCAGGCGGGCGATGGCGTAGTGGCCGGCGTTGGGCCGGGCGCTGCGACAGGCGGATTCGATCTGCGCCAGATAGCGCCAGGTGATGTCGGGCCGGGACGCGAACACCGCGCCGGAGAGGGCTTTTTCGATGGGCAGGCCGATGTCGGTGACGGTGCCTTCGTAAAGTCCGCCAACGCCCCGATAGGTGGGCAGACCGGAGTCGGCAGACATGCCGGCACCCGTGATGAACAGGACGCGCCGTGCGGTCGATAAGAGGCGACCCACGGCCTCAATGGCCGACGAGTGATCGTTTAAGGTATCGAATGTCATGCCGATGGCTTCTTGAAGAGGGGAAAAGGCGGCGAGATGCGGCAGTGCTTACGGCATTCCCGCCACGGGCCTTGAACCGGACCACTATACAGAAACGCCCGCTACAGCCGAAATCAGCGTCATGTGCCAATTGCTTGGAATGAACTGCAACACGCCCACGGACATCTGCTTTTCCTTTGCAGGTTTCCAGGCCCGGGGCGGCCTCACCGACGTGCACGGCGACGGATGGGGCATTGCGTTCTTCGAAGGCCGCGGCGTGCGGGTCTTTCTCGATCCGGCGGCGAGCTGCCGCAGCCCGGTGGCCGAGCTGGTGCGGCAGTATCCGATCCGTTCGCTCAACGTCATCGCCCACATCCGCAAGGCCACCCGCGGCATCGTCAAGCTCGAGAACACGCACCCGTTCCAGCGCGAGCTGTGGGGCCGCTACTGGGTCTTCGCCCACAACGGCCACCTGGGCGAGTTCGATCCGCCCCTGCGCGGCGATTTCCGCCCGGTGGGCCAGACCGATTCGGAGCGGGCCTTCTGCTTCATGCTGGAATCCCTGCGGACGCGCTTCCCCGACGGCGAGCCGGCCCGTCCGGCGCTGTTCGCGGCGATCCGCGAGCTGGCCACGGCCGTCAGCGCCCACGGGGAGTTCAACTTCCTGCTCTCCAACGGCACCTGCCTGTTCGCCCACTGCGCGTCGCGCCTGAGCTACATCGTGCGTCAGGCGCCCTTTGCGCAGGCGCACCTGAAGGACCAGGACATCACCGTCGACTTCAGTGAATTGACGACCCCCGGCGACCGGGTGGCGGTGGTGGCCACCACGCCCCTCACCGATGACGAGGTGTGGACCCCGATCGCGCCGGGCAGCCTGATGCTGTTTGTAGACGGCGCGCCGGAAGCTGCCGGTGAGGCCTCGACCCGCGCCTTCATCCGGACCGAATCCGTCGTGGCATGAGCCGTATCACTATTTATACGAATCGTGCCAATGCAAACCGTGTCCGCCCTCTTATGATGTGGGCCGATTAAAATCTCTGAATCTTGCAAAAACGAGTCAATCACGCCATGCCCCACAGCGCACCGAAAGACTGCCCCCTGTGCTTTCCCGAACGGGAAACGGTACTCTGGCAAGACGCCAGCTGTCGGGTCATCCGGGTGGACGATGCGGATTATCCGGGCTACTGCCGCCTGATCTGGAACACCCACGTGGCCGAGATGAGCGACCTGTCGACGGCGGATCAGCGCCACTGCTTCAACATCCTGATGGCCGTCGAGGTGGCGCTGCGCGAGTGCTACCGGCCGGACAAGATCAACCTGGCCAGTTTTGGCAACGTGGTGCCGCACCTGCACTGGCATCTGATCCCGCGCTATACCGAGGACCGCCACTTCCCCCACCCGGTCTGGGGTCAAGCCCAGCGCCGGGGCGGGGTCTCGCCTGCCCCGGCCGTCGACGACGCGCATCTGGCCGGCGCCCTGCGCAACGCCATTGCCGAGCGCCTTTCCGGCTGAGCCCGGAGGATCCATCCATGTCGGACAACGCCGTGACCTTCACCGAACTGCGCAACGCCATTGCCGAGCGCCTTTCCGGCTGAGCCCGGAGGATCCATCCATGTCGGACAACGCCGTGACCTTCACCGAACTGCGCAGCGTCGAGCAATACCGCAAGCTGCTGCGCAATCTCCACACGCTCAACGCCTCCGAGAGCCACGCCACCCTGGTGCGCATGCTCGAAGGCCTGCTCGCCAGCCCGCTGGGGCCCGAGGAGCAGCTGGAGGTGCTCGAATCCGCCCGACAGACGATCACCTTCGTCCAGCACGAGATGTCGTCCCGTTACGCAGCCCATCCCCTGCCGCCGGACAGCGCCGAGGATGCGACCCTGCGCCACGTGGTGCGCCTGTGGACGGCCCTCAGCACGGCCTACGCCCGCCTGGGCGACAGCGGCGCCAACGATGCGGAATTCCGCGCCCAGCTGCCGCTCCTCGCCCAGCGCCGGATCCAGTACCTGGGCCAGATCATCGTCGAGCACTATCGTGCCCACCGGGCCGAACCGCCGGGCGCCTGGCGCGCCGTGCATGCGGCCTTCCTCGAAGCCGAGCGGGCCGGCATCACCCACAGCCGCGTCATTGACCCGCTCAACAACACCTGGAAGGCGCAGAGCCCCAACGAGGCCTACATCGCCCTGCTGCTGATCGACCTGACCAACCCCTACGGCCGCAACCAGCGCGAGCTGACCTGGATCTGCCGCTGGGCCCAGCGCTTTGCGCCCTACTGCATCATGCAGACCACCTGGGACAAGGACGACACACGCACCTACGGCCTCGATCCCAGCGAAGACCATGGCCTGCGCCCCATCGCGCTGATCGGCAACCGGCCGGGCATGCGGCGCTTCGACGGCCACCGCCTCGCCGCCCAGATCAAGGCCATGCTCGCCGAGTTCAAGCAGGGCACCACGCCCGCCTCCCTCGGTCTGGGCGACGACTGCGCGCAGCCCGCCTGCGCCCGTCTGCTGGTGTCGCTCTATCGCCCGTGGGGCATGTCGGCGGCCGGACGGCGCTTTCCGCGGCGCCCGACGCGCGGCGTGAATCGCATCTGCGGCGAATGGGACGCCATCGGCATGCTGGTGTCGGGCAAGGAGTTCGTGCCCCCCAACCGGCGCCAGATGATGGGCAGCCGCTACGACATGAACATGCTCACCTTTGGCGCCCGCGCCGACGATGACATCGAGGACATCCGCGATCCGGAAGCCGAGGTCCAGCGCCGCGGCCACGCCATCGACGAGTGGCAGACGGTGGATCATTCGGTGTCCGGATTCCGCCTGATGCGCCGCCAGCCTGCCCAGCGCATCGAGCACCATCAGCTGGTGGGGATCAAGCCCGAGGACGGCGGCCCCTATCTGCTGGGCCAGGTGAGCTGGCTGATGTTCGAGGCGGACGGCACCCTGATGGCCGGCATCCATCTGCTGTCCGGCCTGCCCACGGTGGTGGCGGCGCGGCCGGTGAGCGTCAATGTATCGGCCCACGAGCCCTATTCCCAGGCCTTCATGCTGCCGGCGATCCCGGCGATGCGGGCCCAGGCCACCATCGTGATGCCCAGCGGCTGGTTCCAGGCCAACCGGGTGCTGGACATCTCGCCGGGGGAGATCCGCCAGATCCGGCTGACCAGCCTGATCGCCCGCGGTACCAACTTCGACCAGGCGACCTATGAGGTCATCGGCGGCTGAAGTCGCTATTCGGCGGCCGCCAGCCGGCGCGCCGGGAAGCAGGCGCTGAAGCGGCTGCCGCGACCCGGCTCGCTGTCGATGTGCAGATCCGCCTGATGGCGGCTCAGCACGTGCTTGACGATGGCGAGCCCCAGACCGGTACCGCCGGTCTCCCGTGATCGACCGCGATCCACCCGATAGAAACGCTCGGTGAGGCGCGGGATGTGCTCCGGCGCGATGCCGATGCCGTCGTCTTCCACCGAATACTCCACCACGGCCCCGCGCAAGCGCCAGGCAATGTGGATGTGGCCGCCGGCCGGCGTATAGCGCACCGCATTGACCGCCAGATTGGCGAAGGCACTGTGCAGTTCCTTGGAATTGCCCAGAATGCGCTCGGTGCCGGGCGCCGGTGGGTCCACCACGATGCTGTGGCGCTCGGCCGACACGGCGCGGGCCTCCTGCTCCACATCCTTGAGCATGCGGGCGATGTCCACCGGTTCCTCGTGGGGCATCGGTGCGCCGGTCTCCAGGGCCGACAGGGCGAGCAGATCCTCGATGAGGCGCCCCATGCGCCCGGCCTGTTCGCCGGCCATGGCGAGGTAGTGGCGGATGTCATCCTTGTCCAGGTCGTCGAGGCCGTCGAGCACGGTCTCGAGGAAACCGCGCACCACGGTGAGGGGCGTGCGCATCTCGTGGGAGACGTTGGCGACGAAGTCCCGGCGCATGGTCTCGAGGCGCTCACCCTGGGTGATGTCCTCGGACATGAGCAGGCGCATGCCTTCGCCGAAGGGCACCACGTGCACCATCAGGTTGCGGCTCTGGGGCCGGAACTGGGAGAAGGTGAGGGGCTCGTCAAAGCGACCTTCGTTCATGTAGCGCACGAAATCGGGCTGGCGGACCAGGTTGATGACCGGCGCACCCTTGTCGCGGGCATTGTCGATGCCGAAATGCAGCTCGGCCTGACGGTTGGCAAACTCGATGAAGTTGGTGTCAGTCAGGAACATCATGCCGTGGGGCATGGCCTGACTGGCTTCGCGAAAGCGGGCCAGCGCCGCCGTGAGCTTGGCGCGCTGGTCCTGGGCCTGGCGGATCAGGCGGTTGAGGTCGGCGTAAACGAAGTCCCACAGGCCGACAGCCCGCGGCAGGGGCGTGCCGACCGGCTGGCGCGCCCACTTGACGAGCTTGAAGAGGTTGCCGATGTGGTACACGCCGGCCGCCAGCAAGGCGACGCTGAAGACCGTGAGACCGGGCACCGGCCCGAAGAAGAGGCCCACGCCGAGCCCCAGGACAAAGATGACGGCCAGGACGACGAGCACCCCGACCACCACGTAGCGGATCGGACGAATGACGGATTCCTTTGTGAGACGATCCGGGCCAGTCAGCCCGGATGCTGATTATCGCACTGCCGGCTGGCTTTCCGTCTGCGTGGAGAAGCGATAGCCGCTGCCCCGCACGGTCTGCACCAATCCGTCGTGATGGGTCGGCTCCAGCGCGCAGCGCAGGCGGCGAATGTGCACATCGACGGTCCGCTCTTCCACGAAAACGTGGTCGCCCCACACCTGGTCGAGCAGCTGGGCACGGGAATGGACCCGCTCCGGGTGGGTCATCAGGAAATGCAGCAGACGGAACTCCGTGGGCCCCAGGCTGACCGGCGTGGAACCGGCAGTCAGACGATGGGTGGCCGGATCCAGGCGCAGGCCGCCGAGGTCCACCGGGTCTTCGGTGGATTCCGGTGCGCGACGGCGCAGCACGGCCTTGATGCGGGCCATCAGTTCACGGGGCGAGAACGGCTTGGTGACGTAGTCGTCGGCGCCCACCTCCAGGCCCAGCACCTTGTCCTGCTCCTCGCCGCGGGCCGTCAGCATGATCAGCGGAATCCCGCGGGTGCGCTCGTCGGCGCGCAGGCGGCGGGCGAAATCGATGCCGGACATGCCGGGCAGCATCCAGTCCAGCAGCACCAGATCGGGCAAGGCATCGCGCACGATGCGCTGGGCGGTTTCGGCATCGCCCGCCCGCACCACCTGGTGACCGGCGCGCAGCAGGTTGGCAGCGATCAGTTCCTGGATCGCGGGTTCGTCTTCGACAAGCAGGATCGTGGCGGGCATGGGAGCCTCCCGGGAATTGCGTTGTCCAGAGTGTATTTCAGCATCTTGAACTTTTCGTGACAGGTCACGCTGCTGAAACGCAACGACCACCCCGTGCCGACACGCGGCGGTCCGGGCCGTTCCGGTATCATGCGCACAGTACGTCATTGCACAGGAAGCTTCCCATGGCCGGCCTCCAGAAGGGCGATCCGCTGCCCACCGAGATCAAGCTCCACCAGCGTTCCCGAATCCTGGAAATCACTTTCGACGACGGGCAACGATTCGAATTGAGCTACGAATTCCTGCGTGTCCATTCGCCCTCCGCCGAGGTTCGCGGCCACGGTCCGGGCGAGGAAGTGCTGCAACTGGGCAAGCGCGACGTGGAGATCGTGAATGTGGAACCCGTAGGCAATTACGCCATCCGTCCGATCTTTTCGGACGGTCATGACAGCGGGCTGTATTCATGGGACTACCTTTACGAGATCGGCGAACGTCGCGACGAACTGTGGCAGACCTACCTCACCCGCCTCGCGGTGGAGGGGGGCAGCCGCGATCCGGCCGAGCTCCCGCCTGCCGCGCCCAAGGCCGGCGGCTGCGGCCACAAGCACTGATCCCGGCGGCATCTGCCCCGGCGCGCCCGGCGCTTCCGGGCCGATTTATCCTGTCCGAACCATGAACGATAAAACCACCCATTTCGGCTTCCAGAAAGTGGCCGAAGCCGAAAAGGCCAAGAAGGTCGCCGGCGTGTTCTCGTCGGTCGCCAGCAGCTACGATGTGATGAACGACCTGATGTCCTTCGGCCTGCACCGCCTGTGGAAGGCCTTCACCGTGCAGATCGCCGGTCTGCGCGCCGGTGACCGGGTGCTCGATGTGGCCGGCGGAACCGCAGACCTGTCCCTCGCCTTCGCCAAAAAGGTCGGACCGACCGGCCAGGTGTGGCTCACCGACATCAACCACGCCATGCTCAGCCGCGGCCGCGACCGGGTCGTGGATAACGGCTTCCTGCTGCCCGTCGCCCAGTGCGACGCAGAGAAGCTGCCTTTCCCGGACGATTACTTCGACTGCGTCACCGTGGCCTTTGGCCTGCGCAACATGACCCACAAGGACCAGGCCATCGCCGAGATGCGGCGCGTCCTCAGGCCGGGTGGGCGCCTGCTGGTGCTGGAGTTCTCCAAGGTGTGGAAGCCCCTGGCGCCGGCCTACGATTTCTATTCCTTCAAGCTGCTGCCCCTGATGGGCGAGAAAGTCGCCAAGGACGGCGAAAGCTACCGCTACCTGGCGGAAAGCATCCGCATGCATCCGGACCAGGAGTCCCTCAAGGATCTGATGGAACAAGCCGGGCTCGGCCGGGTCGAATACTTCAACATGACCGCCGGTGTGGTTGCCCTGCACCGCGGCTACAAGCTGTAAGTCCTTCACCCCCGGAGAGAACTGCCCATGAAAAAGCTGGCCGTTGCCGCCCTGATGGCCGTGGCGACCCTGACCACGGTCGTCCCCGACGCCGAAGCCGCCCGCCTGGGTGGCGGAAAATCCTTCGGCATGCAGCGTAATGACACCATTGTTCGTCGCGAAGCCGCGCCTGCACCCCAGGTGCCTCCGCGGACGGCTGCAGCGCCTGCACAGAGTGCCCCGCAGGCCGGCGCTCCGGCACCGCAAATGCCCCAGAAACGTTCCTGGCTGGGACCGCTGGCCGGTCTTGCCGCGGGGATCGGCCTGGCCGCACTGTTGTCCCATTTCGGATTGGGCGAACAGGCAGCGTCCTTCATGCTGATCCTCCTGGGCGTGATGGCCGTCATGATGCTGTTCAGGCTACTTTTCCGCCGTGGCGCATCCCAGCCCACGCCCCAGTATGCGGGTATGCCTTCCACCCCTGCACCAGAAACCCGTCACGCAGCCTCGGCACCCATTGCCCTGCCGACGTCCGGCGCCCCCGTGGCCGACACCGAGGCGCTTCCCTCTGGCTTCGATGCCGATGCCTTCGTGCGTGAGGCCAAGCTCAACTTCATCCGCCTGCAGGCCGCCAACGATGCCGGCAATCTGGACGACCTCCGCGAGTTCACGTCGCCCGAGATGTTTGCCGAGATCCGCCTGCAGTACGACGAACGCCATGGCAAGCCGCAGCGCACCGACATCGTCAATCTCAACGCCGCGGTGCTGGACGTGGCCACCGAAGGTTCGCGCCACGTCGTCAGCACCCGCTTCTACGGCATGCTGCGCGAGGAAGACGACGCTGCGCCGACGGCATTCGACGAAGTCTGGCATCTCGTCAAACCCGTGGACGGTTCCCGCGGCTGGATGGTGGCCGGTATCCAGCAGCGCCACTGAACGCCACGACGACCGGTACAATGGCGGGGGCTGCGGCCCCCGTTTTTCTTGCCTGGAGTTGCCGATGCTCACATCCACCGTCATCGCCGCCCTCAACCATCTGCTCACGGACGCCCCCTGGGCCAGGGATCGCCTCAAACCCTTCGCCGGCCGCACCGCCGTCATTCAGGTCGCGCCTGCGTCACTGTGCGTAGCAGTCGAAGGGGACGGATTCTTCAGCGATTCCGCCACCGCCGACACCCCCGACGTTCGCCTCGAACTGCCGGTTTCATCCCTGCCCAAGGCCGTGGGAGGCATGGACGCGCTGATGGGCGACATCCGCATTACCGGCAATGCGGACTTTGCCGACGCGCTCGGCTTCGTCCTGCGTCATCTGCGCTGGGATGGCGAAGAAGCCCTGGCAAAACGGGTAGGCGACATTGCAGCCCATCGTGCGATCAATGGTGTGCGGGATGCCACCCGCTGGCATCTGGATGCGGCGCGCAATCTCACCGAGAATTTCGTCGAATACTTCACCGAGGAACGGCCCCTCATCCTCGCGCGCCCGCAGTTCGATCCCTTTGCCACCGAAATGGCCGCACTGCGGGACGATCTGGCCCGTCTGGACAAACGCCTGAGCCGCCTCGAAGCTGCACGTCGCTGAGCGCTCCGTTGCGTCACCACCCGTCGCCCAGCGCAGGTGCGCTGCGATCGACTTGCGGATTATGCAAGGGGCACTACATGGCCGTTCGAGTCCGCTGACCTGCGCTCCCACCTGCCAGCGCAGTGAAAGTCGATGCCGCCGGTGATCGGGCATCCACCCGCTTGATGCAGACAAATGGCCAGAACAGCGGAACAGCGCGTCGTCAGACTTCTTGGGCGGCACACAAACAAAAAGGGCAGCCCTTTCGGACTGCCCCTTCTGTCGAAACCGCTCAAGCGTTCAGTGAGAACGCTTGCGCAGCTTCTGGATTGCCGCGATCTGAGCCAGCGCAGATGCCAGTTCGGATTGGGCCTTGGCATATTCCAGGGCAGAGTCCTGGTTCTGCATGGCTTCTTCCGCACGGCGCTTCGCTTCCAGGGCCTTGGCTTCGTCCAGATCCTTGCCACGGATCGCGGTATCCGCGAGAACCGTCACCAGGTTGGGCTGGACTTCAAGCAGGCCACCGGCCACGAACACCAGCTCTTCGTCGGCCTGATTCTGGACCTTCACTCGCACTGCGCCCGGCTTGATGCGGGTCATCAGCGGCATGTGGCCGGGCATGATGCCCAGCTCACCGGCCTCGCCGGGCAGCACCACGAATTCCGCCAGACCGGAAAAGATTTGCTCTTCCGCGCTGACGATATCGACGTGAATGGTCATTGCCATAGCTTGTATCCTCCTCTGTCCGGCGGGCCCGCTGGGAGCACCGCCGGGCGATGGTCGCGATGATTAGAGGGTCTTCGCTTTTTCGAAGACTTCTTCGATCGGACCGACCATGTAGAAGGCCTGCTCGGGCAGGTGATCCACTTCACCGCTCAGGATGGTCTTGAACCCCTTGATCGTTTCCTTCAGGGGGACGTACTTGCCGGGGGAACCGGTAAACACTTCCGCCACGAAGAACGGCTGGGACAGGAAACGCTGGATCTTACGAGCACGGGCCACGAGGAGCTTGTCTTCGGGCGCCAGTTCGTCCATCCCCAGAATCGCGATGATGTCGCGCAGTTCCTTGTAGCGTTGCAGGGTCTGCTGCACGCCACGGGCGGTGTTGTAGTGCTCTTCGCCCACGACCAGCGGATCCAGCTGACGGGAAGTGGAGTCCAGCGGATCGACGGCCGGGTAGATACCCAGAGCGGCAATGTCACGGGACAGCACGACGGTGGAGTCCAAGTGGAGGAAGGTGGTCGCGGGAGACGGGTCGGTCAAGTCATCCGCGGGCACATACACGGCCTGGATGGAGGTGATCGAGCCCACCTTGGTGGAGGTGATACGCTCCTGCAGACGGCCCATTTCTTCGGCCAGCGTCGGCTGGTAACCCACCGCGGACGGCATCCGGCCCAGCAGCGCGGACACTTCGGTACCGGCCAGGGTGTAGCGGTAGATGTTATCCACGAAGAACAGGATGTCCCGACCTTCGTCACGGAAGCGCTCGGCCATGGTCAGGCCGGTCAGCGCCACGCGCAGACGGTTGCCCGGGGGTTCGTTCATCTGACCGAACACCATCGCAACCTTGTCGAGAACGTTGGAGTCCTTCATTTCGTGGTAGAAGTCGTTCCCTTCACGGGTCCGCTCACCCACGCCGGCGAACACCGACAAACCGCTGTGCTGCTTCGCGATGTTGTTGATGAGCTCCATCATGTTCACGGTCTTGCCCACGCCGGCGCCACCGAACAGGCCCACCTTGCCGCCCTTTGCGAACGGGCAGATCAGGTCGATCACCTTGATGCCGGTTTCGAGCAGATCCACAGACGGGGACAGCTCGTCGAACTTCGGCGCCTTCTGGTGAATCACGCGGCGCTCATCGCATTCGATCGGGCCGGCTTCGTCGATCGGACGACCCAGCACATCCATGATCCGGCCCAGCGTGCCGTGACCGACCGGCACCGCAATACCCTTGCCGGTGTTCGAAACTACCATGCCACGACGCAGGCCGTCCGAAGACCCCAGCGCAATGGTACGCACAACGCCATCCCCCAGCTGTTGCTGAACTTCGAGAACCAGCTCAGCACCTTCCAGGGTCAGGGCGTCGTAAACCTTGGGCATCGCGTCGCGCGGAAACTGCACATCCACCACGGCGCCGATGCATTGAACGATCGTTCCTTGACTCATCGTCGATTCCCCAAACTTGTTAAACCGTTACACCGCGGCTGCGCCGCCGACAATTTCGGACAGTTCCTTCGTGATCGCGGCCTGACGGGTCTTGTTGTAGACCAGTTGCAGTTCCGAGATCACGTTCCCTGCGTTGTCGGATGCCGCCTTCATCGCCACCATCCGGGCACTCTGTTCGGACGCCATGTTCTCGGCGACACCCTGGTACACCAGCGCTTCCACGTAGCGCACCAGGAGTTCGTCGATCACCACCTGCGCATCCGGCTCGTAGAGGTAGTCCCAGGTCCCTTCCGGGGTTCCGAGACGCTCGCCGGTCAGCGGGAGAAGCTGCTCAAGCTGGGGCTCCTGCTTCATCGTGTTGATGAAGCGGGAGTAGGCGATGTGCACTTCGTCCAGCTCACCATTCTGGAACGCATCGATCATGACCTTGACGGGCCCGATCAGCTTTTCCAGGTGGGGGGTGTCCCCGAGCTGGGTGACATTCGAGATGACCTTGGCTCCCAGGCGCTGCATGAAACCCAGCCCCTTGTTGCCGATGCAGGTCACACGGATGTCGGTGACACCATTGCCTTCCCAAGACTTGAGTGCGCTCAGCGCCACACGCAAGGTGTTGGTGTTGAGGCCGCCGCACAGACCCTTGTCGGTCGTGACCACGATCAGCCCCACACGCTTGGCATCGTCCTTCTTGGTCAGGAACGGATGCTTGTAGTCGGTGATGTTGGCAGCAGACAGATTCGCGGCGAGACGGCGGATCTTCTCGGCGTAGGGACGGGCAGCACGCATGCGGTCCTGAGCCTTACGCATCTTGGACGCAGCGACCATCTCCATGGCCTTGGTGATCTTTTTAGTGTTCTGGACACTCTTGATCTTGTTACGGATCTCTTTGCCGCTAGCCATTTCGCTCTCCGTATGCCCGCGTTACGCCCAGCTCTTCTTGAACTCTGCGATGACATCGGCCAGCTGCTTGCTGGCGTCGGCATCGAGATCCTTGGTCGTCTCGATCTTGTTGATCAGATCGGGCGCCTTGGTCTTGACGTACTGGTGCATCGCGGCTTCGCAGGCGAGGGCGCGCTTGACTTCGACATCGTCGAAAGCACCCTTGTCGACCGCGAACAGCGTGATCGCCATTTCGGAAACCTTGAGCGGCGAGTACTGCGGCTGCTTCATCAGTTCCGTCACGAGACGACCGCGCTCGAGCTGCTTGCGGGTGGCTTCGTCCAGATCGGAGGCGAACTGCGCGAACGCAGCCAGCTCACGATACTGGGCCAGGGCCAGACGCACGCCGCCGCCGAGCTTCTTGATGACCTTGGTCTGGGCAGCGCCGCCCACACGGGACACCGAGATACCGGCGTTGATGGCGGGACGGATACCGGCGTTGAAGAGATCGGTTTCCAGGAAGATCTGGCCGTCGGTAATCGAGATCACGTTGGTCGGAACGAACGCGGACACGTCGCCGGCCTGGGTCTCGATCACGGGCAGAGCGGTCAGAGAACCGGTCTTACCCTTGACTTCACCATTGGTGTACTTCTCGACGTACTCAGCAGACACGCGGGCAGCGCGCTCGAGCAGACGGGAGTGGAGGTAGAACACGTCGCCCGGATAGGCTTCACGGCCCGGCGGACGGCGCAGCAGCAGGGACACCTGACGGTAGGCCCAGGCTTGCTTGGTCAGATCGTCGTAGATGATCAGGGCATCTTGGCCACGGTCGCGGAAGTATTCGCCCATGGTGCAGCCGGAGTACGGCGCGATGTACTGCATCGCAGCGGACTCGGAGGCGGTGGCAGCGACGACGATGGTGTATTCCATCGCGCCGTTTTCTTCCAGCTTGCGCACCACGTTGGCGATGGTGGAGGCCTTCTGGCCCACCGCCACGTAGATGCAGATCATGTTTTCGCCCTTTTGGTTGATGATCGCATCAACCGCAACGGCGGTCTTGCCGGTCTGGCGGTCGCCGATGATCAGCTCGCGCTGGCCACGGCCGACGGGCACCATGGAGTCCACCGACTTCAGACCGGTCTGCACCGGCTGGGACACGGACTTCCGCCAGATCACGCCCGGGGCGACCTTTTCGATCGGCTCGGACAGCTTGGCGTTGATCGGGCCCTTGCCGTCAATCGGTTGACCCAGGGAGTTGACCACGCGGCCGATCAGCTCGGGACCGACGGGCACTTCCAGGATACGGCCGGTACACTTGACGGTGTCACCTTCGGAGATGCCTTCGTATTCACCCAGGACCACGGCGCCGACGGAGTCGCGTTCGAGGTTCATGGCGAGACCGAAGACGTTGCCGGGGAATTCCAGCATTTCGCCCTGCATGGCATCGGAGAGGCCGTGGATACGGCAGATACCGTCGGTCACTGATACCACGGTACCCTCGGTGCGGGCATTCGCGGACAGCTGCAGGTTCTGAATCCGACTCTTGATCAGGTCACTGATTTCAGAGGGGTTGAGTTGCATAGCTTATGCTCCTAGTTCTTTAGCGCGGCGGCCATGTTCGCGAGCTTGCCGCGGACCGAGGCGTCGATGACTTCATCCCCGACAGCGATCTTGACCCCACCGATCAGTTCGGGGTCAACGCTGACGCTCACGTTGAGACGGGCCTTGAAGCGGGCTTCAAGGTCGGCCACAAGGGCCTTCAACGTGGCTTCGTCCATCGGGAAAGCGGAGACGATGTTCGCCTCCTTGACACCTTCGTGTTCGTTCTTGAGAGCAACGAACAGGTCACGGATCTCGGGAAGCACCTGCAGACGCTCGTTATCGACCAGGACACGGACATAGTTCTGCTGTTCAGCAGTCAGTCCGCTTCCGGCGACGTCGAGAAACAGCCCAGCCAGTTGTTGAGGCTGCAGCTTGGGATCACTGATGCAATCCCGCATTTGCGGATCGGCCGCGATACCCGCGAGCCGATCAAGTGCTTCCGACCAGGGCCCCAGCGCATTGCCCGCGGAAGCGAGCTGAAAAGCCGCTTCAGCATAGGGGCGTGCGATGGTGACGTTCTCGGCCATGGCTTATTGAAGTTCCTGTTTCAGGTTGGCCAGCAGTTCGGCGTGGGCCTGAGCGTTGATCTCCTTGCGGAGGATCTTCTCGGCGCCGGCGACGGCAAGATGGGCGACCTGATCGCGCAGGGCTTCCTTGGCACGCTGGGCGGCGACGCCGGCTTCGGCTTCGGCTGCCTCACGGGCCTGGGCGATGATGCGGGCAGCTTCGGCGCGCGCTTCGTCGAGGAAGGAGGCGGCTTGCTTTTCGGCAGCGGCACGCACGTCCGTAGCGGACTCGCGGGCCTTGCGCAGCTCTTCCACGACCTTCTTCTCGGCATGTGCGAGATCGCTCTTCGCCTTGTCCGCAGCCGCCAGCCCGTCGGCGATCTTCTTCGCGCGCTCGTCGAGTGCCTTCACGATGGGGGGCCACACGAATTTCATCGTGAACCACGCCAGAATGAAGAACACAACGAGCTGGGCTACCAGGGTTGCGTTCAGATTCACGGTAGTCTTCCTTTAGTCAGGTTGAACCGCGAACTTAGATCTTGAACGGGTTGGCGAACGCAAACATCATGGCGATACCGACACCGATCAGGAACGCGGCGTCGATCAGACCGGCCAG
>DAOQMM010000070.1:0-18601 GCA_035335645.1 Rhodocyclaceae bacterium | reverse complement strand
GAAGCGCTTTGACGTGCCCAGTGTTGGGCGGAGTGCGCCGGGAAGGGCGCGGTGCGCAGGGGAGGGAGCGCGCCCGGTGCCCGAAGGCTTATTCCGACCGGGCCAGGGCGGGGCGGCGGCCGATTTCGACCTGGACGTCCACCTTCTCGCGCCCGCGGCGGATCTGGAGGGGGGCGCGGTTGCCGGGGGGGAGGGCGGCGACGGCTTCGAGCATGGATTGGGGGTCGTTGACGGCGTGGCCGGCTACGTCGAGGAGGACGTCGCCGGGGCGGATGCCGGCGCGGTCGGCGGGGCCGCCGCGCATGACGCCGGAGATGAGGGTGCCCTGGGTGCCGGGCAGGCCGAAGGAGTCGGCCAGTTCCGCGGTGATTTCCTGCACTTCGACGCCGATCCAGCCGCGGGTGACGGTGCCGGTGGCGATGATCTGCTCCATCACGTTGCGGGCGAGGGAGACGGGGATTGCGAAGCCGATGCCGAGGGAGCCGCCGCTGCGGGAGTAGATGGCGGCGTTGATGCCGACCAGGTGGCCGCTGGCATCCACCAGGGCGCCGCCGGAGTTGCCGGGGTTGATGGCGGCGTCGGTCTGGATGAAGTCTTCGAAGGTGTTGATGCCCAGGTGGGAGCGCCCGAGGGCGGAGACGATGCCCATGGTGACGGTCTGGCCGACGCCGAAGGGGTTGCCGATGGCGAGGACCACGTCGCCCACATGCAGGGCTTCGGTGCGGCCGAAGGTGATGGCGGGCAGGCGCACGTCGGTCTTGATGCGCAGCACGGCCAGATCGGATTCCGGGTCGCGGCCGACGATGCGCGCGGGCAGCTTGCGGCCGTCCTGCAGGGCCACCTCGATCTCGTCGGCGGCTTCGATGACGTGGTTGTTGGTGAGGATGTAGCCTTCCGGCGAGACGATGACGCCGGAGCCGAGGCCGGAGGCGCGCTGCTGGGGCTGGTTGTCCAGGCGGTCGCCAAAGAAGTGGCGGAACAGGGGATCGTTGGCGAAGGGGCTGCGCTGGCCGCGCACTTCCTTGCTGGTGAAGATGTGCACCACCGCGGGCAGGGCGGCCCGGGCGGCGTCGGCGTAGGAGGCGGCGGCGTGGGCCGGGGCGACGGCGACCGAGGGGGCGGCGGGGGCGACCGCTTCCTGGATGATCACCGAGGCACCGCCGGGCCGTCCGCCCAGCCATTCGGGCTTGAGGGTGCCGACGACGAAGAGCGCGGCCACGGTGACGGTGACAGCCTGGGTAAAGATCAGCCAGAGACGATGCATCGTAGAATCGGGGGCCGCGCGCCGCAGCGCTGCGGAATCATGCCAAGGGATTGAAAGGACACGGAATGGATCGGGCCGAATTGCAGCAGTATCTGGAGACTGTGCTGGAGGTGGGCCGCTTCAAGGATTATTGCCCAAACGGCCTGCAGGTGGAAGGTCGCGGGGAGATTCGCCATATCGTCTGCGGGGTGACGGCCAGTCGTGCATTGCTGGATGCGGCGGTGGCGCGGGGCGCCGACGCGGTGCTGGTGCATCACGGCTACTTCTGGCGCGGCGAGGACGGGCGCATCACCGGCCTGCGCAAGGCGCGTCTGGCCACGCTGCTGTGCCACGACATCAATTTGTTCGCCTATCACCTGCCGCTGGACGCCCATCCGGAACTGGGCAACAACGCGCAGCTGGGCGCGCGCCTGGGCCTGACGGCAGAGGGGCGTTTTGGCGATCAGGCGCTCGGTTGGCTGGGCTGCACCGCACCCACGACGCTGGCGGGGCTGGCGGCGCGGGTGGCGGACGGGCTGGGACGCACGCCGCTGGTGCTGGGCGACCCGGCGCGGCCGGTGCGGCGCGTGGGGTGGTGCAGCGGCGGTGCCCAGGGTTACTTTGAGGCGGCCATCGCGGCGGGGGTGGATTGCTTCATCTCCGGCGAGGCCTCGGAGCCAACCACGCATCTGGCGCGGGAGTCCGGCGTGGCCTATCTGGCGGCCGGCCATCACGCCACGGAGCGCTACGGCGTGCAGGCGCTGGGCGCCCATCTGGCGGAACGCTTCGGGCTGACGGCAGAGTTCGTGGAGATCGACAACCCGGTGTGAGGCGGGCGGCCCGACGGGCGGCGCGGTGGCGCCCGCCAGGTTTCAGGCGGCCGCCTTGTGGGTATCGGCGGGGGCGGGTGCGTTGTCGGGCGTTTCCGCCGCTTGGCGGTAGGGACCGAGATGGTCGTCCAGGACCGCCAGCAGCATGAGGAGGTCGTCCACCACGCCCAGCGGGAAGCCCTGCCGCGTGCCGTCCCGGTTGTCACGCAGGATCTGGTGGATGTAGGCCTGGGCGTCGGCGGTGTTCCAGGTTTCTTCCAGGCGGCGCACGATGTGGGGCAGCTGCTCGACGGAATCCGGCGCTGTTTCGGGCGCGCGGTAGTCGTGCCAGCTCACCATCTTGACGTTGAAGGTCTTGTTGAGCTGCCGCGTGAGGGCTTCGAACTCGGCCCGCATGCCGGCCAGGTGATAGACCTCCAGCAGCTTGATCCATGGCTTGACGGCCTGCCGCGGGTTGTTGCGGATGTAGTCGGCAAGGGTTTCGGCGGCGCCCTGGGTGCGGCCGAAGGACATCATGATCTCGGCCAGCTCCAGCGCGGAATCCTGTTCGTCCACGGCCTCGTCGAAGGGCACGGAATGGGTGGGGGCGAAGGTGGGCTCGGACCAGTCGCCCTTGGGGGCCAGGTCGATGTCGAGGGCAGGCATTTCCCGCACCGGCATGGCGGACTGGGGGGCCGGCGCGGCGGCCGGGCTCGGTATCAGGATCGACGGCGGCCCCATCGTGGTGACGAAGACCGGCGGGGTTTCGGCGTGCAGCCCGGTGGTGGATTCGGCGCCGACGGAGATCGGTTCGAGGGAATCCTCGGGCACGACCAGATTGCGGCGCCGCCACCACACGAGGGCGCCGCCGCCCAGCAGGAGGGTGACAAGGCCGGCCCCCGCGGGCAGCGCCCAGGCGGGAAGTCCTTCGGCGGCAGATTCCGGTGGCGCGACGGCCGCCGGCGTGCTGACCCGCGGGGCTGCAGCCGGGGCAGGCGCCGGGGGCGGGGCGGCAGTGGGCGCGGCCTGACCCGGCGGGCCGGCGTCGAGGTCGGCGATCTTGCGTTTGAGGAGCTCCTGGTATTCCTCAAGGCGCTTGATCTTCTCGTTGAGTTCGAGCTGGGCCGTGATGCGGTCGTCGATCTCGGTGAGGGTGCGCTGCTCCTGGCGGATCGGACCGCGAACGGCGTCGCCGGGGGCGTCGTCCCGTGGCGGATTGGCCAGCTGCAGGCTCAGGCGCAGGGGCATGTCGTCCGCGCCGGCCGTGCCGGCGACGACCAGGCGGTCCTGGCGCGGTGCGGGTTCGCGGCGAGTGCTCGGGCGTGTCGCCTGAGCAGGGCTTGTCGGAGCTGCCGGAGCGGCCTGGGCACGTGCGACCGTGTCGGTGCGCCGCGGAGGCGTGTCTGCGTGGTGCGCGGGCAGGGCGGGAGGCGTCGTCTTGAGGCGCGTGCCGGCCGCGATGACGAGGCCCTCATCGGCGCGGCCGCTCGGGAAGACATCCGGATTGGCCATGACGAGTCGCTCGATGAAGCGCTGGCGCCGTGCGGGTGAGGGGCCGGCGCGTTCATCGGCCAGGCGCGCGAGCGGGGTGTCTTCGGACAGCACGATGACCTGCCCGACAGGTCTCGGACGGGCGGCGGCCGGAGGCGTCGACGGCGCGCGCGCCGGGGCCGGTGCATCGGGCGTGACGACCGCGGCGGTCACGGCGGGGCTTTCGAGGGGGGGCTGCAGCAGCAGCGCGTAGTCGCGACGCAATTCGATACCGCAGCCGATGTGTACGCCCAGCATGGCGGCCGGATGATTGACGGGGTCGCGCGTGGTGATGATCAGGCGCTCGCCTTCAAGGCGCACGCGGGCGCCGGCCAGCCACGGCAGATCGTCGGTCTGCCCGCGGACGATGCGGATGCACTGACCGTCGATCTGTTCGCCCGGCGCCGGGGTGATGCGGATCTCGGCATTCAGGGGCGCGCCCAGGGCCGAGCGGGCCGACAGTTCGCCGAGCGCGGCGCCGCGCACGGGCGCCACGGGCAGGGCTGCGAGAACGGCAATGACAAGCAGGGAAGTTCGGGGCACGCGGTTCATCAGGAAATCTGGCTGGAGAGCCTCCTTGGGCCTCTTCATGATTGTGCGGCGCAAAATTAAGGTCGCGCAGGGGCAGGTGCTCAAGTATTCTAAAGAACTTTCCGGGCCGTCGCGGGCGTTGTGAGCAACGTTCACTTTTCGACTGAGTCCTTTTGCGTCACTTTTTGTGTTTTCTGAAGGCCGACCTGCTTCATTGTTCCGCTGTCATGTCCCTGCCCCCGTCCTCCGCGGCCCGGCGCCGCGTCCATGCCCGCCGTATCGAGATCGAAGGCTTCCTCCGCGAGGACGGTCTGCTCGATCTCGATGCCCGCCTCACCGACGTGAAGGATCAGGACTACGTGATCGCGTCAGGCCTGCGCAAGGCCGGTGAGCCGATCCACGACCTGTTCCTGCGGGTCACCATCGACACCCAGTTCAATATCGTGGGCGCCTGCGCGGTGTCGGCGCGGGTGCCCTATCCGGGCGGCTGCGAGACCATCACGCCGGCCTACCGGCAGCTGGTGGGGCTGAATCTGGTCAAAGGATTCCGCAAGACGGTGGGGGAGATGTTCGCCGACGTGCGCGGCTGCTCCCATCTGAGCGAGCTGCTGCTGTCCCTGCCGACGGCGGCGATCCAGACCCTGGCCACCTTCCGCCGCGACACCGAGGACACGGACGGCAAGCCCTTCCAGCTCGATCGCTGCCACGCCCTCGAAACCACCACCCAAACCGTGCTCCGCTACTACCCGCGCTGGTATCGCAGCGGCGACTGAGTTTGCCTGTCCGGCGACGGAACCTGCTCCGGTTTCGTTATATAATTATGGAGTCCACAATCCGGCAAAGGGCCACATCCAGGCACGGCGCCGGCAGGAAAGGATGGTTTTTCACGCACCGCGGCCCTGTCGGTCCGGTGAGCGAAGAGCTCGAGCGGTGCGTACGTCGGACGAGGGAGAACGGCGTACGGGTCGCGGGGTGCAGCGCAGGCCCCGAATGAGTCCCATCAACCAAGCGTGAGCGGCCTGCAAAGGCCAAGACTTCGATCGAAGGGCAACCATGAAAATTCACGAATATCAGGGCAAGCAAATCCTGAAGAAGTTCGGCGTTACGGTTCCGCGCGGTATCCACTGCACGACCGTGGACGACGCGGTCAAGGCAGCTGAAACCCTGGGCGGCAAGATCTGGGTCGTCAAGGCACAGATCCACGCGGGCGGTCGCGGCAAGGGCGGTGGCGTGAAAGTCGCCAAGTCCCTGGACGAAGTGCGCCAGTATGCCGGCCAGATCCTCGGCATGCAGCTCATCACCCACCAGACCGGCCCGGAAGGCCAGAAGGTGCGTAACCTGCTGATCGAGGAAGGCGCCGACATCAAGCACGAATACTACGTTGCTGCGCTGACCGACCGTGCCACCCAGAAGGTCGCCATGATGGCGTCCAGCGAAGGTGGCATGGACATCGAGGAAGTCGCCCACAAGACCCCCGAGAAGATCATCAAGGTGTTCGTCGATCCGGCCGTGGGCCTCACCGACGAGCAGGCGCTGACCCTCGCCAAGGGCATCGGGATCCCCGAAGGCTCCATCGCCCAGGCCGTGTCCACGCTCAAGAACCTGTACACCTGCTACATGGACACCGACGCGTCGCTGGCGGAAATCAACCCGCTGATCCACGAAGGCGACGGCACCGTCAAGGCGCTGGATGCCAAGTTCAACTTCGACTCCAACGCCCTCTACCGTCACCCCGAGATCGTCGAGATGCGCGATCTGGACGAAGAAGACGCGGACGAAATCGAAGCCTCCAAGTTCGATCTGGCCTACATCTCCCTGGACGGCAACATCGGCTGTCTGGTGAACGGCGCCGGTCTGGCCATGGCCACCATGGACACCATCAAGCTGTTCGGTGCCGAGCCGGCCAACTTCCTCGACGTGGGCGGCGGTGCCACCACCGAGAAGGTGACCGAAGCCTTCAAGATCATGCTCAAGAACCCCAAGGTCAAGGGCATTCTCGTCAACATCTTCGGCGGCATCATGCGCTGTGACACCATCGCCACCGGCGTGGTCACCGCGGCCAAGGAAGTGCATCTGTCGGTTCCGCTGGTCGTCCGCATGAAGGGCACCAACGAAGAGATCGGCAAGCAGATCCTGCGCGATTCGGGCCTCCCGATCATCTCCGCCGACACCATGGCCGAAGCTGCGACCAAGATCGTCGCTGCGGTTCAGTAAGGAGTACGTGAATGTCCATCCTGATCAACAAAGACACCAAAGTCATCACCCAGGGCATCACCGGCAAGACCGGTCAGTTCCACACCGAGAAGTGCATCGAATACGCGAACGGCAAGAACTGCTTCGTGGCCGGTGTGAACCCCAAGAAGGCCGGCGAGAAGATCCTCGACGTGCCCATCTTCGGGACCGTGAAGGAAGCGGCCGCCGAAACCGGCGCCACCGTGTCCGTGATCTACGTGCCGCCCGCGGGCGCCGCGGCTGCCATCTGGGAAGCCGTCGAGGCTGACCTGGATCTGGCCATCTGCATCACCGAAGGCATTCCCGTCCGTGACATGCTGGAAGTGCGCAACAAGATGAAGGCCAAGGAAGCGGCCGGTGGCAAGAAGACCCTGCTGCTGGGGCCGAACTGCCCGGGCCTCATCACGCCCGAAGAGATCAAGATCGGCATCATGCCGGGTCACATCCACCGCAAGGGCCGCATCGGCGTGGTGTCCCGCTCCGGCACCCTGACCTACGAAGCCGTCGCCCAGCTGACCGAAATCGGTCTGGGCCAGTCTTCCGCGGTCGGCATCGGTGGCGACCCGATCAACGGTCTGAAGCACATCGACGTCATGCGGATGTTCAATGACGATCCGGATACCGACGCCGTCATCATGATCGGCGAAATCGGTGGCCCGGACGAAGCTGAAGCCGCCCAGTGGTGCAAGGCCAACATGAAGAAGCCCATCGTCGGCTTCATCGCCGGTGTCACCGCGCCGGCCGGCAAGCGCATGGGCCACGCCGGTGCGCTGATCTCCGGCGGCGCCGACACCGCCGATGCCAAGCTCGCCATCATGGAAGAGTGTGGCTTCACGGTGACGCGCAACCCGTCCGAAATGGGCAAGCTGCTCAAGGCCCTGCTGTAATCCGGTTCGTTCAGGAACCGATCGCCGCGCCCGGGGTTCTGCCCGGGCGCGGTTTTCATTTGTAGGCGCGATCCTTGCGAGGCGCGATAAAATGCGTCGTGAATGACGCTTCCGGATTCCTGCAATCCATGCTTTCAACCCCCGAATTCCTGACCGCCGCCTTCTGGGCGGGGTTTGTCCAGATCGTCGCGATCGATCTGGTGCTGTCCGGCGACAACGCGGTCGTGATCGCGCTCGCCTGCCGACGTCTGTCGCCTGCCCAGCGCCGCATCGGTGTCCTGTGGGGCGTGGTCGGTGCGGTGGCCCTGCGGGTCGTCCTGACCGCGTTTGCGGCAAGTCTGCTGGGCTATCCGTGGCTCAAGCTGCTCGGCGGGCTCCTGCTGCTGTGGATCGGCGTGAAGCTGCTGCTCCCGGACGATGACGGCGGCCACGAGATCGACGCGGCCACCAGCGTGAGCGGTGCCGTGCGGACCATCATCGTGGCCGACTTCGTCATGAGTGTGGACAATGTGATCGGTGTGGCGGGGGCCGCAGGTGACAGCCTCGTCCTGCTGGGGCTCGGGCTGGCCTTCAGCATCCCGGTGATCGTCTGGTCGAGCCAGCTCATCATGAAGAGCATGGAGCGTTTTCCTGTCATCGTGAGCCTCGGCGCTGCGCTGCTCGGTTGGGTGGCGGGCAGCATGATGCTGTCGGATCCGGGCTTGCGACCCTGGGTGGACGGCCTGCCCGGCTGGGCCCGGATGCTGGCGGGCGCGCTCGGGGCGCTTGGCGTGATCGGCGTGGCGCGCGTGCTGGCGATGCGCGCCGGCCGTTCTTCGGAGCAGGCGCTCTAGGCGCCCGGCGCGGAGCAGATCGTCGTGGCCGACGCCTATCTTCCCCTCAGGATGGCCATGCTCTCCGACACGGGGCGCGTGCGGGTGCGCAACGAGGATCAGGTCTATTGCGACGCATCGCGCGGCATCGCGCTGCTGGCCGACGGGATGGGCGGGCATGCGGGCGGTGCGCTGGCGTCCCGGCTGGCGGTGGCGGCCTGGCTGGCGGAAGTGGAAGATCGTCCGCCCGGCACGATCGACGAAACCTGCATGCGTGCGGCTGTTGCGGCGGCCAATCAGGTCGTCTTCGACACCGCCTGCCAGGATGTTCTGCTGCGCAGCATGGGGACCACGCTGGTCGCCGTGTGTTTCCGGACGGACGGTCAGATGATCGCCTGTCATGTCGGAGATTCGCGCCTGTATCGCCTGCGAGGTGAAAGCCTCGAATGCCTGACACGGGACCACAGCGTCTTGCGGGAGCAGTGCGACGCGGGCATGATTGAGGCGGAATCCGACGGGGCGCCCGCGTTGCGAGGCTTATTGACGCGCGCGGTCGGCGTTGATGTGCAGGTCCAGCCCGACCTGATCGTCACGCAGGTGTGCGCGGAGGATGTCTTCCTGCTGTGTTCGGATGGCCTGACGGACATGCTGCCCGACAGAGAAATCTTCCATGTGCTGGATACGCTGGGTGCCAACCCACGCCTTGCGGCGGAGCATCTCGTCGATCTGGCCAACGATCAGGGGGGGACCGATAATGTATCCGTGGTGGTCGTATCCCTGCGGTCCGGTGGTCTGCCCGTCTCGGTAATAGCGTAAGGCTTGTTTCTGATAGGAAATGCGATGCCCAGGTTGATTTTGAGCATGGACGGTCTGGTTCTCAAGGAGATGGTGCTCGAAAAGGAGCGCACCACCATTGGCCGGAAGCCCCATAACGATATCCAGATCGACAATCTGGCCATCAGCGGCGAGCATGCAGCCATTGTCACCATCCTGAATGACGCCTTTCTCGAGGATCTCAACAGCACCAACGGCACCTACGTGAACGGCCAGCCGGTCAAGAAGCACGTGTTGCAGAACAATGATGTCGTCGAGCTGGGCAAGTACCGCCTCAAGTTCTTCACCGACAGCACGGTGGCGGCGCCGATGGACATGACGGATTCCGTTGCCTTCGCCACGGACCTGACGCGCACCGATGCGTCACGCGGAGCGGCCCCGGCCCCGGCGACGGAACCTCCGCCGAGCGCGGCGCCACAACCGGCGCCGGCCGCCATGGGCATGATCCAGATCCTGAGCGGTTCCCACGCCGGCCGGACCCTCGAACTCTCCAAGTCCCTGACCACCCTGGGCAAGCCGGGACTTCAGGTGGCCGTGATCACCCGGCGCCCCCACGGTTACTTCATCACCCATGTGGAAGGGGCGAGCTTTCCGGTGGTCAATGGCCGTGCCCTCGATCCGCAGGCCCAGCGCCTCAACGATCACGACATCATCGAGATCGCGGGCGTCAAGATGGAATTCTTCTCCCAGCCCACCGAGCGCTGAGTCCCCTCCCTCCGGCGACCCGTCGATTCCTTCGTGAAATTTCTAACGCGCCAGTCTGGCGGCAATCCGTATCCTGACATATTGGCGGCGGGGGTTCCTGGCGAGCCGGTGTGCATACCCTGTCGCCATTTCTGCGAGGGATCGGGCTGACGACATGAAAGTGCAGGTTCTGGGGTGTAGTGGTGGCATCGGCGGGCGCAGTCAGCGCACGACGTCCCTGCTCGTCGATCAGGATGTGCTGATCGATGCCGGAACCGGTGTCGGTGATCTGGAGTTCGACGAGCTCCTCAAGATCGATCATGTCTTCGTCACGCACGCCCATCTGGATCACATCGCGATGATCCCGCTCCTCGTGGATACGGTGGGCGAGGCCCGGTCGACTCCCATCGTCGTGCATGGCTCACCCGAGACCCTGCGCATCCTGCGCTCCCATATCTTCAACTGGTTGATCTGGCCGGATTTTTCGTCGATTCCTGATCGGGGGAACCCCTTTCTGCGCTTTCACGAGATCCACGTGGGCGAAACCGTCGCGCTCGACGGTGGGCGCGAGATCACTGCGCTGCCCGCGCTGCATACCGTTCCGGCGGTGGCCTACCGGCTTGCCTGTGCACATGGCAGTCTGGTGTTCTCGGGTGACACGACCTATTCCGAGCCGCTCATTGCGGCGATCAACGAGATCCCCGATCTGCGCTACCTGATCGTGGAGACCGCCTTCCCCGACGCGCTGCAGGGGCTGGCGCTGGCGTCGCGGCACCTGTGCCCGAGTCTGCTGGCGCTGTTCCTCGGGCGCCTCACGGTCAATCCCGAGGTGTGGATCACCCACCTTAAGCCCAGCCGTGCTCAGACCACCCTGGACGAGATCGTCAGCTATTGCGGTCGCTTCGAGCCGCGGGCGCTGTACAACGGACTGGAATTCGCGCTGTAAGCGCCCTTACATTCGGCGCCCACCCGGGCGGGCGCTGTTCTTGCAGATTACGACGGGATGACGAGCGGCATGGTGCGTGGCAGTGACGTAGCGAGCAGGTTGGCTTTTTTCAAGGGCTTGCAGGCGGTGACCAACCGAATTCATGCCACCGAGAACATCGACGAGATCATCTTCGAGCTGTCCTCGGAGATCTGCACCCTGTTCGCCGCCGACCGGCTGACCATCTATCTGGTGGACGACAATCGCACCACCATCTCCTCTCGGGTCAAGACCGGGCTGCAGGCGGTGCGCACGATCCGTCTGCCCATCGCCGAGAACAGCGTGGCAGGTTATGTGGCCCTCACCGGGCGCATGCTCAACATCCACGACGCCTACGACGACCGGGAACTGAAGGCGGTGTCGGAGCGCATGGAGTTTCGCCGCGAGGTGGACGACCGCTCCGGTTATCGCTGCCACCAGATGCTCGTGGCGCCCATCATGCGCCAGGAGGGCGCCGACACGCTGGGGGTGATCCAGCTCATCAACACGCGCAGCGGCGAACCCTTTTCGTCAATCTGCGAGGAAGGTGTGCAGGGGCTCGGACAGACCCTTGCCATCGCCTTCGCCCAGCGCAGGCATACCCTGGCCCAGCCCAAGTCCAAGTTCGAGAGTCTGGTGTCCGGCGGGCGGCTGTCCGAGCAGGAACTGCGGGAAGCCCTGCGCAAGGCGCGGGAGGTGGGCAAATCCATGGAGCGGGTGCTGCTGGACGATCTCGGTATTCCGCTGGCCGACGTGGGCGCCGCCCTGGAGCGCTTTTTCGGCGTGCCTTACGAGCCCTACCGCCAGGATCGCATCAAGCCGCTGGATCTCCTCAAGAACCTGAAGCGGGACTACGTCCAGCAGGCCCAGTGGCTGCCCCTCGAGGACACTCCGGAGGGTATGGTGATCCTCACTGTCGATCCGGAGCAGGCCGTCGCCTCACGGGTGGTGCAGAACGTCTTCCCCAAGGCGAATCCGGTCTACCGGGTCACGACCGATCACGAGTTCGTGCAGACGCTGGACCAGTTCTTCGGCGCGGCGGAGGATCCGTCGGTGACGGAGCTGCTCTCCGACATGGCCGACGACGACGGTGAAGGCACCTCCACCGCCGAGGACGTCTCCGCGGCCGCCGACAACGAGCTCGTCAAGCTGGTGAACCGCATCATCATCGACGCCCACCGTCAGGGCGCCTCCGACATCCACATCGAACCGCGACCCGGCAAGGAAAAGACCCAGATCCGCTTCCGCAAGGACGGCTCGCTGGTGCCCTATATCGAGGTGCCGTCCAGCTACCGCAGCCCCATCGTCACGCGCATCAAGATCATGTGCGACCTGGACATCTCCGAGCGGCGCAAGCCCCAGGACGGCAAGATCAAGTTCCGCCGCTACGGGCCGCTGGACATCGAGCTGCGGGTCGCCACCGTGCCCACCGCGGGCGGCATGGAGGACGTGGTCATGCGTCTGCTCGCCAACAGCGAGCCGCTGCCCCTGGATCAGCTCGGGCTGCTGGAGGACAACTACCGGCGCCTCAAGGACACCGTCTCCAAGCCCTACGGCATCTTCTTCGTGTGCGGCCCCACCGGTTCCGGCAAGACCACCACGCTGCATTCCATCCTGGGTTCCATCAACACCCCGGACGTGAAGATCTGGACCGCCGAGGATCCGGTGGAAATCACCCAGAAGGGTTTGCGCCAGGTACAGGTCAATCGCAAGGCGGGGCTGGATTTTCCCACCGTCATGCGTTCCTTCCTGCGCGCTGACCCGGACGTGATCATGGTGGGCGAAATGCGTGACAAGGAGACCGTCTCCATCGGTCTGGAAGCGTCGCTCACCGGTCACCTGGTGTTCAGCACCCTGCACACCAACAGCGCACCGGAATCGATTGTGCGTCTGCTGGACATGGGTATGGACCCCTTCAACTTCGCCGACGCCCTGCTCGGCGTGCTGGCCCAGCGCCTGGCCAAACGTCTGTGCGGAAAGTGCAAGCGGCCCTATACGCCGGATGAGGACGAGATCCGCCATCTGCTCGACGAGTATTGCGAGGATCTGCACCAGACGCCGGCTTTCATCGAAGACGCCCACGGCGCGAAGGAGCAGGTCCTGGCGACCTGGCGTCAGCGCTACGCCAAGGACCGGGGCCCGTTCACGCTGTATGCGCCGGTGGGCTGCGAGCACTGCGCCGACGGGTACAAGGGCCGTCTCGGCCTGCATGAGCTGATGGTGGGCACCGACCGCATCAAGGCACTTATCCAGGAGCGGGCGCGGGTTGCCAATCTGCTCTCAGTTGCGCTGGAGGAGGGCATGCGCACCCTGCGCCAGGACGGCATCGAGAAGGTGCTGGGCGGCCTCACCGACCTGAAGCAGGTGCGCAAGGTGTGCATCCGCTGAGATCCGCGACGCCGCCCGCCGACGGGCGACTTACAGGCTCGCCAGCTTGGATTTGGCGGTGGGCGGATTCTTCGCGAAATAGCGCTTGAGACCGCGCAGGATCGCGTCGGCCATGCGGTCCTGATAGGCCTCGTCGTTGAGGCGGGCTTCCTCCTCGGGATTCGAGATGAAGGCCGTTTCCACCAGGATGGACGGAATGTCCGGTGCTTTCAGCACCGCGAAACTGGCCTGTTCCACCTCGCCCTTGTGCAGGCGATTGATGGTGCCCAGTTCGCCGAGCACGGCCTTGCCCACCTTGAGGCTGTCGTTGATGGAGGCGGTCTGGGACAGGTCCAGCAGGGTGCGGGCGAGGTGCTCGTCCTTGACACCCAGATTCACGCCGCCGATCAGGTCTGCGGCGTTTTCCCGCTGGGCCAGCCAGCGCGCCGCAGTGCTGGTGGCGCCCCGTTCCGACAGCACGAAGACGGAGCTGCCCCGTGCCGTCGGACTGATGAAGGCGTCGGCGTGGATGGACACGAACAGGTCCGCCTGCACCCGCCGCGCCTTGCTGACCCGTTGCTGCAGCGGCACGAAATAGTCCGCGTCTCGGGTGAGCATGGCCCGCATGTTGGGCTCCGCGTCAATGCGCGCCTTGAGGCGCCGGCCGATGGACAGGGTGACGTGCTTCTCGAAGCTGCCGGCGGCGCCCACGGCACCCGGGTCTTCGCCGCCGTGGCCAGGGTCGAGGGCGATCGTGACGAGGCGGCTCACGCCCTCGTCTTCGGCAGGCTTGCGCCGTGCCGCGGGGGGTTCCGGCGCAGGCTGCGGGCGGACCGGCGGGGGCTCCGCCTCCTGCCGGCGGGCGATGCCGGGTTCGGCGGGGCGCGTCGGCCGCACGCTGGACGGTTCGGGCCGCGCAGGCATCGGCACGCCTGCCGCCGCCTCTTCGGGCGAGAGCTTCTCCAGCAGGGCGAGGAGGGGATCAGGGGGTTCGACGGGATAGAGATCCAGCACCAGGCGGTGACCGTATTCGCCCACCGGCTTGAGGGTGAAGACCTGAGGCACGATCTCCGCCTTCAGATCAATGACGAGGCGCACTACGCCAGGCCGGTTGCGGCCGGCGCGGATCAGCTGGATGTATGGATCCTGGCCGGAGATCTTGGTCGGCAGGGATTGCAGCACGCCATTGAGTTCGATGCCCTCCAGATCCACGACCAGGCGTTCCGGTCCGTGCACGAGCTGATGAGTAAATGTGAGCGGTTCGCGGCTTTCCAGCGTGATGCGGGTGTAGTCCTGGGCCGGCCAGACCCGCACGGCCAGGATGCCGGTCTGGGCGGCAGTGCCGGGACGACTCACCAGCAGGGCCAGACTTGCGCCGGCGGCGCCGATGAAGCGGCGGCGGGTAAAGCCCGCTGCGTTTCCGCCAATCGATGGGCGGGTCAGGCGCGCGGGGAAGGTGAGAGGCGATCGACGCATGTCCGTCCCTCCGGGGTCAGCGCTTGGAGATCCAGCGTACGGCCACCGTCGTCCGCAATCCGTAGCCGGATCGCCAGATCAGCGGGGGGCAGATAGGGGCCTGCCCGCTCGGGCCATTCGACAAGGCGTAAGCCGGGCCCTTGAAAATACTCGTCCAGTCCGGCTTCGAGGAACTCTTCTGCATGGGTGAATCGATAAAAATCAAAGTGATATACGACAATTCTAGAATCTTTATACGATTCAACCAAGGTGTAAGTGGGACTTTTGACGCGGCCGGTGTAGTCCAGTCCGCGGAGCAGGCCGCGCGTAAGCGTCGTCTTGCCCGCGCCCAGATCGCCGTGCAGGAGGATGATCAGCCGCTCCGGCATGACGGATGCGAGGGTGCGACCGTAGGTCAGGGTGGCCTCTTCATCCGCCAGGTGCGCGCAAAGCACAGGGTGTTTATCATGGGCGTCATGGACACAGGGCACGATGTACTCTCACGGAAGGCTGAGGATCTCGCCGCACTCGCGACGCGCATCCGGGCGTGGGGGGAAGAACTGGGCTTTGGCGGCATCGGCATTTCCGATGTCGCGCTTGAGGGCGTGGAAGAGGGACTGGCTGCATGGTTGGCTGCCGGTTTCCACGGATCCATGGATTATATGGAGAAACACGGGACCAAGCGGACGCGACCGGCGGAACTCGTGGCGGGCACGCGGCGCGTCATCTCGGTGAGGATGGATTATCTGTCGGCGGCTGCGGCCCATGCCTGCGAGGTGCTGGCGGATCGTAGTCTGGCCTACGTTTCACGGTATGCCCTGGGGCGGGACTATCACAAGGTGCTGCGCCAGCGGCTGCAGAAGCTTGCGGACCGGATCTCCGCCGCAGCGCCTCACGGCTACCGGGTGTTCACCGATTCCGCGCCCGTGATGGAGGTGGCACTGGCGGAAAAGGCAGGTTTAGGGTGGCGGGGAAAGCATAGCCTGTTACTATCGCGTGAAGCGGGGTCATTCTTTTTTCTGGGAGAGATCTATACTGATCTGGAGTTGCCGGTGGACGCGCCTCGCAGCGGTCATTGCGGTTCCTGCCGGGCGTGCATCGACGCCTGCCCGACGGGTGCGATCGTGGCACCCTATCGGGTGGATGCGCGGCGGTGCATCTCCTATCTCACCATCGAGCTGCACGGTGCGATCCCGGAGGTTTATCGCCCGATGATCGGCAACCGTGTGTATGGCTGCGACGACTGCCAGTGGATATGCCCTTGGAACCGCTTTGCAGGACAGGCGAGTGTGTCGGATTTCACGCCTCGAAATGGGCTTGATCGCATAAAACTGTTAGAGTTGTTTAATTGGACGCCACAGATTTTCAACGAACGGATGGCGGGTAGTCCCATTTTCCGTATTGGATATGAACGTTGGATGCGTAACCTCGCCGTCGGACTGGGCAACGCGCCCTCATCCGCAGAGGTGGTTCGCGCGCTTCAATCGCGACGCGATGATCAATCCTGGCTGGTCCGGGAGCATGTTGCATGGGCGCTCGAGAGGCACGGTGCGCTGAGATGCGGGATGTCCTGGCAATGATGTCGCGCAAGCCGGCGCCGGAGGAGGAACGTCCGCCGCAGACGCTCGCGGAAGTGACTGCCATGGAGTCGTGGCGCTTCGACCCCCTGTGCATCGCGGAGGACGATCCCAAGGTCTCGGCGCCGTCGGACAGCAGCAACAAGTTCCGCATCAAAATGCTCATGCGGGACGGTGACCGCCGCCGTGAGACCGATCTGCTCATCGAAAAGCGCTACGCGTGGCGCGGGTATGGCAAGCTCGGGTCCCTTGAAGCGCCGAACCAGCTCACGATGAACGCGGAGCTCTTCGGGCGCGTCTATGCGACCCTGACGGTCAATATCGATTCCCCGGCGGGTCTGGCCCTCGACAAGACCTATGGCGCGGAAGCCGCCCGGCTGCGTTCCCAGGGGCGCAAGCTGTGCGAGTTCGGGCGCTTCGCAGTGGATCCCTCGGCGCGTTCCAAGCGGCTCATCGCCTCACTGTTCAATCTGCTCTACATCTACTCGTACCGGGTCAAGGGGTGCACCGACATCCTCATCGAGATCAATCCGCGGCACCGGGATTTCTACGAGAAGCTCCTCGAATTCCACCAGCTCGGCGAAGTCAAGCACTGCGCCCGTGTCAATGCCCCGGCCATGCTGATGCATCTGTCCTGCGCCACCATCGAAGCCCGCCTGAAGGAGATCGGCGGGCGCTGGCGCGAGTTGCCCGATGAGAAATCCATCTACAAGTTCGCGTTCACGCCCGAGGAAGAGTCCGAACTGATCGGCCGCCTCGACGACGACCACTGATCCGCCCGTCCCGCAGTCCGCCGATCTGGCGGTGACTCGCGTAAAATCCCGCTTCCCTCGTTTGCGCCGCGCCCGCGGCACCCGCCATGTCTGAAACCGGCACGCTGCCCATCGGAGTCTTCGATTCCGGCGTGGGCGGGCTCACCGTCGTACGCGCCCTGATGGAGCGCCTGCCCCTCGAAAGCATCGTCTATTTCGGCGACACCGCGCGGGTGCCTTACGGCGTCAAGTCAGTGGCCACCATCGAACACTTCACCGGGCAGATCACCGACCACCTGCTGCACCAGGGCGTCAAGATGCTGATCATCGCCTGCAACACGATGGCGGCGGTGGCGTCCCACGTGGTGAAGGACAAGGCGGGCGATATGCCGGTGCTGGACGTAATCGATGCGGGCGCGCGGGCCGCCGTGGCGGAATCCCGCTCCCGCGCCATCGGCGTGATCGGCACCCCCACCACCATCAACAGCAATGCCTACGCCCGGCGCATGCATGCCCTTGACCCAAACGTAAGGGTCTATTCCCAGGCCTGTCCGCTGTTCGTGCCGCTGGTGGAAGAGGGCTGGCTGGAGCACGAAGTGACGCGCCTCACCGCCCAGGAATACCTGCGCCCGGTGCTGGCCGAGAACGTGGATACGCTGGTGCTCGGCTGTACCCACTATCCCCTCATCAAGCCCCTGCTGCAGGACGTGGTGGGGCCGCAGGTGCGCCTCGTGGATTCGGCCATCACGGTGGCCGAGCAGGCCGCGCGCGCCCTCGCGGACCTGGGTATCGCCAATCCGGGCGACCGGCTGCCCACATATCGTTACACGGTCACCGACATTCCTTTGCGTTTCCAGACCATCGGTGAGCGCTTTCTCGGCCGCTCCCTGGGTGTCGTGGACAAGGTGGACTGGTAGGCGCATCGTCCGCAGCAGGGCGCCGATCGAACCCGCGACCGTCGGCCGGGATTCGAAAGCGGGACGCCCGCGGGATGACGCGTCCTGCAGGTTCAGGCGTTCTTGCGCTTCTGCCAGAGCACGTCACCGCGTCCGCCGGCCTTGTTGAGCACCCGGCCCAGCACGAAGAGCAGGTCCGACAGTCGGTTGAGGTACTGACGCGGCGCGTCATTGACGGCCTCTTCCTGGGCCAGCGCGACGATCATCCGCTCCGCGCGCCGGCACACGGTGCGGGCCTGGTGGCAGAGGGCCGCGGCGCGGGTGCCGCCGGGAAGGATGAAGTCCTTGAGCGGCTCCAGATCGTCGTTGTGGCGATCCAGTTCGTCTTCCAGGTACTGCACCTGCTTTGCAGTGATCATCTCCATGCCCGGAATGCAGACCTCGCCGCCCAGGTCGAAGAGGTCGTGCTGCACGTTGGTGAGCAGCACGCGCACGTCCTCCGGCAGGTCCTCGCAGAGGAGCACGCCGACGGCGGCATTGACTTCATCCACCTCGCCCAGGGTGTGGATGCGCAGGCTGTTCTTGGATACCCGGTTGCCGTTTCCAAGGCCGGTGGTGCCGGCATCGCCGGTGCGGGTGTAGATCTTGGACAGGCGGTGGCCCATGGCTGTGTCTCCCTCGGAGTCGATGTTATGGTTGTTCCCGGCAGGGCCGGGCAGGGGATTATAGCCAGCCGGGCCTCGCGGGGAGGAATGCTACAATCCGCCGTTTAGAAACCCGCGTTCCCCCGTGCGTCGCCCGGCGACGCCCTCCGGAGACTCCCCGCCGATGAAAAGCGCCGAAATCCGTCAGAAGTTCCTCGAATTCTTCGCCTCCAAGGGCCACCAGATCGTCGCCTCCAGCTCGCTGGTGCCCCACGACGACCCGACCCTGCTGTTCACCAACGCGGGCATGAACCAGTTCAAGGACGTCTTCCTCGGCTTCGACAAGCGCCCCTACACCCGCGCCACCACGTCCCAGAAGTGCGT
>DAOQMM010000069.1:0-18836 GCA_035335645.1 Rhodocyclaceae bacterium | reverse complement strand
ACTTCGGCGCCTGCCTGTCGCCAATGAATGCCTTCCAGATCCTGCAGGGCATCGAGACCCTCGGTCTGCGCATGGAGCGTCACGTCGCCAACGCCCGGGAGATCGTCCAGCGCCTGCTGGGCCATCCCCAGGTCGAAAACATCGCCTGGCCGGAACTGGACGGCCACCCCGACCAGGCTCTGGCCCGCCGGCTGCTGCCGAAAGGCTGTGGCGGCGTCGTGAGCTTCCGTCTCAAGGGCGGGCGCCCGGCCGGCCGCGCCTTCATCGGCGCCCTGCGCCTGTTCTCTCACCTGGCCAACGTGGGTGACGCCAAATCCCTCGCCCTCCACCCCGCCAGCACCACCCACTTCCGCATGACACCGGAGGCCCTTGCCGCTGCGGGCATCGGCGAAGGGACGATCCGCCTCTCGGTCGGACTGGAATCCGTTTCCGACCTTCTCGACGACGTGGATCGGGGCCTGCACGCGGCCCAGAAAGCGACCGGATGATGTCCACCTTGAAATTTTGTCAATCACGGACAGTGGCCACTGTCCAGCCGCGCCGAACGGCGGGCCCTGTCACTGTCGCCGAAAACCCACGCGCTCATCGCCAGGGGGCATCCGCCGCCCCTGAAACTCCCCGACGGGCGGCCTGATCCATGGATCTCCGCGTCACCCTGTCGCCAAACGCCCCCAGTGAGTGCCCGGTCTTCGCCTACACGGGTGGGCGCAGCCCGGCACCGGACCGGCCGTGGATCGTCTTCCTTCACGGTGCCGGCAACGACCACAGCGTCTGGATGCTCCAGACCCGCGCCTTCGCCGCACGCGGCTGGAACGTGCTCGCGCCCGACCTGCCCGGCCATGGCCGCAGCGGTGGGCAAGCCCTCGACACCATCGAGGCCCTGGCGGACTGGACGCTGCGCCTCCTCGACGCCGCCGCCATCGAGCGTTGCGCCCTGGTCGGACACAGCATGGGCTCATTAATCGCCCTGCACCTCGCCTCCATCGCGCCCGAACGCGTCTTCCGCCTCGCCCTGGTGGGCAGCGTCTTCCCGATGCCCGTGGCACCGGCCCTCCTCGACAAGGCTCGAATCGACCCGCCCGCCGCCCACGCCCTGATCAATCAGTGGTCCTTTGCGCCCGCAACCCTGCTGGGGCGCAGCGCCGTACCGGGCATCCACCCTGCCGCCGTGAATGAACGCCTGCTCCAACGCCAGCCGGTCGGCACCCTGCCTGTCGCGCTGCAGGCCTGCAATGCCTACGCCGGCGGATTCGAAGCCGCCGCACGGATCCACTGCCCGACCCTGCTCCTCAGCGCGGCCCAGGATCGCATGACGCCGCCCAAGGCCCTCGCCCCCCTCGCCGACGCCTTCACATCCAGCGCCATGCCGCAGCGCGTCGTGATTCCAGGTGCCGGTCATGCCATGATGAACGAAGCGCCCACTGCGGTGCTCGAAGCCCTGGAGCGCTTCATGACGCCCCCTGCGGGCTGAATCTCACGTTCCACACTGCAGCAGCCAGTTCCACAAAACCATAACGGAGACAACCCTTGGCGCACTCAAACCTCCCCACGGACGACGAAGCCCGCGCAGCGGAGCTGCCCTTTCCCACCCTGCGCGAGGTCGGCTTCGCGGCCCCGTTCGCCTGGGTCGGTCGGGGCCTCGCGGATCTCAAGGCCAATCCCACAGCCAGCCTGTTCTATGGCTTCTGCTTTGCCGGCATGGGCCTGCTGGTCACCTTCATCTTCGAGCACGCCTACCAATACACCTCGGCCGCCACCACGGGCTTTCTGCTGATGGCTCCATTTTTTGCGATGGGCCTGTATGAACTGTCCCGGCGGCGCGAACTCGGCCAGCCCGTGCAACTCGGCCCGACCCTCACCGTCTGGCGGCGTAACGCAGGCAATATCGCAGTCTTTGCCGCCGTCCTGACCGTCATCTTCCTGATCTGGGCACGGGCCTCGCTGGTCGTCTTCGCCATCTTCTACACCCGCGAACTGCCCAATCTGAGCGGCTTCCTCACCCAGGTGCTGTCCTTCGAGAACATCGAGTTCCTGGCCGTGTATTTTGCCGTCGGCATGATCTTCGCCCTGCTGGTGTTCGCCGTCAGCGTCGTGTCCATTCCCCTCATGCTCGACCGCAACCAGGATGCGGTCACCTCGATGATTGCCAGCATCCGCGCCCTCGCCCTCAATCCCGGCCCACTGCTGGTGTGGGCCGTACTGATCGTGGCCCTCACGATCCTCGGCTTCCTGAGCTTCCATCTCGGGCTCGTCGTCACCATGCCCATCGTTGGTCACGCCACCTGGCATGCCTATCGGGATCTCGTCGCCCCCCTTCCGCGTCACGGATGAGTACCGGCCGGCACCGGCGGAACATCCGCTTACTGCACCGTCACGCGGCCTGTGGCACAAAAGCGTTTCCGCCCACCTTTCCGGAGTGTGCCCCATGGGCCTGAAGCACCTGACCGCCTGTCTTGCCATCCTGACGATGAATCTCACGGCCGCGCGCGCCGCCGACGCGCCCCCGACCGTCACGGCCCCGCTGGCCGACCTGAGCGCCGAAGCCAGCCGCAGCGCCCCCAATGACCAGCTCCGCGCCCTTGTCTATGCCGAAGCCAGCGATGCCAACGCCGCCGACGTCGCGCGGCGGGTGAACGGCCTGATCGCCCAGGCACTGGCCACCGCCCGCGGATACCCCGCAGTCAAGGTCAAAAGCGCCGGCAACAGCACCACGCCGGTTTACGGCAAGAGCGGGCGGGCCATCGACGCCTGGCGCATGCGCTCCAGCCTGAGTCTGGAAAGCGGGGACACTGCCGCCTTGTCCGAACTCCTCGGCAAACTCCAGCAAAGTCTTGCGGTTGCGAGTCTCAACGCTGCGCCCTCTCCGGAAACCTGGCGCAAGGTGGAAGACGAGGTCATCGGCGACGCGCTCTCCGCCTTCCAGAACCGCGCCCGGCTGGTGGCCGGTGGACTTGGACGCGGCTGGCGCATCCGGCAGATCTCGGTCAATACCAGCGGCGGACGCCCCCAGCCGGTCATGCCCTACGCCCGCGCGGCGATGGCGATTGCTGAGGCCGCTCCGGCGCCGGTGGAGGCAGGCGACACGCCGATCACCGTCACGGTCACCGGCCAGATCGAGCTGCTCGACCGCTGAACCCCGCAACAGGGCTTGAATGCTGCGCGGCGCAGGCTAAACTGCGCGTCATGATTGCAGTGATTCAACGGGTGCTGGAGGCGCGCGTGACGGTGGACGGACGCATCGTCGGCGCAATCGGTCCGGGCCTCCTCGCCCTGGTGGCCGTCGAGAAGGGTGACGACAGCCCACGTACGGCGCGCATGGCGGAGCGGCTCATGTCCTACCGGGTATTTGCCGATGAAGCAGGTCGCATGAACCGGTCCCTCGCCGAAACCGCCGGCGGTCTGCTGCTGGTCTCGCAATTCACGCTGGCCGCCGACACCGCCCGCGGTACGCGCCCCAGCTTCACGCCGGCCGCTGCACCGGAAGACGCGCGGCGCCTGTTCGATGAACTGGTCCGTCATGCCCGCGTCCGTCATCCCGATGTTGCCACCGGCGAATTCGCCGCCGACATGAAAGTCGCCCTGATCAACGATGGCCCCGTCACTTTTCGACTCACGACCTGAACTGCGCACGGCGCTTGCTGCCGCCTGTGTGGCGGCCGTGCTGGCAGGCTGCGGCAGTGCGCCGCCCCGCACGACCTCCCAGCCGCCCCCATCGGTCATCGCACCGCCGGAACGGGCGTGGTTTTCACTGCCCCATCCCGACCATGCCCAGGAGGTCGTGCTGTACGCCCTCGGGCTGCTCGACACAGGCTACCGTTTCGGCGGTCGCAATCCGGAGGCCGGGCTCGATTGCAGCGGGATGGTCAGCTTCATTGTGGAACAGGTGAGCGGACAGCGCCTGCCCCACAACGCCGCGCAGATCGCCGAGCGGACCCGCCCGGTCGCTTCCGGCGCCCTGCAGCCCGGTGATCTGGTGTTCTTCAACACCCTCGGACGCGCCTATTCCCACATGGGCATCTATCTGGGTGACGGGCGCTTCATCCACGCCCCCAACAGTCGCGGCAAGGTGCGGGTCGACCGCCTCGACAACCGTTACTTCGCCGAACGCTTCGAAGGGGGGCGGACCCTGCTGCCACGGGGCTGAGGCGCACACGGATGCCGGATGGGCATGGGCTCCGGAGCGTCCTGAACCGATCCCATGCATGCGCGGGACTGCCGGACATCCGAAGCGCGGATGTCCGGCAGTCCCGCAAGGCCCCGGCACACCAGAGCCCGACCACCGTGACGGAGACCGTTCACCCTTCCTTCAGCCAGCGCGCCGCTTCCAGCGCGTAATAGGTCAGGATGCCATCCGCCCCCGCCCGCTTGAAAGCCAGCAGCGCCTCCAGTGCGCAGGCCCGGTCATTCAGCCAGCCGTTGGCCGAGGCTGCCTTCAGCATCGCGTATTCACCGCTCACCTGGTACACGTAGGTCGGCACCTGCAGTTCGGTCTTCACCCGACGGACGATGTCCAGATAGGGCATGCCCGGCTTCACCATGAACATGTCGGCGCCTTCCGAAATGTCCAGGGCCACCTCGCGGATCGCCTCATCCGAATTGGCCGGGTCCATCTGGTAGGTGTATTTGTTGCCTTTGCCCAGATTGGCGGCCGAACCCACCGCGTCGCGGAAGGGGCCGTAAAAGCTCGACGCGTACTTGGCGGAATAGGCCAGGATGCGGGTGTAGATCTGGCGGTCGCCGTCCAGCTCGGCACGGATGCGCGCCACGCGGCCATCCATCATGTCCGATGGTGCCACCACATCGGCGCCGGCCCGGGCGTGGCAGAGGGCCTGCTTTGCCAGCACTTCCAGCGTCTCGTCATTGAGCACATAGCCCGTCTCGTCGATGAGGCCGTCCTGGCCGTGGCTGGTATAGGGGTCGAGGGCCACGTCGGTGATCACGCCCAGTTCCGGGAAGCGCTGCTTGAGGGCCTGCACCACGCGGGGCACGAGGCCATCCGGGTTGAAGGCCTCTTCGGCGCCGAGGGATTTCTTGTCGGCGTCCACCACGGGAAACAGGGCCAGGGCCGGTACGCCCAGCGCCACCGCCTCTTCGGCAATCATCAACAGACGGTCCAGGGATACGCGCGAAACACCGGGCATGGAGGCAACCGGCTGCACTACATCCTGCCCCTCCAGCACGAAGACCGGATAGATCAGATCATCTGCAGACAGGCGATGCTCGCGCATCAGGCGACGGGAAAAATCGTCCCGGCGCATGCGACGCATGCGGGTGCCGGGAAAGACGGCGGAAACTGGGCTCATGGAATTCTCGCTGGCGTACAGACTTACATCTCGAAACGAAGGGCCCCGGGAACTTTTACCCCGCTGACCCTGACCAAGGTACAGATGGTGCTGAACCGTCTCCCGCTATACCTCCCTGAGCGGGGCCTTGATTGCATGCAAGGCGTTTTAGCCCCCGGTCACCCCCCTGGCCGGGGGTTTTCTTTTTCGGGGCGCCCAATCCGGCTCGGCCGGAAACCCGCCAGGCGCCGAGGATACGCCCCCGCCGCCCATAAAAAAACAGGTGGGACCCGCGAAAGGCACCACCTGACATGACTGAGTCCGGTACGCCATGCGCGCACCGAGTCGTCGCATTACTTGTTCACGGCATCCTTCAGCTTGGAACCGGCCGAGAACTTGGGCTGCTTGGACGCCGGGATGTTCAGCTCGGCACCGGTCTGGGGATTGCGGCCCACGCGGGCGGCGCGCTCGCCGACGGCAAAGGTACCAAAACCCACCAGGGTCACGCTCTCGCCCTTGGCCAGCGCCTCAGTGACGATTTCCACAACGCCGTCGACGGCACGACCGGCTTCGACCTTGGTCATCCCGGTTTTGCCCGCCAAAGCATCAATCAGTTCAGTCTTGTTCATAGCGCGTAACTTTTAGATGAAGAAGTGGATGTAGAAATTTGGGTGGATGCAGCCTTGCAAGCAGGATCTGTGGGCGTCCTGCCTTGCGTGCCCATAAACCCGCGGAGCGAAGCTTACCCTTCTCCCACGAGCCTGTGGTGCGAATCTCACGATTTTCCGCGGGTTCTGACCCAATTCAAGCGCAAAACGCATACATCAACCGGTCGACAGGCCGCGCGCCTGCTCCAGGGCTTCCTCGATCCGTTCCACGGCGATGACCCGCAGTCCGGGAATGGCCTGCTTCGGGGCATTGGCGCGGGGTACCAGCGCCACGCTGAAGCCCAGCTTGGCGGATTCCCTGAGCCGTTCCTGGCCCCGCGGCGCCGGACGGATCTCGCCCGCCAGCCCCACCTCGCCGAAGACCACCAGCTCCCGCGGCAGCGGCCGGCTGGTGAGGGAGGACACGATGGCCAGCAGCACCGCCAGGTCGGCCGCCGGTTCGGCGATCTTCACGCCGCCCACCGCATTCACGAACACATCCTGATCGAAGCACACCACGCCAGCGTGACGATGCAGCACCGCCAGCAACATGGCCAGCCGGTTCTGCTCTAACCCGACCGAGAGCCGCCGCGGACTCGGGCTGTGGGCACTGTCCACCAGGGCCTGGATCTCCACCAGAAGCGGGCGCGTACCTTCCTGGGTCACCAGCACGCAGGAGCCGGACACCTGCTGCCCGTGCTGGGACAAGAAGATCGCCGACGGATTGCTGACGCCCTTCAGGCCCCGCTCGGTCATGGCGAACACGCCCAGCTCGTTCACCGCCCCGAAGCGGTTCTTGAAGGCCCGCACCAGACGGAAACTGGAATGGGTATCGCCCTCGAAATACAGCACCGTGTCGACGATGTGCTCCAGCACCCGCGGGCCCGCCAGGGCCCCATCCTTGGTGACGTGCCCGACCATCACCAGGCTCGTCCCGCCCTGCTTGGCGAAACGGGTGAGCTGGGCGGCACACTCGCGTACCTGGGCCACCGAGCCCGGCGCCGAGGTCAGCGCCTCGGAATACACGGTCTGGATCGAGTCCACCACCGCCACGTCGGGCTTCACGTCCCGCAGGGTGGCAAGAATCCGCTCCAGGTTGATCTCGGGCAGGAGTTGCAGGCCGTGAGCCTCCACGTGCAGGCGCACCGCCCGCAGGGCCACCTGCTCGGCGGACTCCTCGCCGCTCACATACAAGGCCTTGAGCCGCCCCGCCAGCAGGGACAGGGCCTGCAGCAGCAGGGTGGATTTCCCGATGCCCGGATCGCCGCCGATCAGCACGACGCCGCCCGGCACCAGTCCGCCGCCCAGCACCCGGTCGAACTCCTCGATGCCCGTCGGCACACGCGGGGATTCCCGCGGCTGCACCTCGGCCAGACTCTGCAGACGCCCGGTGTCGGCGGCCAGCGCGGCAAAACGCCGGTTGGCCGGTGCCTCGGGCTCGACGACGGATTCGTCCAGGGTGTTCCAGGCCTGACAATGGGGACACTGCCCCTGCCAGCGCGGGGCCCTGCCACCGCATTCGCGGCAGACGTAGATCGAACGGGGCTTCGCCACCTCAGGCCCCGAGGTAGCCGACCGGCACCCGCGGCGCCAGGGCGCAGAAGAGCTCGTAGCTGATGGTGCCCGCCGCCTCCGCCACCTCGTCCGCCGGCATGCCGGCCCCCCACAGGGTCACGGGAGCGCCGATGCCGGCCTCCGGCAGATGGGTGAGATCGCAGGCGAGCATGTCCATGGACACCCGCCCCAGCGTGCGCGTGCGCCGCCCACCCACCAGGATGGGCGTGCCGGTGGGCGCGTGACGGGGATAGCCGTCGGCGTAGCCGCAGGCCACCACGCCCACGCGCGTCGGCAACCGTGCCTCGAAGGTGCCGCCATAGCCCACCTGCTCGCCGGGACGCAGTTCCTGCACGGCGATGATCTCGCTGGCAAGCGTCATCACGGGACGCAGGCCGAGGGCCTCCGCGCTGTGCAGCGCCGGCATCGGCGAGCTGCCGTAGAGCATGATGCCTGGACGCACGATCTGTCCGCGGGCGTCCGGATAGCGCAGCAGCGCAGCCGAATTGGCCAGGCTGGCCGGCAGACCGAGCCCTTCGGCCACCCGATGGAAGCTTGCCAGCTGGGCGGCGACCCCCACCTCGTCGTCGGCCCGGGCGAAGTGCGTCATCAGGGTGATCCGCCTCACGCACGCCAGGGCCTGCAGGCGTTGCAGGGCCGCCGGCACCCGCTCGGGCGTGAAGCCGAGGCGATTCATGCCCGTGTTGATCTTGAGCAGCACGTCCAGGGGCCGGTCCAGCGCAGCCCGCTCCAGCATGGCGAGCTGGGCCTTGGAATGGATCGCCGGCGAGACGCCCAGGGCGGTCAGCTGCGGCAGATCGGCCGGTTCGAAGAAGCCTTCCAGGAGAACGATGGGCGCGTCGATGCCCGCAGCGCGCAGTTGCGCGGCATCGGCCAGGTCGAGCAGGGCAAAGCCGTCGGCTTCCGGCGCAAGGGCCCGGGCCACGGGCAGCAGGCCGTGACCATAGGCGTTGGCCTTGATCACCGCATAGGCGGCCGCCGCGCCCGCATGGCGACGGGCGAGACGATAGTTGTGACGCAGGGCGTCCAGGTCGATGGACGCGCGGATGGGACGGGGCATGATGTCAGGCGGGCGAAAAGCTGAGGCGGGCGATCTCGGCGGTGACGAAATCGGCAAAGGTGTTAACGAGACGCGAGCGGAACTTGTCCTTCAGGACGATCACTTCGAGGGGGGTGTACAGCCGGGGCGCCAGGGGTACGCTGACCAGGGAGCCCTCGGCGATCTCCTGGCGGATCGCCGCATGGGACGCAATTGCATAACCGAAACCGAGGGCGGTGAGGTGCTTGACCGCCGCGAGACTGCCCAGTTCCGCGGCGATGGGGAGCTCTTCCGGCGCGATACCCGCGGACGCGAAGAACTGGTCCGACAGATCGCGGATGGCGTTGCCGGGTTCCCGGTGGATGAAGGGGTGGGACGCCAGGTCAGTGGCCGTCAGCGCAGTGGCGCGAGCGAGGGGATGATTCGGCGCCAGGATCACCTGCAGCTCGTCCTGCCCCGCCGCACGGCGATCGATGGTGGGATTCTCCGAGACGATCTCGATGAGGCCCACATCCAGGGTGCGGTCCGCCACGCGGCTCTCGATGAGCTGCGAATTGCCCACCGCCACCCGCGGCACCACGCGCGGATAGCGCTGCTTGAAGCCGGCCACCAGCGCCGGCAGCCAGTAGCCTGCGATGGTGGTGCTGGTGCCCAGGTGCAGCACGCCGGACAGGTCATCGGTCATCTCGGCGACCCGTGCTTCCATCTCTTCACCCAGACCGAGGATCTTCTCGGCGTAGGCCATCACCAGTTCGCCGGCGGGCGTGAGGGTGACCCGCCCGTGGCCGCGATCGAAGAGGCGCGTGTTGAACTGCTCTTCCAGCTGCTTGATCTGGAAGGTCACGGCCGGTTGGGTCATGAACAGGGCTTCGGCGGCGCGGGTGAAGGAGCCCTGTCGGGCCACCGCGTGGAATACCTGGAGTCGTCGATCGGCCATGGCTCATAAATCCGGTTTATATGCGCTTATTTCAGCACATCGACACCCGCCGCGCCACAGGGATGCAGTCGAAATTCACGAATCCCCCACCGCGCCCCGCGCTGGCACGAACGGGCAATACGTCCTTCGTGGTATAAAGCGCCCTTTCCTGCGTTCACCGAGCTTCGACCGCCTGACGATGCCCTTCGGTTTCTACATGATCATGGCCGCGCAGTTCTTTTCCGCGCTGGCCGACAACGCACTGCTGATCGCATCCATCTTCATGCTCCGGCAGATGCAGGCACCCCAGGAATACGAGCCGCTCCTCAAGCTCTTCTTCACCGTCTCCTACGTTGCGCTCGCCGCCTTCGTCGGCGCCTTTGCCGACTCCATGCCCAAGTGGCGGGTGATGCTCATCAGCAACACCATCAAGATCGCCGGCTGCTCCCTCATGTTCCTCGACGTCCATCCCCTCATCGCCTACGCGGTGGTGGGCCTGGGCGCCGCCGCCTATTCACCGGCCAAGTACGGCATCCTGACCGAATACCTCCCCCATCGAAAGCTGGTGGTGGCCAACGGCTGGATCGAGGGCCTCACGGTGGGCGCCATCATCCTTGGCACCCTGGTCGGGGGGATGCTCATCAAGCCTGGTGTCTCCCAGGCGCTGCTGGGTATCGACGTGCCGTACATCGACACGGGCATCGACACGCCGGGCGAAGTGGCGCTCGTGGTGGTCGCCGTGCTCTACCTGATCGCTGCCCTGTTCAACCTGAAGGTGCCGGATACGGGCGTGGACCACAAGCCGCTGAAATCCAGCCCCACATATCTGGTGCACGACTTCATCCACTGTCTCAAGCTGCTCTGGCGCGACAAACTCGGCCAGATCTCCCTGGCCACCACCACCCTGTTCTGGGGTGCCGGCGCCACCCTGCAGTTCATCGTGATCAAGTGGGCCGAGCAGGCCCTGCACCTGGATCTCTCCAAGGCCTCCATGCTCCAGGGCGTGGTGGCCATCGGGGTGGCGCTGGGTGCGGTGCTGGCGGCCAAATTCGTGAGCATGCGCGCCTCGGTCCGGGTGATCCCCCTGGGTATCGCCATGGGCATCATCGTCAATGTGATGATCTTCGTCACCAACATGCATGTGGCCATGGTGCTGATGGTGCTGATCGGCGCCCTGTCCGGCTTCTTCGTGGTGCCCATGAATGCCCTGCTCCAGCATCGCGGCCACATCCTGATGGGGGCAGGCCACTCCATCGCGGTGCAGAACTTCAACGAGAACCTGTCGATCCTGATCATGACGGGGCTCTATGCCCTGCTGATCCGCGCCGATGTGTCCATCAACACCGTGGTGGTCCTCTTCGGCCTCTTCGTGGCGGGCACCATGTTCCTGGTCAAGCGCCGGCACGAAGCCAATCAGCGCGAGTTCGACTCGGTCGCCCAGCTCGACGACGTCAAGCACTGAACCGTGCGCCGCCACTGGCGGCCCGTGCGCCTTACTCGCTGCCGTCCAGGAGACCGTGGGCGCGGGCGTGACGGTACATATCCACCGGCCCGGCCAGCCCGGTCTTGTGGCGGATCGTCGTCTGGTAATTGGCCACCGTCTTGGCGCTGAGGAAGAGCCGCTCCGCCACCTCGTCCACACTCCGCCCGGCCGCCAGCAGGCGAAAGATCTCGAACTCCCGCGGTGACAGCGCCAGAGAGGCCGGCTGCCCCTCGCCCGCCGACACCGCGGCCGCCACGTCTGGCGACAGGGGCCGACCGCCGCGGGCCACCGTCCGCACCGCTTGGATCAGGGCGTCAGGCTCGCTGCTCTTGCTCAGATAGCCGTCAGCGCCCGCACGCAGGGCCTGACGGACCATGGCGGCGCTGTCATGCATCGAAAAGATCAGCACACGCAGAGCCGGGCGATGGGCCTTGACCCGCGCCAGGGTCTCCAGCCCACCCCGCCCCGGCATCGACAGGTCCAGCACCAGCACATCCGCCTCATGCTCGGCGAACCAGTGGCATACCGCGTCGCTGTGGGCAAAGTCGGCCACCACCACGATATCTTCTTCCATTTCCAGCAACTGGCGGTAGCCCGTGCGGACGATGGCGTGATCGTCCGCCAGCACGACACGCAGCGGACTGCCCGCGATCATCGCGCAAGCACCGGCAGGCGGGCCCGCAGGCACAGGCCGGGCGACACCGCCGAGGCACCCTCTGCTGCATTCGCGGGTCCGATCTGCAGCCACCCGCCCAGGGCCCAGACCCGCTCACGCAGCGCCGCGAGACCGCTGCCACGTCCCATCGCCGCGTCCAGATCGGCAATGCCGCAGCCGTCATCGCGAACTTCCCACTCGATGGCCGCAGCGTCGTCCGGAACGTCGCGCACGGACACGCTCACGCAGCGTGCGGAGGCGTGGCGGACGACGTTGGCGAGGGCTTCCTGGGTCATGCGGTAGAGGGTTCTGGACACGGCGCCGGGAAGGGTCCGATCCGGCGGCATCACCGCCTCATGGATCTCGGTTCCCGGACCGGCCGCATCCTGCCAGCTTTTGACGAGTTCGTGGAGAAGGGGCGCCAGGGACGCCCCGTCGCCCGCCCCCCCGGCGCAGACGTCGGGGTGCAGATCCCGCAGCATGCCCCGCACCGACGCATCCAGCGTCCGACAGGACGTCTCCAGCGCCGCCAGCTGGCCGGCGAGGACCGGATCGTTCCCGCTCTGGCGCCGCAGGCAGGCCACCCGGCTGCGCAGGGCCGTGAGTTCCTGTCCGAAGCTCTCCTGCACACGCAGGGCCAGGCGCGCCTGCTCGTCGTCCTGCACGGTAAGCAGCCGCGCGTGCAGCGCACGCTGGCGCGTCTCCGCCGCGGCCAATCCCTCGCCGAGATGATTGAGGGCCGCACCGATGCTGTCCAGTTCCTGCACCGGCAGCGGCGGCACCCGCACGCTGAAATCCCGCTGGCGCAGGCTGGCAATGGCCTCCAGCAGCCGACGCAGTGGCTTCAAGGCGTGGCGCGCGGCCAGATACAGCCCGGCCAGCAGTACCAGCCCATAGGCCATGAAGAGCGCCGCCATGCCGCCGATATTGGCGGCGGCCTCTTCCTGTTCGCTGCGGGCGTCGGGGCTCAGGGCCACCCGATAGGCCTGCCCGTCGGCCGTCTTGAGGACGACCCGACCGCCTGCCACGGGCGCACCTTCAGCCGCCACCAGGACGCGACCGTCCGCGTCCTCCAGCTGGAAGCGCAGGTGGCGCAGGCGGCCCGCCTGCCCCAGTTGCCGCAACTCGTCGAGACGGGCCGCGCGGCTCGCCCCGTCGCTGGCCTGCAGGGCGGCGAGGGCTTCGAGCAGGCGTACCGTGCCGGCGGCGCCCTGCCCTTCGCGGCGGATGTCCACCTCGGCCCGCCAGGCGGCGAGCGCCAGGAATACGGCCAGGCACACCAGGGTCGTCCATCCCACCCGGCCCATGAGGAGGCGGATCATGTCCACGGGCCGCCTCCCCTCACCCGGTCAGAGGCTGTAACGCAGGCCCACCCACAGGGTGCGCGGCGCGCCCGGCGCGTAAAAGGTGGAATGCACCAGCGGGAATTCCCCGCCCACCGACGCAAAGGGCCGGGCGAGAACGCCACCGCTGCTGGAGAAGGCCGTGGATCCAAGCTGGGCGGCCGTGGTGTAGCGGCGGTCGAAGAGGTTGCCGATCTGACCGAAGAGCTGCACGCCGCGGCTGGCCTGATAGGTGGAGTTGAGGTTGATCACCGAGTAGCCGGCCGAGCGCCCCCCGTCCAGGTAATACGTGCCATCCGCCTGATGCTGGCCGTTCTCGTTGCCGCGGGCCGTCGATCCGGACACGCCGACCAGGTCGGCGCCCACCGCCAACGCCGGGGTCACCCGGTAGTCCGCCGACAGTTTGAGGATCTGGCGCGGAATCAGCGGAATGCGATCCCCCGGGCGGACCCGGATGTTGCCGTCCAGCCCGGCGCTGGCGGCATCGCTGGAACTGTTGCCGCTGCCTCCGAGGAGCTCCTCGCTCTGGTAGGTGGCGTCCAGCCAGGTGTAGTTGGCGGACAGATCGAGGGCGCCGACGCGGGTGCTGGCCCCCAGCTCCACGCCCTGGCGGCGGGTCTTGCCGAAATTCCTGAAGTAACCGTAGCCGGACTGGTTGTCGGCCACAAAAAGGATGTCGTCCGAGTTCACCGCCCGGAAGACGCCGGCATTCCAGCGCGTCTCGGCCCCCAGGCGGCCGCGCAGGCCCGCATCCCAGGTGCGCGTCACCACCTGGTTGAGGGGCGGATCGCCGGCCATGGCGTTGGGCAGCTTGCACGGATTGTCCGGGTTGGCACACCCCAGTTCGATGGCGGTAGGTGTGCGGCTGCCTTCGGTGTAGCCCAGGTAGGCGTTGAGGGCCGGCGTCGGGCTGAAGGTGATGCCGGCCGCCGGATTGAAGCGGCTGAAGCGATGATCGCCGTCCAGCGACGCGCTGCCACCGCCCGGATTGAGAGCGTCCCGGTTCTTCACGGTGGTCGTGTTGTAGCGGCCGGATAGGGTGGCGTGCCATTTCTCGGCCAGGGCCAGCGTGTCGGTGGCAAAAACGCTCCAGGTGCGGGTACGGCCATTCAGGTCTACGCGCGCATCGAAGGCGTTCTCGGACGTCTGCGTCCCGTCGGCGTAGGCATCGACCGGCGTGATGGTGTGATCCGGGTTGATGTAGCCGAACTGGGCCGACTGGCGGAAGTTCACCTGGCTCTGGTCGTAGGCCGCCCCGGCGGTGAACTGGTTCGGGCGTCCGGCCAGGGTGCCGGCCACCGACAGCTGCCCGCTCAGGCCGAAATTGCGCTGGGTGGTGCTGGTGCGGTTGAGCAGGCCGGTGCACTTCTCGTTGGGCTCGTCGTTGAGCAGGGCGTTGGCGATGCAGCGCCAGGACGGAAACGGCGTGTTGGAGGCGTTGGCGCCGCTGGTGGGGTAACCGGAGTAACCCGCTGCCGCCAGCGCCGAACGTTCGGCCGCATTGGGCTGATAGACCGACTGGTCGAGGGCGCCCTCGTTCACGTCACCGTTGAAGGTGGTGCCGGCAATCCGCCGGTAGTAGGCGTTGCCCGACAGGATCGCGTCGTCCGACAGGCTGTGGCGGCCAGTCAGGTTGAGGAACATCGAGTTGTTCTTGGTGATGTCCGGGCTGGTGTAGACGCTGTGCCAGTCCTGATCGAGGAAACGCCGCTCCTGCAGGCCGTTGCCATTGAGCCGGTTGTCCGCCACGGCGAGGCTCAGGTCGATGTCGGTGGTGGCGTTCTGCCAGCCGGCCTTACCGAAGAACTGGTGCACGTCCGAGGGCGAATGGGCCCGCCAGCCGTCCTCGTGGAACAGGTTGCCGGTGACGAACCATTCCAGCCCCTTGTCGTTGAAGCCCCCGTGCTCGAATTCCACCGAGCGGCGCCCGTAGGAGCCCCCCGTGACCTGCACCGAGGCGCCCGGATGGGTGCGCCCGTCCTTGGTGGTGAGGGCCAGCGCCCCCCCCAGGGTATTGAGGCCGAACAGGGGATTCGAGCCGGGCATCAGCGTTACGCTGGCAATCGCCGAGCGGGGGATCATGTCCCAGCTCACCACGTCGCCGAAGGGCTGGTTGATGCGCACCCCGTCCAGGTACACCGACAGCCCCTGGGGTGTGCCGGCCAGGGGAGATGCGGTGTAGCCGCGGTAGTTCACGTCCGCCTGGAAGGGATTGCCCTGAATCTCGTTGATGTGCACGCCGCTCAGGCTGCGGTTCATGAAGGCCGACAGATCCGGCACACGGACCCGGTCCACGTCCTTGTCGGTGGCGAACTGCACCGGCGCGGGAATCTGGAAGATCGGCTGGTCCAGGCCCGGCAGGGGCGTCTGGCCCACCACGACCACCGTAGGGGCGCGCGTGGCGTCGTCGGCCAGCGCCGGGAGCGCGGACGCGCCCCAGGCAGCGGCCAGGGTGATCACGAGGGGTTTGAGGGGCTGCGTCGGGCGCGCGGCAGGGTACTGCATAGGAAGTCTCCGTGTTTTTTTGCGTGCGGGCAGAGACTACTCAGACGCCGTCCTTTGCGCTACGGGAGAAACTCCCGCGACACACGGATTCAGCGCCCTCCGAAGCTGACGCCGTTGACAGCCCACCGGCACACTCTATATATTGATAATCATTCGCATTTAAGAAGCCTTCAACACCGACGGCCACGCCTTTCAACCCTTCCCTGCAGCCCAGCCAGCCAGCACAGCCCCCGCGGCCTGTCGCAAGCCAGCCAGCCCCGACTGGAGACCGACATGCCCGCTCACTGCCCCATCCGTACCCCGAATCCGCCTGCGTCCGCCCTCGTTCCCCTGGGCGCCCTGCTCTTCGGGTTCAGCCTCCCCACCGCCGCAGCCGAAAGCGCCCCGACCCTCGCGCCGGTGATCGTCACGGACCGCCAGGACGTTCCCGACGCCTCCAACAGCTACCAGGGCCAGACCACCACCGTCGGCAAGCTCAAGCAGCTGCCCAAGGACATTCCCCAGGCCCTCACCATCGTCACCGAGAAGCTGATGGAGGACCGCGGCCAGTCCACCCTCAAGGACGCCCTCTCCAACGTAGCCGGCCTCACCTTCAATGCCGGCGAAGGCGGCCGCATCGGCGACAACATGAACCTGCGCGGCTTCTATTCCTTCGGCGACCTCTACCAGGACGGCATCCGCGACACCGCCCAGTACAACCGGGACACCTTCAACCTGCAGCAGATCGACGTCCTGCGCGGCTCCGGCTCCATGCTCTTCGGCCGCGGCCAGGCCGGCGGCGTGATCAACCAGGTGAGCAAGACGGCCATGCTCTACGACGAGAACGAGGTCAGCGCCACCGTCGGCAGCTACAACACCCAGCGCCTCACCGCCGACCTGAACCGCCGCCTGGGCGACACCAGCGCCGTGCGCATCAACCTCATGAAGACCGACGCGGGCAGTTCCCGCGACGGCGTCACCTCCGACCGGGAAGGCATCGCCCCCACCCTGCGCTGGGGCATCGGCACGGACGACGAGTTCGCCCTCAGCCACTTCTACCTGAAGACCCACAACGTCCCGGACTACGGCGTGCCCTTCTACCAGAATCGCCCCCTGGACGTTCCCGCCAGCCGCTTCTACGGCACCAGCCGGGACTACGAAGACAACACCACCAACCTGACCACCGGCAGCTACCAGCATCGCTTCTCCGCCGACAGCGCCGTCAAGACCGTGCTGCGGGCCGCCAGCTACGACCGCGAGCTGTGGGCCGCCCAACCGCAGTTACGGGGCAGCTGGTCGTCGCCCAATACGTGCACCGCCTTTTCCGGCACCCTCAGCGACGCCAGCACGATCTGCCGCTCCATCAAGGCCCGCGGCGCCCGCGAGAAGACCCTCACCAGCCAGACCGACTTCACCACCCGCTTCACCACCGGCGCCCTCAAGCACGAAGCCCTGGCCGGCGTCGAATTCCTGCGGGAAGACCTGAGCCGCTGGAGCCACAGCCTCACCGGCATCGTCGTTCCCGCCACCACCGTCGGCGCGCCCGACCCCGGCGCACCGGGTCTGGGTAGCGCCTACGGCAACCAGGTGCCGACCAGCCCGGCCAGCTACACCGGCAACTCCCGCGGCGTGTACGCCCAGGACACCGTCGAATTCCTGCCCGGCTGGAAGCTCCTCGCCGGCCTGCGCCACGACAGCCTGCGCGCCGACTACCTGACCACCGCGGCCGGCGCCAGCAGCCCCACGGCCACCGCCCTCGGCTTCTCCGAGATGAGCTACCGCTCGGGCCTGATGTTCCAGCCCGACGACGAGACCAGCTACTACCTGGCCTGGAACGACTCCTTCAACCCCACCGCCGACCTCTACCAGCTCGACGTGGGTCAGGGCTTCCCGGCCGAGCGCAGCCGCACCACCGAGATCGGCGCCAAGTGGGAACTCTTCGACGGCGACCTGTCCCTGCGCGCTGCCCTGTACCGGGCCGTCAAGTTCTGGGAGCGCAACACCGACCTGGAATCCAGCGGCGGCCTGCTCAGCAAGAAGCGTCACACCGACGGCGTCGAACTGGAGGCCGCCGGCCGCATCACCCCGAAATGGGAAGTCTTCGGCGGCGTCGCCCTGATGGACGCAGTCATCGACGAGGCCGGATACACCCTCAACACCGCGACCGGCGTCGTCACGGCCCACAACCCCAACCTGGTCGGCATGCGCCCGCGCAACGCCCCGCCCTATACCTTCAACCTGTGGAGCACCTACAAGCTCGCCGGTGGCTGGCGCGTCGGGGCGGGGGTGGAGGGCAAGGGCGAGCGCCTCGCCTATGGCATCGGCACCGGCACCGCCGCCATCACCCCCAACGTCGCCCCCGCCTACCAGCGCTGGGACGCCATGGTGGCCTACGAACAGCCCGCCTGGAGCGTGCGCCTGAACGTGCTCAACCTGTTCGACACGCGCTACTACGAGTCCATCTACGACAACGGCGGCCACGTCGTGCCGGGCACCGAACGCGCCGTCCAGGTCACCACCCGCTTCAAGTTCTGAACATCCGACGAGGTCTGCCCATGCTCCTGCACATCCCCCACGTCCTGTCCCGCGACGCCGTCGCCGACTGCCGGCGCCAGCTCGAAGCCGCCGCCTGGGTCGATGGCAGGCTCACCGCGGGCAGCCAGTCCGAACAGCGCAAGCACAACCTGCAACTGGCCGAGGACTCGGACCTCGCCCGTGCCCTGCGCGACACCGTGCTCGACGCCCTCGGCCGTACCCCCACCTTCTTCTCCGCGGCCCTGCCGCGACGCATCTACCCGCCCCTCTTCAACTGCTACACGGGCGCCCACAACGCCTTCGGCGACCACGTGGACAACGCCGTACGCACCCATCGCGCCACCCAGACCCACCTGCGCACCGACCTGTCCTTCACCCTGTTCTTCACCGACCCGGACGAATACGACGGCGGCGAGCTGGTCATCGAGGACACCTTCGGCTGCCAGCGCATCAAGCTGCCCGCCGGCGACCTGGTGCTCTACCCCTCGTCCAGCGTGCATCGCGTCGAGCCCGTCACGGCCGGCGCGCGCATCGCCTGCTTCAGCTGGCTGGAAAGCATGGTCCGCGAGACCGAGCGGCGCCGCCTGCTCTACGACCTGGACCGGCAGATCTGCCGTCTGCGCGAGACCCACGGCGACGACGACACTGCCGTCGGTCTGACCAGCTGCTATCACAACCTCGTCCGCATGTGGGCCTGCCCATGAGCAGCGCCCTCGCCCTGCCCCTGCCGCACCCACCGCGCCCCGGCCATCCCGCGCGCCTGCGGCAGAGTGCCGGCATCGCAGCGGCCTGCGGGCTCCACGCCCTCGCCGGCGCACTGATCGTGCACCTCGCCCTCGACACCGCAGCGCCGCAGGTCCCGCCCCAGAGCAGCGTC
>DAOQMM010000068.1:0-18983 GCA_035335645.1 Rhodocyclaceae bacterium | reverse complement strand
TGGCTGGGGAGGAAGGATTCGAACCCTCGAATGCCGGAATCAAAATCCGGTGCCTTAACCGACTTGGCGACTCCCCAAGAAACCGCTTTCACACTTCACCCCACCCAAGCCCACAGGGGATGCCTGTCTAGCCCGGGAGCGACCCAGACCTTCAGACCCTGCGGTGCCGCGGCGGCCACCTGTTCTGCTTCTGCCTTGCTGCTGAAGGCGGCAAACAAACAGGCTCCCGAACCACTCATCCGCGCCGCCCCTCGGGACGACAACCAGACCAGCGCCTCGGCGACCTCCGGAAACATCGCGCAGACCGTTGCCTGCATGTCGTTTCGCGTGGTGTCCGTTGCGAAGTCGCGCATTTTGATGAGTTCGCTATCGCGCGTCAAGCCCGGCGCCGAAAAAATCTTCGCGGTCGGCACTTCGACCGGCGGCGCCACGATCACGTACCACGCCGGCGGCACCGCCAGCGGCACCAGCGCTTCGCCCACGCCTTCCGCGAACGCCGTCTCGCCAAAAATGAAGAAGGGCACGTCCGCGCCGAGGGTCAGGCCGATCTCCTGCAGGCGCGTCCGTGACAGGCCGCAGCCCCACAGCCGGTTGAGGGCCAGCAGCACGCTGGCGGCATCCGAGCTGCCACCGCCCAGCCCGCCCCCCATGGGAATGCGCTTGCTCACGCCGATGTCCGCACCGTAGCGAGTGCCGCTTGCCGCCTGCAGGGCCTGGGCGGCCCGCACCACCAGATCGCGCTCAGCCGGCACGCCGGGCACATCGGCGGTCCGTCGAATGACACCGTCGTCGCGGCGCTTCAGCGTGATCTCGTCGCCCCAGTCGAGCATGCGGAAGGCGGTCTGCAGGAGATGATAACCGTCGGCACGACGGCCCACGATGTGCAGGAACAGGTTGATCTTGGCCGGCGCCGGTACGCAGACGGACATGGATGGATCGAAATCGGTCGGATTCATCTCAGGGGTTCCAGTCATCCACCACGAGGCGCAGCCGCGTGTCGCCCCGATGGATGTCGATGCGGCGGGGCCGTGCATCGGGCTCCGGGCCGACATAATCGACATACTCGACGGTCCACCCGGCATCCACCACACGTGTCGGACGCGCGACGGCGTCCACCGCCCTCGCCTCCGCCCCCTCGCGCAAACGGGCCGTGACCCACGCGGGCAAGGCTTCGAACGGGGCCTCGACACCGAGCACCGCGGCAGCGAGTTCCGTTGCCGCTGCGGCGTCCTGATGACGGCCGTCGGCGAAACTCAGACGTGCCCCCTCGGGGCCGGACTCCAGCCGGGCAAGCCCCTGACCGAGCGGGCCGGTAAACAACCATTCGTCGTGCCCGCGCTCATGGCGCCACGACACACCCACCGCCGCCAGACGCTCACCATCCTTCACCTGCAGGCGCCCTTCGAGGGCGAATCGCTGCAAGGGCTCTGCCGGACGCACGCCGGGAACGCCCACCGGCGGCCCAGACGGCACGCCGGCGCAGCCGGCCAGCGCGAGCACCGCGGTCGCGATCAGGACATGACAGGCCCGTCTCAAGGTTTGAACTTCTTCAGCACGTCCGACAGCACGGTGTTGTCCGGATGGGCCTTCAGCGCATCACGCCACGTCTGGGCCGCCTCGTCGCGACGCCCGAGCGTCCACAGCACTTCGCCGAGATGCGCCGCGATCTCCGGATCGGCACGCACGCCGTAGGCCTTCTGCAGCGCCGCCAGCGCCCCCGCCAGATCGCCCTTGCGGTAGCGCACCCACCCCAGGCTGTCGAGGATGAACGGGTCCTCCGGCGACAATGCGAGCCCACGGGCAATCAGCGTCTCGGCCTCATCCAGACGCAGGCCCCGGTCCGCCAGGGAATAGCCCAGGGCGTTGTAGGCGTGGGCGTGCTCGGGCTTGAGGGCAATAAGCTTGCGCAGGCGGCCTTCCATCACATCGATGTGACCGAGGCGTTCGGCCATCAGGGCCGATTCATAGAGCAGGTCCGGGTCGTCCGGACGGGTCCGCAGGGCCTCGTCGAGCAATTCGAAGGATTCGGCGTTGCGCCCCGCATCGCGCAGGATCTGGGCCTCGGTGAGGAGGTAGGCAACGCGGTCGGCAGGGTTCTCGCGGGCACCCTGGTGCAGATGCTGACGCGCCTCGCCGAGCCTGCCCTGGGCTGCGAGGATCTGCGCGATGTGCGTCTGGGCCGGCAGGTACTGGGTTCCCGGCTTCACGGACCTGTACCAGCCGAGCGCTTCGTCGGGCCGCTTGCCGTCCTCGGCGATCTGCCCGAGATAGGCGCGGATCTGGTCCGCGTCGCCGAAACCCAGATCGAGGAGATGCCGGAAGAGCTTTTCTGCGCTGGCTGTGTCGCCCTGCTGCATGGACAGCAGCGCAGTCGCGTGAACCACGTCCCGGTCGTCCGGCAGGCGTTGCAGCAACGCTCTGAACTGCTCCAGCGCGGCTCCGAACTGCCGATCGGCAACAAGCATGCGGGCCAGCGTCAGGCGCGCCTCCCGCCCATCCGGATGGGCCGCCAGATAATCCTTCAGATAGGTCTGCCCCTGCGCCGGCGCGACCACCTCCTGGAGCAGCTGGGCCTTGAGAAGCACGGCCTGCTCCCAGTCCGGGCGGATCGCCAGGGCACTGTCGATGGCCGTCAACGCGCCCCGCGCGTCGCCGGCCACGTACGCGGCATTGGAACGGGCAAAATGAGCCTCCGGCAGCAGCAGATAAGGTTCGGTGAGCTCGAAGACCAGCGTGCGCACCAAGGCCTTGTCGGGAATCCGGGCCAGACCGCGATTGAGGGACAGTAGCACCGGCCCGGTCTGATCGCCCTGAGTGGCGAGAGCCTTGGCCAGTTGACTGCGCAGCGCGTCGATCCGGGCGGCACTGGATGCCATGAAGCCTGCCGCCACCTGTTGGGCCTGGGGCGACGCGGGGTCGAGCTCCAGCCAGAGCTGGGCGGCTTCGCCCGCCAGGTCGGCCTTGCGGCTGAGGGCAGCCAGCTCGGCGGCCCGCCGCGCCAGGCGTGGGTCGCGGGTACGCCGGGCGAGGTCCAGGTAAGCCTGGGCCCCGGCAGCGCCCTGACCGCGGGCAGCCGCCACCTCTGCGAGCATGACCTGGTAGAAGATCTGGGGCGTCAGCACCTGACCCGGCAGGGCCGCGGCCGAACTGGTCTCCGCGTCGTCGCCCCCCAGTTGAGCGGCGGCCGGCACGGCTGTGGCAAAGCACGCCGCGGCCACCAGGACGCGGACAGGGAACGCAGAAGGACGGGGGCTCATCGGCATGACTCGGACTGACTGGCGGAGCGCCTGCGGTGGGCGTGGCCCCGACCCGCAAGGCCCCGGCGTGGGTGGACAACGGGTTGGATCACGCCGCTACAATTGGGTTCGCCGGATGTTAGGCGCTTTCCAGCCCCCCAGCAAGCCGGCCCCCTTGCCCGCCTCTCCATTGCATCCGCCATGCCCGAACTGCCCGAAGTCGAGACCACGCGCCGCGGCATCGCTCCTGAGCTCACCGGCCGGACCGCCACCGGCGCGCTCATCCGCAACGGCCGTCTGCGCCTGCCGGTACCGGAGGACCTGGACGCTTGCATCACCGCCCAGCCCCTCCTCGCGGTGGAGCGCCGGGCCAAATACCTGCTCTTGCGCTTCACCTCCGGCACCGTGCTGATCCATCTGGGCATGTCCGGCAGTCTGCGCGTACTTTCCCTCGAGCAGCCGCCCGGGAAACACGATCACGTGGATCTGTGCTTCGGCGAGCGCATCCTGCGTCTGCGCGACCCCCGCCGCTTCGGGCTGGTCCTGTGGTACACCGGGCCTGACGACGCCCACCCCCTGCTTGCCGGCCTGGGGCTGGAGCCCCTCTCCGAGGCCTTTGACGGCACCTGGATGCACCGCGCCAGCCGCGGGCGGGCCACGCCCGTCAAGCTGTTCCTGATGGACGGGCGACAGGTCGTCGGTGTGGGCAACATCTATGCATCGGAAAGCCTGTTCCGCGCCGGTATCGACCCGACGACGCCCGTCGGCAGCCTCGGGCCACGCCGCTGCGCCCGCCTCGTCAACGCCATCCGCGAGACCCTGACGGACGCCCTCGCCGCGGGCGGCAGCAGCCTGCGGGATTTCGTCGGCGCAGGCGGCCAGCCCGGCTACTTCCAGCAGCAGTATTTCGTCTATGGCCGGAATGGAGAACCCTGCCGCCAGTGCGCCACACCGATCCGCAAGCGGATCATGGGGCAACGCGCCACGTTTTATTGTCCCCGTTGCCAGCGATGAGCGGCGGCCGGTGCGAATTTTCCCGATTTGCGCTTAGAATGAAGAGCAAAATGTGCCGTATTTCACGGCCACCAGCCAGGGACCCTGCAAGTGAAAGACGCCCAAATGCTTGCCGAGCACTTTTCCGCGTACACCCAGTGGCGCGGCGAGGTGGCTTCCGGGATCACCGATCTGCGCAAGTGGCTGCAGCAGAACGAAGTCGGTGACGCCCAGTCCGACCTGCGCCTCCAGTACCTGCTCGACCGGCTGCGGGAAGACAAGCTGATCGTGGCCTTCGTGGCCGAGTTCTCGCGGGGCAAGTCCGAACTCATCAACGCGGTGTTCTTTGCGGGTTACGGTAACCGGATCCTGCCTTCCAGCGCCGGGCGCACCACCATGTGCCCCACCGAACTGCAATGGGAAGACGGCGATACGCCCTGCATCCGTCTGCTGCCCATCGATAGCCGGCGCAGCAATGCCAGCATCTCCGAGCTCAAGCGCTTCCCGGACGAATGGCGGGTACGTCCGCTAGACACCAGTTCCGCGGAAAGCCTCCAGGCGGCCCTTGCCCAGGTGGGTGAAACCCGCATCGCCTCCCGCGAGGAGGCCGAGGCGCTCGGATTTCCCATCGACGAGAGCGGCGAGAAGGGCATCCGCCCGGACACGGGGGGCACGGTGGAGATCCCGGCCTGGCGCCATGCCGTCATCCAGTTTCCCCACCCGCTGCTCGAGCAGGGCTTGGTGATCCTCGACACCCCGGGGCTCAATGCCATCGGCGCCGAGCCCGAGCTGACCCTCAACCTGCTGCCCAATGCCCACGCGGTGCTGTTCATCCTTGCCGCCGACACGGGTGTCACCCAGAGCGATCTGGCCGTCTGGCGCGAACACGTCAACGCCGGACGCCGCCAGCGCGGACGGCTCATCGCCCTCAACAAGATCGACGGCCTGTGGGACGGCCTGCGCAGCGAGGCGGACATCGAGCGCGAGATCGCCGGACAGGTAGCCAGCGTCGCCGCAACCCTCGATGTGGCGCCGGAACAGATCTACCCGGTCTCGGCCCAGAAAGGGCTGGTGGCCAAGGTCAACAACGACGACGACCTCCTCACCCGCAGCCGCCTTCCCGAACTGGAATATGCCCTGTCCACCGAGCTCCTGCCCACCAAGCGGGACATCGTGCGCGACAACACCTACGGTGAAGTCCAGGACATCATCGCGCGCTGCCGCGAACTGCTCGGCGCCCGCCTGTCCGGCCTGCGTGAGCAGCTCACCGAACTCACCGACCTGCGCGGCAAGAACCAGAACGTCATCGAATACATGATGCGCAAGGTGCGCTCCGAAAAGGACGAGTTCGAGCAGGGCTTGCAGAAGTACTACGCGGTGCGCAGCGTATTCACCAACCTGTCCAACAACCTGTTCGGCCACCTGGGACTGGATGCCCTGCGCGACGAAACCCGCCGCACCCGCGAAGCCATGCTCGACGCGGCCTTCTCGCGGGGCCTGCGCGGCGCCATGAAGGGCTTCTTCCAGCACCTGCGCAACAACCTCAAGAAATCCACCGACGAGATCGCCGAGATCTCGAAGATGCTCGACGCCATGTACAAGCGTTTCACGGTGGAACACGGGCTCAAGCTGGCCGCACCCTCGTCCTTCTCCACCCTGCGCTATGAGAAGGAGATCGAGCGCCTCGAAGACGCCTTCAACAGCCAGTTCGACACGGTGCTGAACATCGTCACCACCGAGAAGCACACCCTGACCCAGAAGTTCTTCGAGACCGTCGCGGTGCAGGCCCGCCGCACCTTCGAGATCGCCAACCGGGACGCGGAGCAATGGCTGCGGGCCGTGATGGCGCCGCTCGAAACCCAGGTGCGGGAATACCAGCTCCAGCTCAAGCGCCGCCTGGAAAGCGTCAAGCGCATTCACCAGGCCACCGACACCCTTGAAAATCGTGTCAACGAACTGCAGCAGGCCGAAACCCAGCTCGTCCGGCAGCTAGCCGAACTGCAGGCCCTCTCCGAGCGCGTCGAGCACGCCCTCGATCTGCCGCCCATCGGCGAACCGGCGCAGCCGCTCGCGGCCTGAGTCCGGCCCGGACCATCAAACGACGCCGGCCGTGCATCACTGCACGGCCGGCGTCTGTCCTTCGGCGGTCAGGCGGCGTCTTACTTGTCGGCCGTGAGCTTGAGGAACTTCTCCATCAGATCGTCTTTCGTTTCCGGAAACTCCGGGTTGAAGGGGATGCAATCCACCGGGCAGACCTGCTGGCACTGGGGCTCGTCGAAATGGCCGACGCACTCGGTGCACTTGTTGGGGTCGATCTGGTAGATCTCCTCGCCCTGGGAAATGGCACCATTGGGGCATTCCGGCTCACAGACGTCGCAGTTGATGCATTCGTCGGTAATCATCAAGGCCATATCGCTAACTTCCTCGTCATTTGCTGTAGTTGATCTTCTGCACCAGCCGCGCATTCACGCCCGGCTGAACAAACTTGCTGACGTCGCCGCCGAGGCGGGCGATTTCCCGCACCATGGTGGCGGAGATGAACATGTATTCATCCGCCGGCGTCAGAAACACGGTTTCCACATCCGCGAAGAGCTTGCGGTTCATGCCCGCCATCTGGAATTCGTACTCGAAATCCGATACGGCGCGCAGTCCCCGCAGGATCACGCGGGCCTCGTTGCGGCGCAGGAATTCCATCAGCAGGCAGGAAAATCCCTGCACTTCCACGTTGGGATAGGCCGTCAGGACTTCCCGGGCGATCTCGACCCGCTCTTCCATGGAAAAGATCGGTCCCTTGCTGCCGCTCGCCGCCACGCCGACGATGACCCGGTCGAACAGCCGGGCCGCCCGCCGGACGAGATCCTCGTGCCCACGGGTGAACGGATCGAAGGTACCTGGGTAGACCGCGACCGAGTCCCGCATGATGTATCCCCTTGTCTGCGCGACCGGTGAAATTCACGCCTGGGCGGCGAAGAGGTGGTAATACACCTGCCCGGCCACGCCGTGCTTGATGCGTGTCAATCGGTCGAAATTTTCGATTTTGTATTCCGCTTCCACGTAGATCACGCCATGTTCGGTCAGCAGATCGGGCAGGAACGGGGCCATCCGGTCGATCCAGCCGGCGCGGTAGGGTGGGTCGAAAAAGACCACGTCGAACCGGCGGGAGGCGGAGCCGGCGAATTTTAGCGCATCGCCCCGGACAAGCTCTACACGCGACGCCAGTAGGGTTTTTGTGTTCTTCTGCAGCGCGGCAAAGGCCACGGGGTCCTGTTCGACCATCGTCACGGCCGCAGCACCGCGCGAGGCCGCCTCGAAGCCCAGCGCCCCGCTGCCGGCAAACAGATCCAGGCAGGTCCGTCCGTCCAGATCCTGTCCCAGCCAATTGAACAGGGTTTCGCGTACCCGATCCGGCGTGGGGCGCAGGCCCTTGACGGTGCTCACGTCGATCAGGCGCGAGCGCCATTCGCCGCCGATGATGCGGATGCGGCTCAACGGGCCACCTCGGCCCGCGGCGCGGCCGCCTTGTCGCCGTCGCCCCCCACCACCACGGTCACGAGGTGCGCCGGCGAGACGTGGCGCCGGAAGGCGTCGCGCACCTGGGCGGCCGTCACCGCGCGCACCTTGTCCGGAAAGCGGTCCAGGTAGTCCAGCGGCAGGCCGAAGCCGCCGATCACCGCGACCTGCTCCAGCACCTTGCGATTGGAATCGAGGCGCAGGGCGAAGCCATTCACCAGGTTGTCCTTGGCGGCCTGGAGTTCGGCCCCGGCAGGCCCCTTGTCCAGGAATTCGGCGAGGGTCGCATTCACCACCTGCAGGGCGTCGTCGGTCTGGCTGCCCTTGGTCTGCAGACCGATCTCGAAGGGGCCCACGTCGCGCTGGGGCATGAAGTAGCTGAACACGCTGTAGGCGTAACCGCGCTTCTCGCGCACCTCCTTGGTCAGGCGCGACACGAAGCCGCCGCCACCAAGGACGTAGTTGCCCACCAGCAGCGGGAAGAAGTCCGGATCGCCGCGGCGGATGCCGGGCTGGCCGATGGCGATGTGGGCCTGGGCCGACGGGTGCGCCACGCGGATCGTCTGCGCCTCGGGCAGCACGGTGTTGACGGAGGTCGCCGGCGCCTCGCCCCGCGGCAGATCGGCCGTGAGCTTCGCTGCCATCGCTTCGGCGTCGGCACGGCTCACATCACCAACGATGCTCACCACCGCCCGCGCCGCGGTGTAGGTGCGGGCATGGAAGGCAGCCAGGTCGTCGCGATTCAGCGCCGCCACACTGTCCACGGTGGGCAGGCGGCCGTAGGGATGGCCGGGAAACACCGCAGCCGCGAAGCGGCGCGACAGGATCGCGTCCGGCTGGGTGTCGGATTCCTTCAGGCCGGCGAGGGTGCGCGCCTTCTCCCGTTCGAAGCTGGCCGCCGGAAAGGTGGGATGCTGGATCACCGTGGCGAGCAGATCCACCGCGCCGTCCCGCTCGGCTGCGCTGGACAGGGTGCGCAGGGTGATGGACGCCCGGTCCATGTCGGCGCTGCCCCCCATCTGGGCGCCCAGGTCGGCGATGCGGTTGGCGATGGCCTCCTCGTCCAGATCGCCGGCGCCGTTGTCGAGCAGAGCGTGGGTGAGGCCCGCCACGCCGGTCTTGCCGGCCGGCGATTCGGCGCCGCCGGCGCGGAAATCCACCTGCACATCCACCAGCGGCAGGGCGTGGCTTTCCACATAGAAGACGCGGGCGCCGTTGGGTGTTGACCAGGTCTGGATGGCCGGGCCGGCGTGGGCGCCGCCACACAGACCGAAGAGCGTCAAGGCGAGCGCGGCCCCGAAACGGGATACGGAAATCATCATGGGCAGTCCTTGCAGAAAGCGATCAGTGGCGATGGGGCGCCGCAGCGGCCGCACGGGCGCGGGCTTCCGGATCCACCGGCAGCGGGTCGAGACGGGCGACGGTCACGCCGTCGTCGGAGAAGTACTTGCGGGCGACGGCCTGGACCTCGGCGGCCGTCACGGCGCGCAGCCGCGCCAGCTGGTAGTCGTCATCCTTCCACGACAGCCCGACCATCTCGTCCATGCCGATCTCCATGGCCTGGCCCATCAGGGAGTCGCGCTTGTACACCTGGGCCGCCACGGCCTGCACCTTGACCCGGCGCAACTCGTCCTCGGACACGCCCTCGTTCTGGATGCGGGCGAGTTCGCCGCGCAGGGCCGCCTCCACATCGGCTACCGTCTTGCCCGGCGCTGGCGCGCCATCGAGCACGAACAGGGACTCGCCGCGGGCGGTCCCGTCGTAGCCGGCACCGGCGCTCACCGCGACGCGGCTGCCACGCACCACGTTCTTGGCCAGGCGGGCGCCCTCGTAGCCGTCCAGCACGGCCGCCAGCACCTGCAGGGCGTAGTAGTCGCCATCAGCCTTCACGTCGCGCAGGGTCGGCACGTGCCAGGCCAGCGCCACGTAAGGCAGCTCGGCAGGCGCCTTGACCACGGTGCTGCGCGGACCGCTCTGTTCGGGTTCGCGCAGGGGCTTGCGCTCGGGCAGCGGGCGGGCCGACACGCGGCCGTAAGTGGCTGCGGCCTCCCTGAACACCGCCGCGTGATCCACATCGCCCACCACGACCAGGGTCGCGTTGTTGGGGACGTACCAGCGCACGTACCAGTCGCGGGCGTCCTGGGCGGTCATGGCGTCCAGGTCGTTCATCCAGCCGATGATGGGACGGCGATACGGATGCGCCTGGAAGGCGCTCGCCATGAGCTGCTCGATCACCAGCGCGCGGGGCTTGTCGTCGGTGCGCAGGCGGCGCTCCTCCTTGACGACTTCCAGTTCTTTGCGGAATTCGGCGTCGGTAATGCGCAGATGGGCCATGCGATCGGCCTCCAGCGCCATCATCCCGGGCAGCGCGTCCTTCGGCACCTGCTGGAAATACGCGGTGTAGTCGTAGCTGGTGAACGCGTTGTCACGGCCGCCGGCCGCGGCGACGCGCTTGTTGAACTCTCCGGGGCCGACGGCCTTCGTGCCCTTGAACATCATGTGCTCCAGCACGTGGGCCACGCCCGAGGTGCCATCCACCTCGTCCATCGCCCCCACCCGGTACCACACCATGTGGACCACCGAGGGCGCCCGCCGGTCTTCCTTGACGACCAGCTTCATGCCGTTGGGGAGTACCATCTCGAAGGGATTGGCCCGGGCCGGGGCGACAACGGCCAGACCGGCCACGGCGCACAGGGCCGCCAGGGTGGACGCGAGGCGTCCGCGGGGATTCATCATAGGCTCTTGAAGCATCTGGTAAAATTGAGGGACGGTGGCCGCTGGCCGGCGTGTGGCGCGGCATCATAGCGGCATCCGGCGACCCGGCCAACAGGACACGCAAGGGCTTTCACCCGCGTGGCCGACCCGATCGACCCTCACTCTGACCCGGCTCTCCATGTTTGGTTTCCTGAAGAAGACCCCCAAGGCGGACGACGCGCCCGCCTCGCCGGACGCGCCCGTCGCGACGCCGGCGAGCCCGGCTGCTGCGCCCGAAAAGAAATCCTGGATGGACCGCCTGCGCGCCGGTCTGTCCCGCACCCGCCAGCAGATCGGCGGCGGCCTGTCCAGCCTGTTCTCCCGCCGCAAGATCGACGAGGAACTCCTTGAAGAACTGGAATCCACGCTGCTGATGGCCGACTGCGGCGTCGAGGCGACCCAGTACCTCATCGACGAACTGCGCCGCCGCTGGAAGCGGGACAAGCTGGAAACCGCCGACCAGCTCCAGGGCGCCCTCGCCGAAGGCCTGCTGTCCATCCTCGCGCCCCTCGAGAAGCCCCTCGAGATCAGCGGCCATTCGCCCTACATCATCATGATCGCGGGGGTGAACGGCTCCGGCAAGACCACCTCCATCGGCAAGCTCGCCAAGCACTTCCAGAACCAGGGCAAGAGCGTCCTGCTGGCCGCCGGCGACACCTTCCGTGCCGCCGCGCGGGAGCAGCTCATGACCTGGGGTGAGCGCAACGGCGTGGCTGTCATCGCCCAGGAATCCGGCGACCCGGCCGCAGTGGTGTTCGACGCCATCAACGCCGCCCGCGCCCGTGGCATCGACATCGTCCTGGCCGACACGGCCGGCCGTCTGCCCACCCAGCTGCACCTGATGGAAGAAATCGCCAAGGTGCGTCGGGTCATCCAGAAGGCCGAGCCGTCCGGCCCCCACGAGGTACTGCTGGTGCTCGACGCCAACATCGGCCAGAACGCCCTGCAGCAGGTCAAGGCCTTCGATGCCGCCATCGGCGTCACCGGCCTCGTCGTCACCAAGCTCGACGGCACCGCCAAGGGCGGCGTGGTGGCCGCCATCGGCCGCCAGTGCCCCAAGCCGCTGCGCTTCATCGGCGTGGGCGAACAGATCGACGACCTGCAGACCTTCCGCGCCAGGGAGTTCGTGGACGCCCTGTTCGCGCCGGCAGGCGGCGCACCGGCCGACCCCCCGGCCTGATCGCCTCAGGCTGAGTCCCGGCGCCGGGCGGGTGCCCTGGCGCGTGGCCCCAGCGCGCCCTGCGCCGCAAAGGCGTGCGGCGCCCGGCGTCTTCGCCTATCCTTGCCGCATGCCCCGCGCCGGCGGCCCGCCGTCGCACCGAAGGAGAGCCGAGGATGCCCCCCCGCGCCGAACCACCGTCGCTGCCGGCCGCCCCGCCGCCGGATCTCCGGCAATGGCTGCGCATCGGCCTCCTCCTGCTGGCGGCCCTCGGTCTGGCCCTGAGCCTGCAGGCGGTGCTGCTGTTCCACAAGGAGCGGGATCTCCTCACCGGCATCACCGTCTCCCGCATCGGCCTGCTCGCCGAACAGATCCACAGCAGCTTCCAGCGTGCCTCCGCCAACGGCCTGCAGCTGGCCGAATTCCGCGCACTTGCCGCCCGCCTGCCGGCCCTTGCCGCCAGCGCCCAGGACGTGACGGCCATCCAGGTGCTCGACGAGGACGGGCGCCGTCTCTTCGCCACCGGGCCGACCGACCTGCCCGTGCCATCGCCGCCGCGCGCGGCCCGCGGCCTGTGGCACGCCACCGCCCCTCTGGGGTACATGTGGATCGGCCGGACACTCCAGGACAGCACCGGCGAATCTGTGGGCAGCGTGCTGATCGCGGTGCGCAGCGCAGCGCTCGACGCTCGCATCGAAGCGGCCCGCGCGGTGGCCGGCCCGCGTTTGGCCCTCACCCTCGGGCTCGTCGCCGTCGCCCTGCCCGTGCTGCTCGTTCTCGCCATGCGCCTGCCCGGGCCCTTCAGCCTGCGTCGCCGCGTCCTCGGCGCGGCGCTGTGCCTGGCCACCGCCGGCAGCCTGCACCTGAGCCTCGCGGCGCTGCCCAGCTTCAGCGAACGTCTGGCGCCCGCGCTGGACGACAAGGCCCATGCCCTCGCCTGTTTTCTCTCCACGCGCATCGACGCCGCGCTGGCCCTGGGCATTCCCTTCGAGCGCCTGAACGGCGTCGAAGCCTACTTCACCGACGCCCTCGCCCAGCACCCGGAAGTCCTCGCCCTGCGTCTGCAAGGGCCTACGCACCGCTACGCGGCGAGCCGTCCCGGCGAAGCCGGTCACGCGCTGGAGGTCCCGATCTCTGCGGGTGTCCGCGCGACCGGTGCCACGCTCGTCGCCGTCACCGACGCCGGGGTGGTCGCGCGGGAACTGCGCGCCCTGGCCGTGGACCTCGCCATCGTCTTCCTGGTGGCGCTGGTGCTCTTCAATGAGGCCCTCTGCGCGATTCTCGGCAGCGCCCGCTTTGCCGCCGGCCCGCGGGAGCGCCTCGGCCCGGCGCGCCTCGCGGTGTTCCTGCTGATCCTCGCTGAGGAACTCACCCGCGCCTTCCTGCCCGTGCACATCCGTGCCCTGGTCGCGCAGACGGCCGCCGAAGACGCCCTCACCGGCCCCCTGGTCGGGCTGCCGATCTCCGCCTACATGGCCAGCTTCGCCCTGCTCACCCCCTTTGCCGGACACTGGGCGGTGCGTTTCGGCGTGGCACGCACCTTCGCCCTCGGCGCCGGCCTGTCGGCGGCGGGCTTCCTCGGGGCGATGGCCGGCGGCGGCTACGGCGCCTTCGTGGCGGCCCGCTGCCTGTGCGCCGCCGGCTACGCCATCGGCACCCTGGCCATCCAGCAGCACTTTCTGAGCACGGCCACGGCCTCCGAGCGCACCCGTGCCCTCGCCCTCTTCGTCGGCGCCGTGCAGACCGCCGCGATCTGCGGCAGCCCCGTGGGCGGGCTGCTCGCCGAACGCTTCGGCGCCACCGCGGTGTTCGCCGCCGCCGCCGCCATGAGCGGCCTGGCCTTCCTCGTCCAGCGCCTCGCCGTACCCGTCGCGCCGCCCGCAGCCGGCGCCCCGGCACCGCGCCTGCTGCCCCTGCTGACCCGCGGACGCGTCGTCATCCCGCTCCTCACCGCCGCCTTGCCGGCCAAGGTGGTGCTTGCCGGCTTCCTGTTCTACCTCGTGCCCCTCGCCCTGGCCGGTGCAGACTACAGCCCCGCGTCGACCGGACGGGCCATGATGCTGTATTTTGTGCTGGTGGCGGCCGCCAATCCGCTGGCATCCTGGCTGTCGGACCGTTTCGGCTGGCAGCGCAGCCTGGTCATCGCGGGGGGGCTGGTGATCGGCGCCGGTGGCGTACTGGGCCTCCTGGACCGGATCGAGACCCTGTTCGCCGGCATCGTCGCCCTGGGCCTTGGCACCGGCCTGTCGGCAGCGGCCTTGCAGGCCCTGGCCAGCCGCGACGGCCCGGCCGCCATCGTGCTGCTGCGCACCGTCGAACGCCTCGGCGCGGTGATCGGCCCGCTGTTTGTCGGCAGCCTGCTGGCCGTCACCGCCTGGGGCGGCGCGATGGCCACCGTGGGCGCGACGATGCTGGTCGCCACCCTGGCCTTCGCCCTGTGGGCGCGGGCTGCAGCGTCCCTCGACACGCCGGACAAGGAGCCTTCGTGAAGCGCCTCGCGTACCTCGCCCCCGCCCTCGCCGCCCTTGCCGTGCTCCTGACGGCCCAGGGCGCCGCGCACGCAGCCCCGGCCGAACATCCGCCCTACCGCATCGCCATGCTCCTCTACCGCGGCTGCGAGGAGGCCTGCCGCGGCTTCCAGGCCTACTTCCGCCAGCACGGCATCGCCGCCGAATTCACCCTGCGGGACGCCGCCCAGGACCGCCGCCGCATCGCCGGCTTCGTGCAGGAACTGCGCCGTGAGAAGCCCGATCTGGTCGTCACCTGGGGCACCACCGTCACCGAAGAGGCCGCCGGACGCTGGAACGCCGTGGATCCCAGGCGCCACCTCACGGACGTCCCGGTGGTCTTCATGATCGTCTCCGACCCGGTCGCCGCGGGCATCGTGCAGCGTCTCGACAAACCCCGCCGCACGCTCACCGGCACCCTCTACCTGTTGCCCGTAGAGACGCAGATCAAGGCGGCACACAGCTATCTGGCGTTCCGTACGCTCGGCTACATCCTCAACGAGACCGAGTCCAACTCCATCACCACCCGCGACGCCCTGCGCGCCCTGGCGCCCAGTCAGGGTTTCACCCTGGTGGAGCGCGCCCTGCCCGTCTCCGCCGCCGGCACGCCGGACGCCACCGCCCTGCCGGCCCTGCTGGATGCCCTCAAGGGCGCCGGCGTGGATCTCCTGTACCAGGGCCCCGACAGCTTCCTCAATTCCCGCCGCGACGTCCTCACCGACGGCGCCCTGGCCCGCGGCATGCCCGTTTTCGCCGCTGCCGAGGCCCCCGTGCAGAACGGCCGCGCCCTCTTCGGCGTGGTCAACAAGTACGAGGACGTGGGCCGCTTCACCGCCGCCCAGGCCCTGCGCATCCTGCGGGACAAAGTCTCGCCGGCGGCCATCCCGGTCGAACTGCCACGCAACTTCTCCTACCTCATCAACCTGCCGGTGGCACTCCAGCTCGGACGCTACCCGCCCCTCAAGCTCCTCGACGTGGCCGAGATCGTCGGCCTGGACGGAGCGGACCGCTGACCATGCGCCTGCTCGTCTGCACCAAGCGCGACCTCCATGGCGCGCGCCTCCTCAACCGCCTGCTGCCCAGCCTGACCGGCCACGAACTCGTCGGCGTGTGGCTGTCGGACAAGCAGCGCCCGGCCGAGGCCGAGTTGCCCGAGCTCGCCGAACTGGCCTGCCTCGAACGCCACCTGCCGGTGGACCTGCTCTTCCCCCTCGTGGATGCCCTGCCGCCGGCGCTCGCCGACACCGCCCCGGCCGCCAGCTTTCACGGCCTGGCCCGCCGTCACGGGGTGAACCTCAGTGTGTTCGACGAACTCCCCGACGCCGCCACGCGGCTCGCCGCCCTCGCTCCGGACCTGGTCATTGTCGCCCGCTTCAGCCACCTCTTCGACGCCGCCGCCCTCGCCGTGCCGCGCTTCGGCCTGCTCAACCTCCACCCCGGCCACCTGCCCCGCTACGCCGGCCTGCACGCCCCCCTGCGCAGCGTCCTCGAAGGCGAGACGCAGCTCGCCTGCAGCGTCCACTGGATTACCGCGGGCATCGACGACGGCCCCCTGGTGGCCGTCCACCGGACCCCCTTCGACCCTGCCGGCGGCCTCTACACCCAGATCGGCGAGCTCTACGCCCTGGCCCTGCCCACTGTACAGGCCGTGATCGCCGCCTGCGCCGCCGGCGAGCGTCCCCCCGGCACACCCCAGGACCGCCGCCTGCGCCGCTACCGCTCCCTGCCCGGCCCCGACGACTTCCGCGCCTTCGCCGCCCGCGGCCTGCGCCTGTGGCAGGCCGACGCCTACCGGGCGCAGCTCGCCGCCTTCCTGCCCCCCGGCCTCGCCCTGCCCGGAGGTCTGCCCCGATGAAGTACGCCCGCCAGATCTTCATCAGCTATGCCCACCTGGACAACCAACCCCTCACGGCGGACCAGGCCGGCTGGGTCAGCCTCTTCCACGCCACCCTGCAGACCCTCCTCAGCCAGCGCCTCGGCGCCCCCGCCGACATCTGGCGCGACGACAAGCTGCGTGGCAACGACGTCTTCTCCGACGAGATCCTCGGCCAGCTTGCCGGCACCGCCCTGTTCGTCTCCATCCTCACCCCGCGCTACCTCAAGTCCGAGTGGTGCGCGCGCGAGATCCGCAGCTTCTGCGAACGGGCCGAAGCCGAACACAGCCTCTTCGTGGATAACAAGTCCCGCCTCATCAAGGTCCTCAAGCTGCCCGTGGACGGCGATGGCCTCCTGCCCCCGGCGGCGGCCCAGCTCCTCGGCTACGAGTTCTACGAATTCGATGAGGACCGCACCCCGCGGGAACTCGACCCCGCCTACGGCGAGCAGCCCCGCCAGGCCTTCCTGCGCAAGGCCAACAAGCTCGCCTGGGACCTGGCCGCCCAGATCAACGCCCTGGCCGATACGCCCGCCGCCAATGACGGCAACGCAACGCCCCCCGCCGCAGAGCGCCCCGCCGTGTTCCTCGCCGAATGCAGCCGCGACCGCCGCGAGGCCCGCGAACGCATCGAGGCCGAGCTCGCCTGCTGCGGCTACACCGTCCTCCCCGACCAGCGCCTGCCCGACGACGAGGACGAGCACGTGGCTGCCGTAGACGCCCTGCTGGCCCGCTGCGTGCTGTCCATCCACCTCATCGGCAGCGGCAGCGGGCGCATCCCGGACGGTGCGCGCCAGCAGTCGGTCGTTGTCCTGCAGAACGAACGCGCTGCGGCCCGCAGCCGCAGCGCCGGCCTGCGCCGGGTGATCGGTCTGCCGCCGGGACTCGCCTCGCCCCTGCCGGCCCAGCAGGCCTTCCTCGACGCCCTGCGCCAGGACGCCGCCCTGCAGGCCGGCGCCGATCTCGTGGAAGGCGACCTGGAAGTCCTCAAGGCCGCCATCCACGCCGCCCTCAAGCCGCCCGAGGCACCGCCCACCGCGCCCTCCGTCAGCGTACGCCGCGTGCACCTGGTATGCGACGCCCGCGACCGCAAGGACATCCTGCCCTTCATCCGCCTGCTGCGCGCCCATGGCGTGGAGGTCACCCTGCCCGTCTTCAGCGGCGATGCCGGCGCCGTGCGCGAAGCCAACCGCCAGCTCGCCCTCGACTGCGACGTCCTCGTCCTGTGGTACGGCGCCGGCGACGAGGCGTGGAAGTACCATCAGGGCAACGACCTCCAGAAGCTCTGCGCGAGCCAGCGGGAGCGCCCCCTGCGGGGCCAGTTCGTGCTCCTCGCCCCGCCGCTCGGCGATGACAAGGCGTTCCTCCGCGCCCTCGCCGAGGCCGATACGCTGGATGCCCTCGACGGGCTCGACGCCGCCGTCCTCGCCCCTCTGCTGGCGGCCCTCGGCACGGAGGCCCCATGAGCTTCACCCGCCTGCGCCTCGATACGCCTTATCCGGGCATCCGCCCCTTCCGCGAAGACGAGGAACACCTCTTCTTCGGCCGCGAGGCCCAGGTGGACGCCCTCGTGGACACCCTCGCCCGCGGCCGCTTCCTCGCCGTGATCGGCAGCTCCGGCTGCGGCAAGTCCTCCCTCGTCAATTGCGGTCTACGCCCGGCCCTGCACCGGGGCCTCCTCGCCCAGGCCGGCAGCGCCTGGCGGATGGCCACCTGCCGCCCCGGCAGCCAGCCCCTGCGCGCCCTCGCCGAGTCCCTGGCCGCCCCCGGCGCCCTTCACCGGGATCTGCCCGACAGCCCCTTCCGCCTCGCCGAGCTCATCGAATCCACCCTCGCCATGAGCCGCCGGGGCCTCGTCGAAGCCTTCCTCCAGGCCGGCCTGCCCGCGGGCACCCAGCTCCTCGTCATCGTCGACCAGTTCGAAGAACTGTTCCGCTACCGCGGCCTTGGCCCCCGTGGCGATGCGCAGCCCGACGCCGACGGCGACCCCGCCACCGCCTTCGTCAATCTCCTCCTCGAAGCCCGCGCCCAGGACGTCCCGATCCACGTCGTGCTCACCATGCGCTCCGACTTCCTCGGCGACTGCGCCCGCTTCGCCGGCCTGCCGGAAGCCATCAACCAGGGGCAATATCTGGTGCCGCGCATGAGCCGCGACGAACGCCGCGCCGCCATCGCCGGGCCGGCGCGGGTGTGCGGCGCCGACATCGCCCCCACCCTGCTCACCCGCCTCGTGAATGACGTCGGCGACGACCCGGACCAGCTCTCCCTGCTCCAGCACGCCCTCGCCCGCACCTGGGCGCACTGGCGCGCCAGCCGCACGCCCAGCCCCATCGAGGCGCGCCACTACGACGCCGTCGGCACCCTCGCCCACGCCCTCAACCAGCACGCCGAGGAGCTCTACGCCGCCCTGCCGCCGGGCCGCCAGCGCCTGTGCGCCCAGGCCTTCCGCGCCCTCACCGATACCGGCAGCGATCACCGGGGCGTCCGTCGCCCCTGCCGTTTTGCCGATCTGGTGGCCCTCGGCGGCGCGCCAGCGGAGGAGCTCGCCACCACCCTTGCCCCCTTTCGCGCGCCGGGCGCCGCCTTCCTGATGCCGCCCGAAGGCGTCGCCCTCACCGCCGACACCGTCGTGGACCTGGCCCACGAGAGCCTCATGCGCATCTGGGACCGCCTGCGCGCCTGGGGCGAGCGGGAGGCCGAGGCCGCCCGCATGCTGCGCCGCCTCGCCGACGCCGCCGACCTGCACGCCCGCGGTGAAGCCAGCCTGTGGCGCGACCCGGAACTCCAGTTCGCCCTCGACTGGCGCCAGCACAACACCCCCAACCCCGCCTGGGCCGCCCTCTATGGTCGCGCACTGGCCCCGGCGCTGGCCTTCCTCGACGCCAGCCGCGATGCCCGCGACGCCGCCGCCGCCGCCGAGATCGCCCGCGCCGAGGCCGAACAGCGCACGG
>DAOQMM010000067.1:0-20287 GCA_035335645.1 Rhodocyclaceae bacterium | reverse complement strand
AAACGCCACAAACACCTTCACCTTCGCCGACAGATGATGCCGCGGCGGATAGACCGCGTGGATGTCGGCGGACGTGCCGGCCCAGGGGCTGAGGAGGCGTTGCAGGCGGCCGTCGCGGAGGTCGGCGGCCACGTCCCATTCGGAGCGCAGCACGATGCCGTGGCCGGCGAGGGCCCATTCGACGGCGATCTCGCCGAAGTTGGTGGAGAGGGGGCCGCCGACCTTGACCATGATCTGTTCGTGTCCGTCGGTGAGCTGCCAGTGGTTGTAGGCGGCGGTGGCTTCGCGGATGACGATGCAGCGGTGGCGCGGCAGGTCGCGGGGGGATTCGGGGTGGCCGTGGGCGTCCAGGTAGGCGGGCGCGGCGCATACGAGGCGGCGGTTGGGGGCGATGCGGCGGGCCTGGATGCGGGCGTCGGGCGGGGGGCCGAAGCGGATGCCCACGTCCACGGCATGTTCGGTCAGGTCGAGGGGGCGGTCGGTGAGATCGAGGATCACTTCCACGTCGGGATAGCGTCGCGCGAAGTCGGAAAGGGCCGGGGCCAGGTGGCGACGGCCGAAGCCGAAGGTGGCGTTGATGCGCAGCAGGCCGCGGGGCATTTCGCGGCTGCCGAGCAGGGAGCGCTCCAGGTTGTCCAGGTCGTGCAGGATCTGTTCGCCGCCTTCCAGGTAGCGGCTGCCTTCCGCGCTCAGGCTGATGCGTCGCGTGGTGCGGTGGAGGAGGCGCACGCCGAGGCGGTGTTCCAGCGCGGCGAGGCGACGGCTCACGCTGGAGGGCGTGACGCCCAGGGCCTGGGCCGCGGCGGCCAGGGTGGGCTGGCGGGCGAGGAGGGCGAAGAAGGCGAGGTCCGGGAGGTCGTTCATTCGTGCCGTGTACGCAGGGATGAATTGCAGTGCGGACGATTGTAGCGATGCGGTGAATCAATGAAAGTGCGCGGATCGGTTTTTGAAGGGGGCACGCGCATGGACTTTGTAGTGGACGCCCACATGGGGCTGGCCCTGGTGGTGGGGGCGGGGCTGGGCTTCTTCGGGGGGCTCTTCGGCATCGGCGGGGGCATCCTGGCGATCCCCCTGTTCGTGCTGGGCTTTGGCATGGAGCAGGCGCAGGCCCAGGGGACGGCCCTGGTGCTGATGGTGCCGAATCTGCTGGTGGGCTGGTGGCGTTACCAGCAGCGCCAGCCCATGCCGTGGCGGGCCCAGGCGGCCATTGCCGGCTCGGCGACGCTGGTCACCTGGGGCATGGCCCATTTCGCGACGCAGTTGGACCCGCTGGTGCTGCGCGGGGTGTTCTGCGTGTTCCTGCTGGCCTTGGCGATCAAGTTGTGGCGCGCGGCGCCGGCGGCGGCGGGGGTCGGCAAGCCGTTGGCGTTGCGCTGGCTGCCCCTGGTGGGGGCGGCGGGCGGGTGCAGCATGGGTTTGCTGGGCATCGGCGGCGGTTTGCTGGCGACGCCTTTGCTCGCCGGCTGGCTGGGGCAACGGCAGGCGGTGGCGCAGGGCTTGTCGCTGGCCCTGGTGGCGCCCAGCTCGGCGGTGGCGCTGGCCGCGTATGCGTCGGCGGGGCATGTGGACTGGTCGCGGGGCCTGCCCATGGCCGTGGGCGGGCTGGCGACGGTGTCGGCGGGCGTGGCGTGGGCCCATCGCCTGCCCGAGCGGCGCATGCGCACGGCCTTTGCGGCGATGCTGGGCGTCACGGCCCTGTGGCTGGGCGTCGGGCGCTGGTTGATGGGCTGAGGCGGGTTGGTGATGGCCGGCGCGGGGCGCAGTGGGAGGCTTCAGTCGGTGCCGCTGAAGGCGAGGCGCAGCGCGGCCAGGCCGAAGACGCCGGCGCAGGTGAGGCGCGACAGCCCGCGCAGGCGCGGTGCCGCGGCAAAGCGGCGGGCCACCCCCTGGGCGGCACAGATGTAGGCCGCGTCGAAGGCCGCGCCAAGCCCCACGAGGATGAGCCCGAGCACCGCGAACTGGCCGGGCAGGGGCTGGTGGGGCGCGACGAACTGGGGCAGCAGGATGGCGCAGAAGCCGAGGGCCTTGGGGTTGAGCAGATTGGTGAGGAATCCGCGGCGCAGGGCGTCTGCCGCGCCGGGCGGCGATGCGCAGGCGGCTGCGGCGGTCGCGCCGGGCGTGGTGTCGGGGGCGGTGAGGAGTGTCCACGCCAGGCCGAGCAGATAGGCGGCGCCGAGCAGCTTGACGCCGTGGAAGAGCAGGGGATGGGCGGCGAAGAGGGCGGCCAGCCCGAATCCGGAGAGGAGCACATGCAGGCTGCGGGACAGGGCCAGGCCGGCGGCGGCCATCAGGCCACTGCGCGGGCCGTGGCGGGCGGTGGTGGACACGATGAGGGCCATGTCCGGCCCCGGCAGCAGGTAGGCGGCGGCGAGGGCGGCGAGGAAGAGGGGCAGGGCGGCGGTGTCGATCACGGCGGTGGGCTTCGTCGGGCGGTGCGGAAGCTTCATGATCGGGCCAATGAAGGGGAAGAGGATTGCCAAATCCTTCGTGAACAGCCACTGTTCGGACAGTTTCATCCTGATATCGAGGAGGCAGGGAATGATTCTTTCCGGACATGGGCTGGATGAGGTGGATCGCACGGTGTTGCGCCTGCTCCAGGGGGACGGGCGCATGTCCAACGCGCGTCTGGCCGAGACCCTGTCGCTGAGCGAGACGCCGTGCTGGCGACGCCTGCGTCGGCTGGAGGCGGAGGGCTTCATCGAGGGCTATCAGGCGCGGCTCAGCCGGCGCAAGCTGGGCTACGGGGTGCTGGCCTTCGTGCAGGTGACGCTGGGGGATCACGCCGGGGAGGCGCCCCTGCAGTTCGAGCGACAGGTGGCCGGGCTGCCGCAGATCCTGTCCTGTCACAACGTGACGGGCGACTGCGATTACCTGTTGCAGGTGGTGGCGGAGGATCTGGACGCCTACGGGCTCTTCGTGCGCGACCGCCTGCGCACGCTGCCGGGGGTGACGGCGATCCGTTCGAGCCTGTCCCTGCGGGAAGTGAAGGCGTCGTCGGCGCTGCCAGTGTGAGGGCGGGACACATGACATCCGCAGACACGACGCTGGGGCAGGACGGCGCTGGCGGGGCCGCGGGGCTGGACTTTTCGTGGGACGTCGAGCGGGTGGACTGGCCGGCGCTGGTGGCGCTCTTCGAGCGGGCGAAGCTGGGCCGGCGGCGTGAGCCCGAGCGCCTGGAGACGGCCTTCCGCAACAGCGCGCTGTGCCTCTTCGTGTATGCCGGGCCGGTGCTGATCGGCGTGGGGCGGGCCTTGTCGGACGGGGTGTCGCGGGCGGCGCTGTACGACGTGGCGGTGTTGCCCGAATACCAGGGGCGCGGCATCGGGCAGGCCATCGTGCGGCGTCTGCTGGCCGCCGCCAATGTGGAGCTGACGATGCTCTACGCCGCGCCGGGCAAGGAGGCGTTCTACGCGCAGTTCGGTTTCCGGCGCATGCGCACGGCGATGGCGATCATGCCGGACGAGGCGGATGCGCGGGCGCGGGGGCTGATCGAGTAGGCGCCGCGCACAGTGCGGCCGCGACCCGTGGGGCGCGCAGACTGCGTCGCGGGCCGGGGGCCGCCGGCGCAGGCGTCCGGCGAAATGGCGGTGCCTGTCTAGAATGATCCAGAGGGGCTGCGGCGGCGCAGCGCGGGGCGGGCGGATCCATTCGGGAGCGGCGACGATGCGACGGAGCATGCGCGTGGGGGTGCTGGGCCTTGTCCTGGGGGTGGGCAATGCCCTCGCGCAGCAGCCGGGAAGCCTGCGGCCGCAGGTGGAGGCGCAGGCGCAGCGTCTGGAGGCGCAGGTGATCGCGTGGCGACGGGACATCCATCAGCATCCCGAGCTGGGCAATCGGGAGTTCCGGACGGGCAGGCTGGTGGCCGATCATCTGCGCGCGCTGGGGCTGGAGGTGCGTGCGCCGGTGGCCCACACCGGCGTTGTGGGGGTGTTGCGCGGCGGTCTGCCGGGGCCGGTGGTGGCGCTGCGGGCCGACATGGACGCCCTGCCGGTCACCGAGCAGAGCGGCCTGCCTTTTGCGTCGACGCAGAAGGCACGCTGGCAGGGGCAGGAGGTGGGCGTCGCCCATGTGTGCGGTCACGACGGCCATACGGCGATCCTGATGGGCGTGGCGCAGGTGCTCGCGTCGCTGCGGGAGCGGGTGCCGGGCACGGTGGTGTTCCTCTTCCAGCCCGCCGAGGAAGGCCCGCCGCCCGACGAGGAGGGCGGGGCCGCGCTGATGATCCGCGAAGGGGCGTTGAAGGATCCGGCGCCCTCGGCGATCTTCGGCCTGCACCTCAACAGCCGGACGCCCCTGGGCAAGGCGGGCGTGCGCGGCGGGCCTTTCATGGCGAGCGGCGATACTTTCCGGATCGTGGTGCAGGGCAGCCAGACCCACGCGGCCCTGCCGTGGCTGGGCGTCGATCCCGTGGTGCTGGCGGCGCAGGTGGTCATGGGCCTGCAGACCATCGAGAGCCGCCAGGTGAATGTGCTGCTCGAACCGTCGGTGATCACCGTCGGCGCGATCAACGGAGGCAACCGGCCGAACATCATCCCCGACACGGTGGAGCTGAGCGGCATGATCCGCGCCCTTGACGAGACCATGCGCGGCGACATCCGGAAGCGCCTGATCCGCACGGCCGAGAAGATCGCGGAGAGCGGCGGCGGCAGCGCGGCGGTGACGATCACGCCGAACTACGACGTGACGGTGAACGATGAGCGTCTGGCCCGCCTGACGGCGGAGTCCCTGCGGGCCACGCTGGGGCGCGATCAGGTGTTCGTGAATCCCAAGGTCACCGTTTCGGAGGATTTCTCCGCGTACCAGAAGCTGGTGCCGGGGGTCTTCTTCTTCCTCGGGGTGGTGCCGCCGGACGCGCGGCCGGAGACGGTGTTCCCCAATCATTCGCCGCGCTTCTGGATCGACGAGCGGGTGCTCGCCATCGGCGTGCGCACCCTGACCAACGTGGCCCTGGACTACCTCACGGCTGCCGCCGCACCGGCGGCCGGCGATTGACGCCGTGCCGGCGCGCGCCGGGCGGCCGTGGACCGGCGTGGGTCAGGCCGCCACGCCCTGCTGCAGCACGAACACCCCGGCGCCCGCCAGGTAGCCGAGCAGGGCGAGCCCGCTGATGCGCCGCAGGTACCAGCCGAAGGGGATGTGGGCCATGCCCATGGCGGCGACGCCCGCCGCCGAGCCGATGATCAGCACGGAGCCGCCGGTGCCTGCGCAATAGGCCAGGAAGCGCCACAGGAAGTGATCCGCAGGGTAGTCGGCGAGGGGATACATGCCCATCGCGCCGGCCACCATGGGCACATTGTCCACCACCGCGCTGGCCATGCCGATGAGCAGCACGATGAGGTCTTCGCGGCCCACCCGCAGGTCCAGCCAGGCGGCGAGGGCGGACAGCAGGTGGGTGTGTTCCAGCGTGGCGACGGCCAGCAGGATGCCGACGAAGAACACGACGGAGCCCAGGTCGATGCGGCCGAGGGCGTGGGCGAGGGTCAGGCGTTCGCGGTACTCGGCGGACTTGTCCCGGTGGATCAGGTCGCCCGCCAGCCACACGATGCCCAGCCCGAAGAGGATGCCTAGAAAGGGCGGGAGGTGGGTCAGGGTCTTGAAGGCGGGGACCGCGACGAGCACGCCGATGCCCAGGGCGAACATGAAGCGGCGCTCAAACTCGGTTGCGCCGGGCCCGGCGGTGGCGGGGTCCGGCGCGTCCGGCGCGACGACGGGCCGGCCGCGCAGGGCGAGGCTGAGGACCAGGAGGGGCACCAGCGTGCACACGAGGGACGGCAGCAGGGCCGAGCGGATGATGGCGGCGGCGCTGAGCTGGCCGCCGATCCACAGCATGGTGGTGGTGACGTCGCCGATGGGGGACCACGCCCCGCCGGCATTGGCGGCGATGACCACGAGGCCGGCAAAGACGAGGCGGTCCTCGTGGCGGGCCAGCAGCGTGCGCAGCAGGGAGATCATCACGATGGTGGTGGTGAGGTTGTCGAGCACGGCGCTCAGCACGAAGGTGGCGCTGCCGACGAGCCACAGCAGGGTGGTCTGCCGGGTGGTGCGGATGCGGCGGGTGAGGACGTCGAAGCCGTGGTGGGCGTCGATGACCTCGACGATGGCCATGGCGCCCATCAGGAAGAAGACGATCTGCGCCGTGGCGGTGACGGTGTCGTCGAGCTGGTGGGCGACGGTGGCGGCGTCCGGCCCGAGCAGGGCGTAGATGGTCCACATCAGACCGGCGCCGGCCAGGGCTGAGGCGGATTTGTGGAGGTTGAGGGGGTGCTCGAGGGCGATGGCCAGGTAGGTGACCGCGAAGATCAGGATGAGGACGGTGAGCATGGGGGCATTCCGGTCAGACGGGGAGGCGCCGAATGGCGCAGCGCGGCGCGTCAGGGCGTCGCGGCGGTGCGGGGAAGCGTGCGTGGGGGGCCGCGAAGGCAGCAACGGCGGGACACGGCGGTGCCGTCGTGGCGGGGGACAGGCGGGCGCGCAGGCGTCTGCGCAGTGGGCGGAGGGCCATGATGGGATGTTCCCGTGAGGCGGCCCGACCGTCACGAAACCTGTCCGTCCGCACGGCGCGGAGGGACACCCGGGGTGGATTCTAGCGCAGCGGGCGGGCGTCCGGGCCCTGGCGCGGCAGGGGACGCGCGCGCCGCGCCGCGTGCTCAGCGCATCTCGAAGAGTTCCTGGTGGAAGCGCCGGGCGGGCAGGCCGAGGCGGACGAGGCCCGTGCGCAGGGCGTCGCCGAAGGGCGCCGGACCGCAGAACCAGATGTCGGCGTCGCGCCAGTCGGGCACGGTCTCGGCGAGGCGGGCGGCGTCGAGGCGGCCGTCCCGTTCGTCCCACAGCATGTGCAGGCGCACGCCGGCGGCGTCGGTGGCGTGGCGGAGCTGACGGACCGCGTCGGCGGAATAGCGCGCGGTGCAGTGGAAGAGATCCGTGCGGCGCCCGTCGGGGGTGGCGGCGAGGGCCTGCAGGCGGGCCAGGAAGGGGGTGATGCCGATGCCGCCGGCGATCCAGATCTGACGCGCGGCGTTGCCGCCGAAGGTGAAGCGGCCGTAGGGGCCTTCCAGGCTGACGCGGGCGCCGGGGTGGAGACGGGCGGCCAGCGTGCGGGTGTAGTCGCCGAGGGCCTTGATGCGGAACTGGATGTAGCCGTCGCCGCGCCAGGCGGAGGCGAGGGTGAAGGGGTGGGCGCCCTCGCGGCTGTCGAAGGTGACGAAGGCGAACTGGCCGGCGGTGTGGCCGGGCCAGCCGGGGTCGAGCCGGAGGTCGACGGTGAGGACCGGATCGATGGCGTCGGCGGCCACGGCCGTGACGGTGCCGGTGACAGGGCGCCTGCCGGGGCGCCAGCCGAGCAGGCTGGACACGGCGGCGACGCTGCCGAGGGCCATCAACGCGACCAGCAGGGGGCCGATGGGGCCGCGCCAGGCGTCGAACTTGAGCAGGATGACGGCGTGGAAGACCAGCGCCAGATAGGCGAGGGGCAGCAGGCGGTGGGTCTGCACGAAGCGGCGGTAGGGAAAGGCCTTGATGAGGGCGATGAGCATCAGCACCAGGGCGCCGTAGAAGGCCCATTCGCCCACGTCTTCGGCGAGGCCGTGGAGGCCGGCGAAGAGGCCCTGCAGGGAGCCTTCGGGAAAGCTCGGGCGCGGGCGGCGGCCGCGGCGTTCGAGCCAGCCGAGGGCGATCAGCCACTTGGGGGACTTGGCCATCAGCCAGTGGGCGAGGGTGATGCCCAGGGCGGTGATGCCCAGCCATTTGTGCAGGCGGTAGAGCTTGTCCAGCCCGCCGAGGTAGGGTTCGAGGACGGCGGGGCGCAGGGACAGGATCATGGCGAGGCTCATGACGCCGATGGCGATCACGCCGCTCCATTGCATGAAGAGGCTGCGGAAGTCGAAGAAGCTGGCGATGGCCACGAGGTCGCCGGGCTCGGAGAGGGCCCAGCCGGCGGTGAGCAGGAGCAGGAAGCCGGCGAGGGTGCGCTGGATGGCTTTCATGGTGGATTGGATCTGAATGGGACTTGAGTCCAATCTATCGGGCAGATATCTTTCCAGCAAGATGATTTGCCTGCCTTTACATAACGGGGATGTTTCCCGAGGACACCCATGAACGTCGTTGCCGATCAGGATTCTCCGCGCTGGGATCACAGTCTCGATTCCCGGGTCGTGCCCCTCTTCCTGGCCCTGCAGGGCGCGCGCGCCCGCTCGCTGGAGACGATGCGCCCGGTCCTGGCCCGCTACGACTTGTCCCTGGCGGAGTTCGACGTGCTGGCGACTTTGCGCAATGCCCCACCGCCCCACGAGCTGACGCCCTCCCAACTGCAGGCAGAGGTGGTGATCACCTCCGGCGGGCTCACCAAGGTGATGCTGCACCTGGAGGGGCGCGGGCTGGTGCTGCGCCGCCAGGCGGCAGACGACGCGCGGGTCAAGCCGGCAGCGCTGACGCCGGCGGGCGCGGCGCAGATCGAGGCGGCGATGGCCGAGGTGGTGGCGGCGACGGGCGCGTGGCTGCGCGCGGCGCTGTCGGACGCGGAGATGGCCCGCCTGCAGACCGTGCTGGCGAGGCTGGCGGGGGCGGGCTGACGCGCATCGGGGGTGGGCCTGACAGTGCTGCCTTCCGAAATGAAAAAAATGCAAAACGTGCTCTCAAGGCGGCGTTTCCAACGTCGATAGCGCATCAGTTGTCATTGATGTCGGACAGGAAAGGGTGCGGCGTGCGCGCAGCGCAGGCGCGACGGAGGCGGCCGGACCCGGTCCGGAAGACGGTTCACCGAAACCGAAACGCGAGAGGACGGACACGATCATGCGCGCGAACCTGCCGGTCACGCCGGACGAATATCACCTGCCGCCGGGCGCGGCGATCATCAGCCGCACCGACGTTCAGGGCACCATCATCGATTGCAACGAGGAGTTCGTGCGGGCGAGCGGCTTCGAACGCATGGAGCTGATCGGTCAGCCCCACAACATGGTCCGCCATCCGGACATGCCGGAGGAGGCCTTCCGTGACATGTGGGCGACGCTGAAGCGCGGCCGTCCGTGGTCGGGCGTCGTCAAGAACCGGCGCAAGAACGGTGGTTTCTACTGGGTACGCGCCAACGTCACGCCGCTGATGGACGGGGCGGGCTACATGTCGGTGCGGGTGGCGCCGTCGCGGGTCGACGTGCAGGCGGCCGAGGCGCTCTACGCGCGCATGCGCAAGGATCGGAGCGTCCGGTTGCATGAAGGGCAGGTCGCCCGGACCGGTCCGCTGCTGCGCGTGACACGCCGGCTGATGCGGCCCTGGCGCCGCTCGGTGGGGGCGCGGGTCATGAGCGGCAACGCGGTGCTGCTCCTGCTGCTGGCCCTGACCGCCTGGTGGGCGAGCGGTGTCATCCATTCCAGCGGCGTGGATGGCGACCGTTTCGGGCGCATCGTGCAGGGCAAGGACCTGCTCGCCGACATCCTGCCGCCGCCGGCCTACATCATTGAAAGCTATCTGGTGGCGCGGGAGATGCGCGATCAGCAGGGCGCCGAACTGGACGCCGCGCGGAGCCGTCTGCTCAAGCTGAAGCAGGAATACGACGAACGTCACGCCGTGTGGCAGGCGGCGGACCTGCCGCCCGAGCTGCGCAAGGCGCTCCTCGAGGAGGCCGACGCGCCGGTGGCGCCGTTCTATGCCCTCGCCACCGGGGATTACTACGCCGCGCTGCGGGACGGCAACGCGGCCCGCGCGCAGGAGGCCCTGAACACCTTGCAGGGACTCTACGGTGCCCAGCGCAAGGCCATCGACGCGGTGGTGAACGGGACCAACCGCTGGAATGACGCGCTGGTTGGCGAGTCCCGCGATTTCGTGACGGAGGCGCGCACCCGCCTGGGCGGTGCGACGGCGCTGGCGCTGGCGGTGGCGGTGGTCTTTTCCGCCCTGGCGATCCGCTCGGTGGTGAAGCCCCTGGCGGCAGTGGGGCGCGCCGCGGATGAGATCGCCCGCGGCAATCTGCTGTGCGAGCTGCCCCAGGCTGGAGAAGACGAGATCGGCATCCTCGTGGCGCGCCTGGCGCTGATGCGCAACAACCTGCACGAGATTGCCGCAGCCTTGCGCCAGGAAGCGGCCAATCTGAAGGGGAGTCTGGTGCAGATGCGCGAGTCGGCCCAGGTGAGCGCCACGCGGGCGGAGGAGCAGTCGTCCTACGCCGGCGCCCTGGCGGCGGCGATCGAGGAGCTGTCGGTGTCCATCGACCACATCAACGACAACACCATCCGCGCCCACGGCCTGTCCGCCGACGCCCGCGACGGGGCCGTGGAGGGCGGGCAGATCATGGTGAGCGTGTCGGACGAGATCTCGCGCATGTCGGCGTCCACGCAGGAGGTGGTGGGCACCATGCAGGCGCTGGAAGCGTTTGCCGCGGACATCACCAAGGTGGTGGATGTGGTGAGCGGCATCGCCGACCAGACCAATCTGCTGGCCCTCAACGCCGCCATCGAGGCGGCCCGCGCCGGGGAGGCCGGGCGCGGCTTTGCGGTGGTGGCCGACGAGGTGCGCAAGCTGGCGGAGCGCACCGGAAACTCGACGCGGGAGATCACCACGATGGTGGAGAAGGTCATCGACGGGACGTCGAAGGCCGTGGCGGACATGGACGCGAATGTGGGCGGGGTCGCCAGCGTGGCCGAGCGGGCCCGCTCCGCCGGGGAGTCGGTGACGACGATCTCGGGCAGCTCGGTGGCGGTGCTGGCGGCGATGGAGGAGATCAAGCTCGGCCTGGGCGAGCAGTCCGTGGCCGCGCGGGAGATCGCCTCGCGCGTGGAGCAGATCGCCAGCGTGTCGGAGGCCAATGCCGCGACGGCTTCGCAGATGCGCGAGACCTCGCGCCGCATGGCGGGTCTGGCCGAGGAGCTGCAGGGCCTGACCGGACGCTTCCGCATCGCCTGACGGCTGCCCGGCACCCGCCGCGGCGGGTCGTTCAGGGCCGCGCCCAGCGCCGGCGGCCGAGCAGATGGGTGGCGACGACGCAGCGCTCGTCACCCAGGATCATCAGCGCGAACAGCTGGTCCGTGAGGCTGCGCGCCTGTCCCATGCGCCACGCCAGCTCCGGTGTGGCGGCCAGATCGAGTACCACGAAATCGGCCTCGCGGCCGGGCTGGAAGCTGCCGATGCAGTCGTCCAGGGAGAGCGCCTGCGCGCCGCCCAGGGTGGCGAGAAACCAGCCGCGCAGGGCCGACAGGGGCGCGCCGGTGGCCTGGCTCACATCGAAGGCGCGGCCGAGGCTGCGGATCAGGCTGAAGCTGGTGCCGGCGCCCACGTCGCTGGCGAGGCCGACGCGCAGGCCGGCGGCCGTGCTGGCGGCGTAGTCGAAGAAGCCGCTGCCCAGGAAGAGGTTGGCGCTGGGACAGAACGCGACGGCCGTGCCGGTGGCGGCCAGGGCGCGGCGCTGGGAATCGTCCAGGTGGAGGGCGTGGGCGTAGATGGCGCGCGGGCCGAGCAGACCGTAGCGGGCGTAGACCTCGGCATCGTCGCGACAGCCGGGGAAGAGGCGGGCGATCCAGGCACGCTCGCCGTGGCTTTCCGCCAGGTGGCTCTGCAGGTGCAGGTCGGGCCAGGCGGCGAAGAGTTCGCCGGTGCGCTGCAGCTGTTCCGGCGTGGAGGTGGGGGCGAAGCGTGGGCTCAGGCTGTAGCGCAGGCGTCCGCGGCCATGCCAGCGTTCGATGAGGGCGAGGCTGTCGGCAGCGCCGGAGGCGGCCGTGTCGCGCAGGGCGTCGGGGCAGTGCCGGTCCATCAGCACCTTGCCGCACAGCACGCGCATCTGGCGGGCTTCGGCGGCGGCGAAGAAGGCATCCACCGAGTGGGCGTGGACGGTGGCGAAGACCGAGGCGGTGGTGGTGCCGTGGGCGAGCAGGCGGTCGGCGACGAAGGCGGCGGTGCGCTCGGCGACGCCGGGGTCGGCGAAGCTGGCCTCCGCCGGGAAGATGGCGCCGCCGAGCCAGTCCAGCAGGTCGCGCCCGAAGCTGCCGAGGGCGCCGGCCTGGGCGTAGTGCAGGTGGGTGTCGACCAGGCCGGGCAGGACCAGGCGGCCGCGGTAGTCGTAGTAGGTGGCGGCGGCGCGGCGGGCCGGTGGCAGGGCGGCGTGGAGGGCTTCCCACGGGCCGGCGGCGTGGATGCGGCCATCCACGATCCACAGGGCGCCGTCGTCGAAGTATTCCCAGGCGGCGGGGTCATCTTCCGGGCCGGGATCGGCGAGGAAGTGCAGGATCTGGCCGCGGACCAGGATGGACGCTGGGTGGGCGGTGGTGTCGGTGGAGGGCATGGCGGGGGCTGGGCGGTCGTCCCCTTCAGGATAGCAATGGGCGCCGGGTTGCAGGGCGCGGCCGGGGGCGGGAGAGGCACGATGACGGCCACGGACATCGCGACGCCCGCGGCGGGTGATCCGCATGGGCGCGGGCCGAGGACCGACAGGTCGCGTGGGACCCAATGCGGCCGGCGCGGGGGCCGCGCCCCGCGCGTGGCGCAGGTCCGCCGCCCGGGCCGGGATTTACAGCAGGGTCAGGGTGGCGCTGGCGAGGCTGGCGCCGATCGCGCCGCCGGCCAGCACGTCGCTGGGATAGTGCAGGCCCAGCACCGGGCGGGAGATCGCCACCAGCAGGGCAAAGCCGAAGACTGCGCCGGCCAGGGGCGGGAAGTGGTGGGCGAGGATCAGGGAGAAGCTCACCGCGTGCAGGGTGTGGCCGGAGGGGAAGCTGAAGCGGTCCAGCGGCGAGCCGGCGCACACCACGTCGCTCACCACCTCGAAGGGGCGCGGGCGCAGGGTGTGGTTCTTGAGCAGCTTGTAGACGATGACGCCGCTGACGCCGGCGGCCAGCATCTGGGTGAGGGCCGGCAGGGCCTCGGCGCCGAACAGGCCGTAGAGGGCGGCGGCCAGGGTGTACCAGGCCACGCCGTCGCCGAGGCGGCTCACCACGCGCAGAAAATCCCGCAGGCCGCGGTAACGGCTCAGGCGGTTGGAGCGGACCGCGAGGCGGTCGTCGATCAGTTGCAGGCGGGCGGGCAGGGCGAACATGGCATCACCTCCGGTGGGAGAGGGGCGAGGAGAGGATCACCTGCCGCTGCAGGCTGACCAGGCTGTCCACGATGGCCCGCCAGGCCAGGCTGGCGACCCGCTCGCGGGCGGCCAGGCGCATGCGGGCGCGCAGTTCGGGCGATTCGGCGAGCTGGACGGCGCCGTGCACGAAGCCGCGCTCGTCACCGGGTTCGGCCAGATGGCCATGCACGCCGGGGGTGATCAGCTCGAGGGCCGCGGCGTCCCGGTAGGCCACCACCGGCAGGCCGCTGGCGAGGGCTTCGGCGACCACGTTGCCGTAGGTCTCGGTGAGGCTCGGGAAGAGGAACAGGTCACCGCTGGCGAAGTGGGCGGCGAGCTGCTCGCCCACCTGGGGGCCGGCGAAGATCACGTCGGGCAGGCGCCCGCGCATGCCCGCCTGGGCCGGGCCGCTGCCCACCATCACGAGGCGGGCGGCGGGTACGCGGGCCTTGAGGGCGACGTAGGCCTGCTCCAGCAGGGCGAGATTCTTTTCGGGGGCGATGCGGCCCACGTAGAGCACCACCAGATCGTCCGGACCGACGCCCCAGCTGCGGCGCAGCTCGGCGCTGCGCCGGGCCGGGTCGAAGAGGAGGGTGTCCACGCCGCGGGAGACCACGTCCACCCGCGGGATGCCGTGGCCGGCCAGTTCGTCACGCAGGGCGCGGGTGGGCACCAGGGTGAGGTCGGCGCGGTTGTGGAACTTGCGCAGGTAGGCGGCGATGGGGCGCTTGAGCCAGCCGATGCCGTAGTGGCCGCTGTAGCGGTGGAAGTTGGTGTGGAATTCGCTGATCACCGGCAGGTGCAGCTTGCGCGCGGCGGCCAGGGCCGACCAGCCGAGGGGGCCCTCGGTGACCACCTGGACCACGTCCGGGCGCTGCACGGACCAGCGCCGCAGCAGCACCTTGCGCGCCGGCAGGCCCAGTTGCAGGTTGGCATAGCGGGGGATGGGAATGCCGCGGGAGAGCATCTCCTCGACGCCGTCGGTGCCATCCGCGTCGAGCACGACGCCGCCTTCGTGGGCCTGGCGCGGGCGGATCAGATCCACCCGGTGACCGGCGGCGACGAGCCCATCCACCATCCGGCCGGTGGTCATGGCCACCCCGTTGATTTCGGGCGGATAGGTCTCCGTGACCACAGCCACCCGGAGGGAGGTCTGTTGGCTGACGAGTTCCTGGCAAACGAGTCCGGCGCGATCCATGGCCGCCAGTGTTGCGGCGGCATGCTGCAACGGTGTGACGGACAGGTGATCCCTTGGTGACGGTCCCGGTGTGTTCGTGTGACAGGGCGGGGGCGTTGAGTTTTCTGCCGGCGTGCCGATATATCCCTATGTGGGTCATGGGTTTTTGAGGCTGCCGGCGGGCGGCGGGGAGGGGAAGGTGCCGGGTTTCGTCCATTCGCGGGCTGTCGTGTGGGGGCTGGTGCTGGGGCTGCTGGCTGCGTTCGCGTGGGGTGCGCCGGTGGCCGCCGCCGGGGACGAGGCACAGGCCGACGTGCCGGCGCGGGTGGCCGTGCTGGCCTTCCGCCCCAAGGACGAGACGCGGGCGCGCTGGATGCCCCTGATCGATTACCTCAACGCCGCCGGGCTCGGGCGGCGCTTCGAGCTGCTGGTGATGACCGACACCGAGATTGACGCCGCCGTGCGGGCGCGGCAGGTGGATGTGGTGCTGACCCAGCCCGCCCACTACGTGGCCCTGAGCACGCGGGAAGGTCTGCTGTCGCCCCTGGCGACCCTGGTGGAGAACGAGGCCGGCCATCCGCTCGCCCGCTTCGGCGGGGTGATCGTGGTCCGCGCCGACGATGCGCGGCTGCGCAGCGTGGACGATCTGCGCGGCAAGCGGCTGGTCACGGCGGCACGCAGCTCCCTGGGCGGCTACCTGATGCAGGCCGGCATGCTCCAGCGGCGCGGCATCCGCCTGCCCCAGGACGCGACGGTGACCGAGACCGGCTACCCCCACGATACGGCCCTCGCGGCAGTGCTGGCCGAACGCGCCGATGCGGCCTTCGTGCGGAGCGGCGTGATCGAGGCCAAGGTCCGCGACGGCTCCCTGGATGGCGCGAAGTTGCGCGTCCTCGACCCTGTGGCGGACGAGACCTATCCCTTCCAGACCTCTACCCCCCTCTATCCCCAATGGCCGGTGGCGGCCATGCCGTGGACCGACGAGGATCTGGCCCGGCGCATGGCCGCGACGATGCTCGGGCTGCCCCATGGTGGCGAGACGGCGAACCGCATCGGCCTGCACGGCTTCACCATCCCCGGCGATTACCGGCCGGTGGAGGATCTGATGCGCCGGCTGCGGGTGGCGCCCTACGATCAGGTGCCCGAATTCACCCTGGTGGATGTGTGGGACCACTACAGCGTGCTCCTTGTATCCCTGCTTGCGGCGGGCATGACGGTGCTGGCGGCGGCGGTTCTGCTGCTGGTCCGCGCCAACGGCCGCCTGCGGGCCGAGCGCCTGCGTACCGACGAGGCGCTGCAACGCCTCACCGAGGCCGAGGCCGAACAGCGCCTGATCCTCGATGCCCTGGGGGAGGGGGTGTACGGCATCGACGCCGACGGTGCGTGCTCCTTCGCGAACCCGGCCGCCCTGAAGCTGCTGGGCCTCACGGAGGGGGACCTTCTGGGGCGGGACACCCACGCCCTGATCCACCACCATTACCCGGACGGCCGCCCCTATCCCCACGCCGAATGCGCGGCCCACCAGACCGCCCGCGACGGCATGCCGCGACGACACGACGACTGGTTCTGGCGATCCGACGGCAGTGGCTTTCCGGTGCGCATGACGGTCACGCCGCGCCTTGAGCACGACCAGGTGCGCGGGACGGTGGTGGTGTTTTCGGACATCAGCGAAAGCGTGCGCGTCGCCCGCGAACTGGATGCCCACCGCGACCGCCTGGAAGAGCAGGTGCGCCAGCGCACCGCCCAGCTGGAGCAGGCGCGGGCCGCCGCAGAGGCCTCGAACCGGGCCAAGAGCGAGTTCCTCGCCAACATGTCCCACGAGATCCGCACGCCGCTCAATGCCATCACCGGCATGGCCTATCTGCTGCGCCGCTCGCTGCTCACGCCCGCCCAGGCGGAGCGCCTGGACAAGATCGATGCGGCGGGGCGCCATCTGCTCGACATCATCGACGCCATCCTCGACCTGTCCAAGATCGAGGCCGGCAAGTTCGCTCTGCAGGACGGCGGGGTGGATCTGGTCCGCCTCACCGGCAACGTGCTCACGATGCTGACAGACCGGGCCCAGGCCAAGGGCTTGAGCCTCGTGTGCGAGCCGGTGCCGGCGCTTCCGCCCCTGCGCGGGGATGCGGCGCGCCTGCAGCAGGCCTTGCTCAACTACCTCGCCAACGCCGTGAAGTTCACCGAGCGCGGACGCATCGTCCTGCGCGTGCGCGTGGTGGCCGACGAGGGCGACCACCTGCGCATCTGCTTCGAGGTGGAGGACACGGGCATCGGCATCGCCCCGGACGTGCTGCCGGCGTTGTTCCTGCCCTTCAGCCAGGCGGACAGTTCCATCACCCGCCAGTACGGCGGCACCGGACTGGGCCTCACCATCACGCGCAAGCTGGCCGAGCTGATGGGCGGCACGGCCGGCGTGGAGAGCACGCCCGGGCGGGGCAGCACCTTTTGGTTCTCGGCCCGCCTGGCCAAGGCGGCGACCGCAGTGGGCGCTGCCTGCGGTCCGTCGGTGAGCGGCGCCGAGGCGCAGCTACGCCAGCGCCACGCGGGGCGACGTGTGCTGCTGGTGGAGGACGAACCGGTGAACCGGGAGATCGCCTCGGAGCTGCTTCAGGACGCCGGGCTCGCCGTGAGCACCGCGGAAGACGGCATCGCGGCCCTCGAGCGGCTCGCGGCAGAGCGCTGGGATCTGATCCTGATGGACATGCAGATGCCCCGGCTGGACGGCCTCGAGACCACCCGGCGCCTGCGCGCCCGGCCGGAACTGGTCGGCCTGCCGGTGATCGCCCTCACCGCCAATGCCTTTGCCGATGACCGGGCGCGCTGCCTGAATGCGGGCATGGACGACTTTGTGGCCAAGCCCGTCGATCCGGAAGCCCTCTACGCGACGGTGCTCAAGTGGCTGGACGCCCCGCGCTCGGGGGCCTGACGCGGCGCGCTGGGGTAGACTCCCGGCGCTACGACTCCCGCCGATCATGACCACGCCCGCGCCGCCCGACTCCGACCGCTTCAGCGACCTGCTCGCCGGCGTCTCGCTGGCCGGCCTCCTGCTGCCCGAGGCGGTGGCCTATTCCAGCATCGCCAACCTGCCGCCCCAGGCCGGGGTGATGGCCCTCTTTGCCGGCCTGCTGGCCTACGGCGCCCTGGGCACCAGCCGCTTTGCGGTGGTGTCCGCCACCTCCTCGTCGGCGGCGGTGCTGGCGGCGGTCACGGCCAGCCTGGCGGGGGGCGACGCGGTGCTGCGGGGGGCGCTGGCGGGCGGCATGATCCTCCTCGCCGGGGTGTTCTTCGTGCTCGCCGGCCTGGCGCGGATGGGCAACGCCTCGGATTTCATCTCCAAGCCGGTGCTGCGCGGCTTCGCCTTCGGCCTGGCCCTCACCATCGCCCTCAAGCAGCTGCCCAAGATGGTGGATGTGCATCCCGCCCAGGGCGACCTGCTGCACTTCGTGCCGGCCCTGTTCGGGCATGTGGCGGACTGGAACCTGGCCGGGCTGGGCCTGGGCGGGGCGAGCCTGGCCCTGCTCTTCGTGCTGGAGCGCCTGCGCCCGGTGCCCGGCGCGCTGGTGGTGACGGCGCTCGGCATCGTCCTGGCCCGCACCGTGGATCTCGCCGCCTGGGGCGTGGACACCGTCGGCCCGATCCGGCTGCACCTGGCTGCGCCGGATCTGCCCGACCTGAGCCGCGCCGCATGGCTGCGCCTCGCCGAGGTGGCGGTGGCCATGGTGCTGGTGCTCTATGCCGAGTCCTACAGCGCGATCCGCAACTTCGCCCTGCGCCACGGCGACGCGGTGGACGTCAATCGGGATCTCCTCGCCCTCGGCGTCGCCAACCTGGCCTCCGGGCTGGTCCACGGCCTGCCGGTGGGGGCCGGCTATTCCGCAACCTCGGCCAACGAGGCGGCCGGTGCCCGCAGCCGCCTGTCCACCTGGGTGTGCGCGGCGGTGGCCCTGCTCATCGTGCTGACCCTGCTGCCCCTCATCGCCGATACGCCGGAGCCGGTGCTGGCCGCCATCGTCGTCTTCGCGGTGAGTCACTCCCTCGATCCGGGCGTCTTCCGGCCCTGCTTCCGGCTGCACCGGGACCGCATCGTGGTGGTGGCGGCGGTGGTGGCGGTGCTCCTGCTGGGGGTGCTGGACGGCCTCCTGGCGGCCATCGGGGTGAGCCTGATGATGACCCTCAAGCGGCTGTCCGATCCGGCCCTGTCGGAGCTCGGGCGCCTGGCCGGCGGGCACGACTTCGTCGCCCTCAAGCTCCATCCCGAGGCCGAGGCGCTGCCCGGCATCCTCATCCTGCGTCCGGAGACCCCCCTCTTCTTCGCCAACGCCGGCCACGTGGTGACCGGCATCCGCCGCACGCTGGAAGGCCACGCCGGACTCCACGCGCTGATCGTCAGCCTGGAGGAGTCGCCGGACCTGGACAGCACCAGCGTGGAGGCGCTGGAGGAGCTCGCCGCGGCGACCCGGCGCGCGGGCGTGGGCCTGTACTTCACCCGCCTCAAGCCGGCGGCGCTGACGGTGCTGCGCCGCGCCGCCCTGCCCGGACTGCCGCCGGACGCCCTCAGCGACCTGAGCGTGGACGATGCGGTGACGCTGGCCCTGTCCGCCTCGCTGGTGCGCTGACGCCTTCAGCCGGCGGGCATCACGTTCACCATCCAGAGCACGCCGAAACGGTCGTGGACCATGCCGAAGGCCGGCGACCAGAAGGTCGGGCCCAGGGGCATGCGCACGGTGCCGCCCGCACCGAGGGCCGCGAAGACCCGCTCGGCCTCGGCCGGGCTGTCCGGCGACACCGACAGGGCGAAGCCCTGGAAGCTCGCGCCGCCGTGACAGTAGCCGTCGGAGGCCATCACCAGGGTGTCGCCGATGCGCAGCGCGGCATGCATGATCTTGTCCTCGGTGCCCGGCGGCATCGTGCCCGGCGGAGGCGGCTGGGGGTTGTCCCGGTTGCGCAGGAGCATCTCGACGCGGGCGCCGAGGGCGTCCTGATAGAACTGCAAGGCTTCCTCGCAGCGGCCTTCGAAGAACAGGTAGGCATTGGCGTACATGGGGGGCTCCCGGAAAAGGTCCGTCAGGACCGGTTGAAGGTGGCGAGATGGGCGTCGAGCTGGTCGTAGGTGCCGCCGAAGCCGCCGCGCATGGAGTCGAAGCCGGCCTCGAAGGTGGCGCACTCGGCGGCGCTGGCGTCGAGGGTGCGGGACCGCAGCACCAGGCGCGTGCGGCCGTCGGCCTCGGACAGGTCCACCTGCACGCGCATGTGCAGCGGCCAGTCGGGCGCCATGGGGTGACGCACGGCCTCGCCGGCGGCGTCGGCAAAGCTGTTGATCCACACCAGGCGCGCCGGCGCCAGGATCTCCCGATAGACGAAGCGACCGTAGGTCTCGCTGCCGTCGGGCGCCACCATGGCGTAGTGGAAGCGCCCGCCGGGGCGCAGGTCGAGGGACAGGACGCGCAGGCCCAGCCCCTTCGGCCCCCACCAGCGGGCCAGGTGTTCGGCCTGGGTGTGGGCCTGCCAGACCTGCTCGCGGGGGGCGTCGATCAGGCGTTCGATGTGAAATTCGGCGCTGTCGCCGGTGGGCGGGGCGGTCATGGGCGGGACTCCGGGTCAGGGGCGGACGCGGGCCTCATTGCTGCTGCGCCTGCTGTTGCACGAGCTGCCGGGCGAGGGCGTCGAGGCGGTCGAGGCATTCGCGCCAGCCGCCGCTGTGGCCATCGCGGGCGGGCACCGAATCGAACCGGGCCTGATGCAGTGTCAGGCGGGTGCGCCCATTGCCCAGGTCGTCCAGCGTCACCGTGACGATCGTCTGGTGCCCCGGCTGCCCGGCCGCATCGCGCCAGGCGTGGGTGAAGGTCAGGCGGCGGGGCGGGTCGACCTGCAGATAGTTGCCGCCGAGGCGATGCACGGTGCCGTCCGGCGCCACCATCACCGACCACCAGGCACCGCCCGGGCGCACGTCGCCGCCGCCTTCCGGGATCGTGAAGCCCTTCGGCGCGCACCAGCGGGCGAGGTGCTCACCCTCGGTCCACAGGCGGAAGACGAGGGCCGGCGGCGCGTCGAGCTCGCGGGTGAGGCGGAGTTCCCGC
>DAOQMM010000066.1:0-20494 GCA_035335645.1 Rhodocyclaceae bacterium | reverse complement strand
GGCCGGTCGGTGTCTTCCGTCCTGGGTCTGGGCTTGACCACCGGTACGACCGGCGCGCGCACGCGCGGGACGATCACCGGCACCGGGTAGAGGTTGGCGGTGGCGGCTTCGTCGGCGGCTTGCTGGCGGAGCCTGGCTTCTTCTTCGGCGCGGCGCTCGGCGTCGTAGCTTTTCTGCCGCTCGGCTGCGAGGGCGTCGCGCTTGGCGTCGAGGGCGCGGGCGTCGTCCACGACCTGCTTCGAGCGGGCCAGGGCATCGGCCCGGTCGGCAGGATCGACCGGCGGCAGGGGCTCGACGCGGCCGGTCTGGGTGGAGCCCGCCGCGCAGGGACCGTCCGTGTAGGTGACGCGCCCGTCCGGCGTCTGGCATTTGTTGATGGCCGCGGCCGGCAGCGCCAGGCTGGCGGCCAGGAGGGCAAGGGCGATTCTCGGCGTGTCCATGGCGGGCTCCCGCGGGCAAGGGCTCATGAGGGCATGGAGCGATTGTGGCGGAACTTCGTTCCCGCCGGGGCACCGTCCGGCGGCGGCCGGTGGCGGCCGCCGAGGGGCACCTGCGCCGGCTCAGGCCAGCAGCGCGACGGACTTGATCTGAGCCACCACCTCCATGCCCGCCGTGAGGCCGAGCTGGTCCCGCGACAGGCGCGTGATGCGTGCCATCAGACGCACCCTGCCCGCCTCCAGGGCCACCAGACACTGGGCCGGGTGGGCCGCCTCGCCGAAACCGACGACACGCGCCGGCACGCGATTGACGATGCTCGACGGGTTGTCGCCGCGCAGGGCGATGCTCACGTCACGGGCCTGGATCTTGAGGCGCGCCCGGGCGCCCACCGGCAGCGCCTTGCGGGTGACCTGGATGGTGCCGCCGGCAAAACCCAGGGTGGTGAGCGCGTAGGCCTCATCGTGGTCGAGGACCATGGTGTCGAGGCGCACCGCGGCCTCCTCGTCCCGCGCCAGGGGCAGGTCGAGACGCGCCAGCAGGGCGTCGGTGGCGCCGCTGGCCACCACGCGGCCGCGCTCCAGCAGCACCAGGTGATCGGCCAGGCGCGCCACCTCGTCGGCGGAATGGCTCACGTAGAGCACGGGAATCGCCAGTTCGTCGTGGAGGCGTTCCAGGTAGGGCAGGATCTCCTGCTTGCGCGGCGCGTCCAGCGCCGCGAGGGGCTCGTCCATCAGGAGCAGGCGCGGGCTGGTGAGGAGCGCCCGGGCGATGGCGACCCGCTGGCGCTCACCGCCGGAAAGGGTGGTGCTGCGCCGCTCGAGGAGCGGGCCGATGCCCAGCAGATCGAGCGCCTGGTCCCAGCTCACCTTGCGCTCCGCGGGCAGGATGCGGCGCAGGCCGAATTCCAGGTTGCCGCGCACGGTCAGGTGCTCGAACAGGCTGGCTTCCTGGAAGACGTAGCCGAGAGCGCGGCGGTGGGTGGGCAGGAAGATCCGGCGGGCGTCGTCCTGCCAGACTTCGTCATTCACGACGATACGTCCGGCGCCGCGGGCCAGGCCGGCGACGCAGCGCAGCAGGGTGGTCTTGCCGGAACCCGAAGGACCGAACAGGGCGGTCACGCCGCGTCCGGGCAGCGCCAGCTCAGCATGCAGTTCGAAGTCGGCGAGGGGCAGCCGCAGGACAAGGGAGAGCGCGCTCATCGCCCCACCCCGGTCGTGTTCCGGCCTCCGCCCAGGGCCTGGAGCAGCAGCAGGACCAGGAAGGAGAAGGCCACGAGTCCGGCCGCCAGCCCGTGGGCCTTGCCGTACTCCAATGCTTCGACGTGGTTATAGATCTGCACCGACAAGACCTGGGTCTTGCCGGGAATGTTGCCGCCGATCATCAGGACCACCCCGAACTCCCCGACGGTATGGGCGAACCCCAGGACGGCGGCCGTGACAAAGCCCTGTCGCGCCTGGGGCAGGGCGACCCGGAAGAAGCTTTCCCAGGGCGACGCGCGAAGCGTGGCCGCGACTTCGAGGGGCCGTTCGCCCATCGCCAGAAAGGCGTTCTGGATGGGCTGGACGACGAAGGGCAAGGAATAGAACACCGAAGCCACCACGAGCCCGGCAAAACTGAAGGGCAACATGCCCAGCCCGAGGGCGCGGGTAGTCTGCCCGACGAGGCCTTGTGGCCCCATGAGCAGCAGCAGATAAAAACCGAGGACCGTCGGGGGCAGCACGATGGGCAGCGAGACGAATGCACCGATCACGCCCCGCAGGCGCGACCGGGTCCGCGCCAGCCACCAGGCGATGGGCGTGCCCACCACCAGGAGCGCCAGGGTGACGACGGTAGCCAGCTTCGCCGTCAGGAGCAAGGCATTCAGATCGTCGGGACCGAGTTCCACGGCATTTCCCTTGAGGTCGGTTGGGCAAAAGCCTTACCGGTCGTAGCCGTAGCTGCGGATCACCGCGGCGGCGGCGGGCGACTTGAGGTAGGCCGTCAGCGCCTCGACGGCGGCATTGCCTTTGCCCTGGGCGAGGATCACCGCATCCTGGCGGATCGGACCGTACAGGCGCGCGGGCACCAGCCAGTAGCTGCCGTCGATGATCCTGCCGTCCTTGTGGATCTGGGAATAGGCGATGAAGCCCAGCTCGGCGTTGCCCGAGGTGACAAACTGCTGGGCCTGGGAGATGCTTTCGGCGAGCACGACTTTCGGCTGCAGGGCATCGGCCAGGTTGAGGGCCTTGAGGGCTTCCATCGCCGCCAGGCCGTAAGGCGCCAGCTTGGGATTGGCCACCGACAGGTGCTCGAAGCGGCCGGCCTTGAGCACCTCGCCCTTGTCGTCCACGAAGCCGGGCTTGGGCGACCACAGCACCAGCTTGCCGATGGCGTAGGTGAAGGCGCTGCCGCTCACACCGTCACCTTCCTTGATCAGGCGGGCCGGCGTCTCGTCGTCGGCGGCGAGGAGCAGCTGGAAGGGCGCGCCGGATTTGATCTGCGCGTAGAACTTGCCGGTGGAGCCGGACACCAGCTGGGCCTTGTGGCCCGTGGCCTTCTCAAAATCGGCGGCGATCTTCTGCATCGGCGCGGTGAAGTTGGCCGCCACGGCGACGGAGATCTCCTCCGCACGGGCCAGCAGCGCGGCGCCGGCGAGGACGAGGAACAGGGATGCATGTCGGAACGTGTGCTTCATGGGAGACCCTTTCGGAATGGGATCAGTCGAAAACGGCGAGGATCACGGCGGACGCCTGGAACACGGCGCAGGCCGGCACCCCCGGCGCGAGGGCCAGCATGTCGATGCTGTCGTGGGTCACCACCGAAGTGACGTTGCGCCCGCTGGGCAGGGTGATGGTGACTTCCGAACTGACCGGGCCCGGATGGATGCGGGTCACTTCGCCCCACAGGTGATTGCGGGCGGAGGTGCGGGTCTCGGGATCGGTGACGATGATCACCGACGGCGCCTTGACGAAGGCGTGCACCTCCAGACCGATGGCCAGCTCCAGGTTTTCGGCGCTCTCGCGGGTGATGACCGCGACAATTTCGTGGGCGTCGTCGAGGCGCACCCGCACCTCGAAACTCACCTCCCCTTCGCGCAGGCCGGACACGGTGCCGACAAACTGGTTGCGCGCGCTGGTGCGCATGGACATGCGCCGCAGCAGGGTCTGGAACTGGCGCACCGAACCGGCGCCCGGCTCGCCCAGGGTCTTGGCGAGGCGGTCGATGGCCTGCTGGTATTCCAGTTCCACCGCCCGATACAGGGCGATGACCCGCTGGCCGTACTCGGTAAGGCTGGTACCGCCGCCGTGCTTGCCGCCCACCGAGCGCTCCACCAGGGGTTCCTCGGCCAGGTTGTTCATGGCATCCACCGCATCCCACGCGGCCTTGTAGGACAGGGGCACGGCCTTCGCCGCCTGGGAGATGGAGCCGTAACGCTCGATGGCTTCCAGCAGACGGATGCGCGTGTCGCCCAGAAAGGTGCCGAACTCGGTATCGACGGTCAGCTTTCCGACGAGTTTGTGGTGAATCGGACGTCGCGTGGTCATGAGTACTCTGTATAAAGTCGTACACAACGGATCTTAGCGATCTTTAGCAATTTCCGCTCCATCTCGAATCGGTGAACAGCCCCTTGCCGGGTCCGCGTGCACGGGCGTAGAGTGGCCAAGGTTGCTGCAGTGCAAGATTGCCAAAATCAGGAGATGCCTCATGAAGATCAGTGCCCGCAACGTGTTCGGAGGGACCGTCACCGCCGTCAAACCCGGCGCAGTCACCACCGAAGTGGATGTCACCCTGCCCGGTGGCATCGTGATCGTCGCGACCGTCACCCGCGACAGCGCCATTGAGCTCGGGCTGATCCCGGGCCGCCCGGTGAAGGCCATCATCAAGGCGTCCTCGGTGCTGGTCCTCACGGAAGGCGCGGACGTCCGGCTGTCGGCGCGCAACTGTCTGGCCGGCACGATCACCGCCCTGACCGAAGGCCCGGTGAGCACCGAGGTGGCTATCGGTCTGGCAGACGGTCATACGGTGTATGCCACCATCACCCACGAGGGCTCCGTTGCCTTGGGGCTGAAGCTGGGCGCACCAGCCACCGCGGTGTTCAAGGCGCCCTCCGTGATCCTCGGCGTCAGCACCTGATTTACTGCAGCGCATCAAATCCAGTTCCAGCCTGGGGCAGCTTCAGTCACGCCGCCGCCGCGGACCGCCCCCGTGGCACCTATATGCAGCGCTATATCACGATAGTGCCCCAGACCGGTGCGTACCGGAGACCATCCGGGCCGGCTCACAGCGATCCCAGAAAGGCCATCAACTCGGCGCGACCCGCGGCACCCAAGGCAGCGTAACGCTGCCGCGCCACGGTGGCCTCGCCCCCATGCCACAGGATGGCCTCGTGCAGGCTGCGGGCACGGCCGTCGTGAAGGTAGCGCGCCCGCTCGCTGACCGCAGCGGTCAGACCGAGACCCCACAGGGGCGGCGTGCGCCACTCCCGTCCGCCCGCTGCAAAATCCGGACGCCCGTCGGCGAGCCCCGGCCCCATGTCGTGGAGGAGCAGATCGGTGTAGGGCGCAATGTCCTGATGGGCCAGCGCGGGCGAGGCGGAGTCGCCGGTGCGCAGCATCGGCCGGTGGCAGGCAGTGCAGCCCAGCGCCGCGAAACGCGCCTCGCCACGACGCACCGCCGGATCGTCCGCCCCGCGACGGGGCGGCACAGCCAGCTGGGCGAGGTAATACGTGACCTCGTCGAGCTGCTGGGCCGAGAGCTCCGGCGCGCCGCCGGACGGCGCCCGACGGCAGGCGGTCTGCACCGGCGTGCAGTTTTCGGCAGGATGCAGCGGTGAGGTGATGCCCAGGTCGCCGAGGAAGGCCCCGGCGATCTGGGCGCGCAGGCTGGGCATGTTGGCCTTGTGGCCGAAGCGACCGACCTCCGTGGCGCCGGTTTCGGGATTCCACACCCGGTTCACCCGCCCGCGCACGGTGTCTGGTTTGGGCGCCTCGGCGAGCGCCTCCAGCGTGGCCGCGGGCACTGCATCGATCAGACCCATGCCCACCACCTGCTGGCCGACGCGGGGGGATGTCAGCACCGGGCCGAGGGGGCCATACGCCAGATCCTCGAAGCGCAGCACCGGTCGGCGCAGGCGGGCGCCATGGACGCGGACCGTCTGCCAGCGCAGCAGCACCCGCCCCTCGCCGGGCACGCCGGGGATGCCTTCCTCGTTGAACTGGTCGCCGTAGGCCGGATGGGGCCGCGGACCGCCCCGCGGCCCGACGCCCGCCACCGAAAGGCGCACCAGCATCGCCTGCATCCGCTCGCCCGCCCGCTCCGGCGGCAGGCCGCGGCCGTTGTGGGCGTGGCACGACACGCAGGCGAGGCGGTTGTAGAGCGGCCCGAGACCGTCCACCCGGTCGTCCCTGGCCGGCGCCACGACCCAGCTCTGGTTGAACAGGGCGCGGCCGCGGAAGAAGCGCTCCCGCTCGGCCTCGTCGAGCCCCGGCAGGGGCTGGGAGAAGGCTTCCCGGCCGGTGAACAGACGGTCGGCCGTCTCCGCTGCGTCGGCCCGCGCACGGGGCGCCGCGCCCAGCAGGGTCAACAGGACCAGTGCGGCTACGCCGCCATTCCAGACCTTCATGCCGGCAGCCCCGCCGCCTGCTCGGCCTGGGCAAGACGGGCATCCACCTGGTCGGCCCAGGCCTGCTCGGTGGCAGCGGCGCGGGCTTCGGCCGCTGCATCGTCGCGTCGGGTGAAAAAGGCCATCTGAAGCTCTTCGTCATCCGCCTGCGCCTCGCTCAACGGCGGCGCCGTCAGCAGGGGCCAGACCCGGTTCCACACGGGCGCCTCGGCGCGCCGCAGGCGGGCCCACAGCACCGCCAAACGCGCGTGTGGGCGCACCAGGGCCTGCCCGAAGGCCGCAGCCACCACCGGCGCCCGTCCGCGACCTCGCGCGTTGTCGTAGCGATAGCCACCTTCGGCTCCTGCGGCAAAGGGGTTGTGATACGTCGGCGGCAGGCCGCGATAGACCGAGGGCCGCACGGGCAGCTTGCGGATGTCCGGGTGGGTGAGGAGGCGCTGCCCGCCCTCCGACAGCACGAAGGCCATGAAGGCCCGGGCGCCGGCCGGATTCGGGCTGCCGGCGGTGATCGCGATGTGGGCCGGATTGACGCCGCCCTGGCGGGGATAGGCAAAGCTCAGCGGCGCGCCGCCGGCGATGGCTTCAGCCACGAAGAAGTCGATGGACAGGCCGACGGCGCGCCGTCCACTGCCCACCTCGTCGGCAACAAAGCTGCCGCCGCGCCCGGCGAAGCGGCTGTTGGCCGCAATGGCGCTCCACAGGGCCCAGCCCGTATCCCAGCCGTAGGCCTGCAGGGGGATGTCCACCATCACCGGCGCAAAGCCCACCTCCACGGGGTCGGGCATCACCAGCTGGCCGGCGTAGGCCGGATCGGCCAGGTCGGTCCAGTCCTGGGGCACGCCCAGACCCCGCGCCCGCAAGGCGGCCGGATTGCAGGCGAAGCCGTAGCCCGCGACTTCGCTTGCCAGGTAGAAGCCGTCGGGATCGTCGATCTGCGTACCACCGATCTGCCCCGGCAGGCCGCTGCGGTCGATGCCGGCGCGCTGGAAGGCGCCTTCCGCCTTGAGTTGGGCGTAGGTGCGCGGCGAGGCGCTCCAGTACACATCCACCCCGCCCTGCCCCGCCTGGCGGAGATAGGGCAGCGCGTCGTGGGGCATGCGCCAGACGACACGCAGGCGGTACTCGGGATGGGCTTTCTCGAAGGTGGCCTCGAAGCGCGACACCACCGCGTCCGGGTAGGCGGTGAGCACCACCACATCACGCCGCGGGGCGGCCTGCAGGGGCCCGGCGCCCGCCGCCGCGGCGAGGGCGCCGGCACCGCGCAGAAAGGCCCGGCGCGCGGGCGAACGGAGCAGTTCCATGGCGATCTCCGGCATCAGAAGGTGTAACGCGCGTTGGCAAACCACAGGCGGCCCGGCATGGGATAGCCGTCCGCCAGGGCGTAGTTGGCGTCGAACAGGTTGCTGGCACCCGCCTCCAGGGCGACCGCCGGCACCGGCCTGAAGACGGCCTTGAGGTTGGCCAGGGCGTAGCCGGACAGACGTGTGTAAGTGGCCGCGTTGCCGCTGCCGTAGGCGACCCTGCGCCCGTTCTCCGCGTCGGCCGAGGCCTGGACTTCCCAGCGGGCGACAGGCTTCCAGGTGGCGTAGGCGAAGAGCTTGTTGCGCGGCGTGTCGGTGAGGGGCACGGCGGGATTGCTGCGGTTCTGGCGGTCCAGGTAAGTGTATTGGCCGCCCACCTGCCAGGCTGGTCCGAGATCCTGGTCGAGGGCCAGCTCGACGCCGGCATGCCGGGCGTCGGCGATGTTCTGGAGCTGGGTGCAGGCGGTGGCGGTGGCGCTGCAGGTGGTCACCGGCAGGATGTTCACCCGCTGCATCAGGTCTTCGATGTGACTGACGAAGACGGCGGCGCTGCCCCGTGCGCCGGACCACGGACGGCCACGCACGCCGCTTTCCAGATGCAGGGCATGCTCCGGCTTGAGGTCGGCATTGGGCAGGCCCGAGCCGAGGGAGGCAGAGTAGCGGTCCTTGATGGTGGGAAAGCGCGTCTTGCGGGCCACGCTGGCGTAGGCCTCGGCCGTGGGGCCAAGGCTGCGGACGAGCTCCGCCAGCCAGTTGCTGCCGGACGTGGCGCCGGTGGGCCAGTAATACACCTCCTTTGCGTCGCGCCGGTCGTGGCTGGCGCCCAGGCGCAGGCGCCATGCGTCGTCCAGGCGGATCGCGTCCTCCACCACGTAGGACGTGGTCACGTCCCGGTAGTGCTTGCTGAGGGCCAGCCCATTGTCCACGTGCTTGTCCTGCTTGAGGTGGTAGGCCACCGACAGCTCGTGGTTGGTGAAGGCGAAGCTGTCCAGTTCCAGCGACAGCCCGGTGGTGGAATCGTCGTACCAGCTCGGGAAGTTGGTGGTGTTGGACAGCTGCGTCGTGTAGCTGCCGTTGGTGAAGGCCAGGATCTTGTTGGTGTAGTTGTCCTGGTAGAGCCGCGTCTTCAACGCGTATTGGCTGCCCAGGGCCACGTTGGCGATGAAATAGGTGCTCTCCAGATCCCAGTAGGGCCACTGCCAGAAGCGGCTGTTGGCGCCGCCGGCGAGGGTCAGGACCTGGCCCGGCGCGCTGCCCGCGTAGGGCGGATTGCCTTTGCGGCCGTGCTGGCTGACGTAGCCGACGGCGTACTCGTCGCTGGCGTTGGGGGTCAGGCCCAGCTTGAGGGACAGGCGGCTGTCGGTCTGGTAGGCATTTTCCCGCGGCCCGCCGTTCTCGAGGACGTTGCGGGTGGGATTCGCGGCGCTGGTGGGGATCGAACCCGGCGCAAAATCCGCCGACAGGGGAAACCAATCCCGATCCAGGTAGGACGCGCCGGCCTGCACATACCAGGTCCCCTGGTGGCTGCCCACGTTCGCCGACAGCGTGTTCAGGTTGCCGGCGCCGAGCCCGGCGCGCACGTCCCCTTCCAGGGCCGACACGGGCTTGCGCGTCACCAGGTTGATGGCACCGCCCAGGGTGTTAGGGCCGTACAGCAGGGACGCCGCGCCCTTGGCCACGCGCAGCTCGGCCACGTCGGCGGTGCTGAAGCGGCCGAAATCCACGTACCCGTCGTAGGGCACGTAGGCGGGAATGCCGTCGATGAAGAGGGGCACCTGACGCACGTCAAAGCCGCGCACGGAGATGATGTCCTCGTTGCGGCTGTTGCGGGACAGGCTGGCACCGGGCACCAGGGTCACGGCCTCGCCCAGGGTGTCCCGGTTGAAGCGGGTCAGGCGCGCCTGACTCACCGCGGTCTCTCCCGGCGGCGCCGATTCGAGCCGGCTACCGACGACCTCGACCGTCCCCAACTGGAAGACGCCGTCCGCCGCCACGGCCGTTCCCGCCGTCGCCAGACAGATGCCCATCCAGCCCTGCCAATGCTTTCCTTTCATGATGCCCCCGAGTTGCACGACAACCTATATACACATGGATATAACGCGTTACGTAACCGCGCCTGGCTATCGTCGTGCAATCACCGTGCCATCTGCCATCTGCAGAGAAAAGCGCCTTTCACAGCAATGGATGTATACATTGCTACATAACGTCGTCAACAAAGCGACAGTGATGAGGGATTTACGACGGCGCGCGCCGGATTCAGACGGCCCGGATGAATCCGCCACTTTTCACCGCCAACGGGGTCGCTGCTCCGTGCCAGTCCGGCAGGCGGGCTGCTCAGGCCTAACGCTATATATTCCGCGACATATCCATCATTGGAACGGAAACGTTCCACGACGCCGAATCCGGGCATTCAAATTGCTCATGACCCGGCACAGCCGGAGCACGCTCGCGGGATGACGCACACGGGTTTCCGGCCACCGTCGCACCCCCACCCGAGTTCAACGCAGAAAGCGACCTGACCATGTCCCGCGCAAGTCTCCACACCCACCCCTGCTTCGACACCCACCCCGGCCACGTGCGCCGACCCGAGCACGCCATCCGCTGGCAGCAGGGCCTGCCCGTCGAATGGCAGCCCCACGTGGTGGCGCCCCTCTATTTCGATCACTACATGGATTACGAGCTGGCCGCGGCCCGCATCCTCGGCCGCGACGAGGACGACAAGGCCTGTTACTGCGCCCACAGCTTCGTCCTCGACGGGCGGGGCGGGCGCCACCCCACCACGGCTGGGGCCCACTACGCAGAATCGGTGCGCGCCTGGCGCCTGCGGGACGGACGCTGGCTGACCCACCGGATTGTCATCGGCGGCCACGGGGCGCTGGAAAGAGGGCGGGGCTTCTTCAGCCTCGGGGAGGGCATGCCGCGCTGAGCGGCATGGTCCGTCCGCTGCGGACGGCATAGCGCTCGCCGCGGGGACGCTTCAAGAGAAAAGTTTTGCCAGATCGACACTCTCCCGGATCCCCACGTCCTTCCGGTGACCCAGCAGCCAGTGCCGGGCGCGGGCACGCCCGAGATCACGCAGACTGTGCAGGAAGCTGCGCGACGCATTGAGCTTGCTCCCCTGCCCCGCTTCGGCCAGCTCCTTCGCCTCGATCAGGTGAAAGCGCAGGCGGGCAAGGCGCTGCTCCAGCACCCCCAGCGGCCGCCAGCTCTGGTGCTCGGCGACGTAGCGACGCGCGTGGGCGATCATGCGCATCTCGCGCAGAAAGGTGGTGGAAAAGCCCAGCTCGGCTGTCCGGGCGGCGATGTCCTCCGCCGAACGGGGCGCTTCCGGAATCTGCAGCGGATTGAGCAACACCAGCAGGATGTCCGGCGCCACGCAGTCGTACACCAGCGGATAGACCGCCGGATTCGCCGTGAATCCCCCATCCCAGTACGCCTCGCCGTCGATTTCCACGGCATGGTGCAGGGTCGGCAGGCAGGCCGACGCGAGCACGGCCTCTTCCGTGAGCTCGCCCGTGGTGAACAGGCGCACCTTGCCCGTTCGTACCCGCGTCGCCGCGATGAACAGCTTCAATGAACAGTCCCGGCGGATGCGTTCGAAGTCGAAGCGCGCGCGGACCACGTCCCGCAGGGGATTCACTTCCAGGGGATTCAGGGAATACGGCGAGAAGTACTGGGTCAGACCCATCATCATCCGCATCGGTCCGGGCAGACCGCCATCGTCTGCCGGATTGAGGCTGTGCAGCCATTCCAGTTCCGGCGGCAGGCTGTCCGCCACCGCCTCCCAGAACGCATCCAGACTTTCGCGGGCGCCGTCGGCGCCGTGGCGCGTCCAGCCGTCGGCCAGCGCCACCGCATTCATCGCGCCGGCGCTGGTGCCGCTGATGCCTTCCAGACCGATGCCCGCCTCCAGCAGGGCATCGAGCACACCCCACGTGTAGGCGCCGTGCGCCCCGCCCCCCTGCAAGGCAAGATTGAGCCGGGGCGGACGCCGGAATGCCTTCTTCCACCAAACACTGGACGCCATAGGCCCTCCATCCGAATGAGTCGCCGCACGGATTGTGCGCCGCACCATTTTATAGAGCGGGACGATCGGGGGAAGTTCTCTCGTGCGGATGTCCGGCAGCGCCCGGGCACAGCCCGACCTTGCCCGCGAACCCGGGCGGACAACCGGATGCGTCGCATGCCAAGGGGACGCGCGCCGGGTGCCGGCGCGACACCCGTCCGCGTGACGGCGGAGATCACGGCGAACTGCAGGACCACAGGCGTGTGGACGGCGCTGCCCACCCTCGACGCCCGGTCCACCCTGACGGCCTCCGGCAGCCGCGGGCACGCAGGGCCGATGGCGGACACCCCGGAAAGCAGAAAGCCCCGATTGCTCGGGGCTTTCTGCCATGTTGCATGGGGCGACATACCGGGATCGAACCGGTGACACCTGGAATCACAATCCAGTGCTCTACCAACTGAGCTAATGCCGCCACTGAGGGACTGCCGACTCGCGTCGACATTCCGGAACCAAATTGTAGAAGCCTGCCCGACAGGGATCGAACCTGTAACCCCCGGCTTAGAAGGCCGGTGCTCTATCCAATTGAGCTACGGGCAGATCGCCGCGGGTCACGGGGGCAAAGCCTTGGTCGGGGTGGAGGGATTCGAACCCCCGACATCTTGCTCCCAAAGCAAGCGCGCTACCGGACTGCGCTACACCCCGAGAGGCGCGAATCATACCGATCTGTCCCCCGCTCGTCAAACACGAATCGCGGTGTGATTTAATACCGAAGGGGATACGCGCATGGACACACAATTTTGCAGGGTCGCACTAAGCTCCTGCTTTTATGCCCCGGTCCGGTGCGGAACAAACCGGCCGCAGCCGACGATAATAGTCTGGTGAACCTTTTCCGCCCCGTCCTTACCGCGTTGGCTTCGTCACGCCCGGTCGCGTTCGCCTGCCTGGCGACCGCCCTGCCGCTGGCTGCCCGGGCGGCGCAGGACCCGGTCATGGAGAACGTCCTGGCCGACGCCCTGCCCTTCGTCGCCGGGGCCCTCGCCGGACTGCTCGCCGGGGTGGGCGGCATCCTCGCGATGCGCAGCCGCGGCGGATCCACCCCTGCCGAGACCGTAACGGCCGACGGTGCCGGCCCACACCTTCAGCCGCCCTGGCGCGACTTCTTCGAGCTGTCCTCCGACTGGCTGTGGCAGACCGATGCGGCGCTCACCTTCGTGGACATCCCCGGCGCACCACCGAGCCCCAGCATCGCGCCGCCCGGCATCATCGGCCGAAACTGGGAGGACGTGGTGATCCCCCAGCTCAGTCCGGACTTTGCCACCGCCCACCGGACCACCCTGGAACGCCGTGGTCCCATCACGGTGGCCCTCACCCTCACCAGCCCGACCGGCGAGCGCCGCCACCTGGAGCTGCGCGGCCGACCGCTCTTCGATTCCACCGGCTGTTTCCGGGGCTATTGCGGCATCGGCCGCGAGACAAGCGAACGTGCGCGCCTCGAGAGCGCCCTGGAACGCGCCGAGGAACGCTTCCACGCAGTCCTGACCCACAGCGCCGACGGCTACTGGGAGCAGGACACCAACCTGCGCTACACCGCCGTCACCGCCCGCTCGGGCCGCCTCGCCGATCTGGCCGCCGAACACCTGCTCGGCAGCCGGCGCTGGGATCTGCCCGGCGTGTCCCAGACCGATGCGCCCTGGGCCGATCACATCGAGCAGATCCGCCAGATCGCCTCCTTCTCGAATTTCGTCTTTTCCCGCCGCAATGCCGCCGGTGACGACATCTGGCTGTCCGAATCCGGCGTGCCGGTCTTCGACGAGCGCGGCCTCTTCGCCGGCTATTGCGGCGTGACCCGCGACATCACCGCCGAGCGCGCCCGCCTGCTCGCCCTGCAGTCGCGCGAAACGCACTACCGTGCCGTGTTCGATGACGCGCCGAGCGCCCTGGCGGTGATCGACACGGATGGCACCTGGAAGTCCGCCAATGCGGCCCTTGGACGGACATTGGGCGTGGCAGCCGAGACCCTCGTGGGACGCCCTCTCGCCGACTTTCAGCCGGAAGACGATGCCCGCGACGGCCAGGCCCTGCGCGCGCGCATCCTGGCGGGCGAGCCGCCCCCTGCCGGACGCGAAACCCGCTTCTGCCACGCAGACGGTACCGAGCGGCGCTGTCGCGAGACGCTGGCGTGGCAGCCGGCCACCGAGGATCGGCCCGACGCCTTCGTCGCCGTCATCGAGGACATCACCGACCGTCACGCCACCCTCGTCGCCCTGCAGGCCGCCGAATCGCGCTTCCGCCAGCTCTTTGACCAGGCGCCGGAAGCCATGCTGGTCGTGCAGGACAATCGCATCCGCCTCGCCAACCTGGCCTGCCGCCGTCTGGTCTGTCCGCCGGGCATGGACGGCCTGGACGGCCTGGATCCGCTGGAGCTGATCCACCCGGACGACCGGACGATGGAAGCCGAGCGCCTGCGCCACTTCCTGGACGATCCGACGCTGGAGGCCCTGCCGCCGCTCCCGGTGCGCTACCAGCGACTCGACGGCCGCCCGCTCAAGATCGAGGCCTCGGGCATCCGCCTGCGCCTGGACGGCCGCGACGCCCTGCTCTTCGTGCTGCGGGACGTGGCCCGCTGGCTGTCGGCTGAGCAGGTGCTGCGCGAAAGCCGTGCCATGTACCGGGACGTGGTCGAGTCGGTCAATGAGATCCTCTTCCAGACCAACGCCGCCCACCGGCTCACCTTCCTCAACCGGGCCTGGCGCCACATCACCGGCTTCGACACCCGCCTGTCCATCAGTCAGAGCCTGCTCGACTTCGTCGTCGAGGACGATCGCCAGCGGGTCGAACACGAACTCATGTCCATCCGCGGCGGCTACGCCGACAGCGCCCGCTTCGAATTCCGCCTGCGCACCCAGAAGTCCGGCCCCTGCTGGGTCGAAGCCACGGTCCGCCCCCTGCGCGACAGCCTGGACCAGAGCATCGGCACCTCCGGCACCCTGGACGACATCACCGACCGCAAGAACGCCGAACAGTCCCAGCGCGACCTCAATGTGGAACTGGAAACCCGCGTACGCGTGCGCACCTCCCAGCTCGAGGCCTCCAACCGGGAGCTGGAGGCCTTTTCCTATTCGGTCTCCCACGATCTGCGCGCGCCACTGCGGGCCATCGACGGCTTCGCCCAGATCGTCGCGGAGGACTACGGCCCCTACCTGGACGAGACCGGCCGCGAGTATCTGCAACGCATCCGCGCCGCCAGCCAGCGCATGGCCTGCCTCATCGACGACCTGATCGACCTGGCCCGCCTGACCCGCCAGACCATGAAGCGGGAGCACGTCAATCTGAGCCAGATCGCCGAACAGATCGTCACCGAGCTGCGCCTCGAAGACCCGGACCGGATCGTGGACGTGCATATCGAGCCCAATCTCTATGCCGCCGCGGACCGGGGCCTGATCCGCGTCGCGCTGGACAACCTGCTGCGCAACGCGTGGAAATTCACCGGGCGCCGCCACGACGCCCAGATCCGCTTCCACGCAGAAAAGCGGGACCGCCACCTGGTCTACTGCATCTCGGACAACGGCGCGGGCTTCGACATGAACTTCGCCTCGAAGCTCTTTCTGCCCTTCCACCGCATGCACGGCATCAACGAGTTCGCCGGCACCGGCATCGGTCTGGCCACCGTGCAACGCGTCATCCTGCGCCACGAAGGCACCATCTGGGCCGAATCCACCCCCGAAAAGGGTGCGAGTTTCTACTTCACCCTAAGCCATTGACGCCGTAGACATTTACGGTGTCAACCTGCTGGCGGAAACGTTGCTGCCATGCAACACCTCAGCCCCGGAATTCATGAAAAAAGTCATGTCCGGCGGTTGTGCGCTGCGATATTCAAACGTTCGTCCGATGCAATGCAACATGTCGGGCGTAGAATCCGCCCTGACAACCCGGAACAGAGACGACGAGAAAACCGTATCAACGGCATACCGCGCGGCAGGGTCGCCGCGCTCACGCGAGCATCCATCATGAATGAACAGCATTACCTCACCCCGCTCTTCGAACCCCGCTCCGTCGCCATCATCGGCGCCAGCGAACGGGAGATGTCCCTCGGCAACGTCCTCGTGCGCAACATGCTGGACGCCGGCTTCAAGGGCAAGCTCTTCGCAGTGAACCCCAAGCACGAGGAAGTGCTGGGCGTGCCCTGTTACAAGAGTGTCGAAGACATCCCGCAGCGTCTCGACCTGGCGGTGATCACCACCAAGGCCGACCGCGTGCCGGCCATCGTGGATGCCTGCGGTCGGGCCGGGACCAAGTCCGTGGTGGTGCTGCCTTCCGGCTTCTCCGACGCCGGCCCGCGCGGCCGCATGCTCGAGAAGAACACCGTCGAAAACGCCCGCCGGCATCGCATCCGCCTGCTCGGCCCCAACTGCCTCGGCATCCTGCGCCCCGAGCTGGGCCTCAACGCCAGCTTTGCCCACGGCAGCGCCACCAAAGGCTCGATCGGCCTGATCTCCCAGTCCGGCGCCCTGTGCGCAGCCATCCTCGACTGGGCGCGGCCCAACAACGTGGGCTTCTCGTCGGTGGTCTCGCTGGGCACCTCGGTGGACATCGACTTCGGCGAAGTCCTTGAATACATGGTGTCGGATGCCCGCACCGAGAGCATCTTCCTGTACGTGGAAGGCATCAAGGATGCCCGCCGCTTCGTCAGCGCCCTGCGCGCCGCGGCCCGCGTCAAGCCGGTGCTGCTGATCAAGGTGGGCCGCCACCCCGCCGGCTCCCAGGCCGCGCTGATGCACTCGGGCGCCACCGTCGGCGAGGACGCGGTCTTCGACGCCGCCCTGCGCCGCGCGGGCGTCATCCGCCTGTACAACATGGGCCAGCTCTTCGCCGCGGCCAACGCCCTGTTCTCCCATTTCCGGCCTCGCGGCAACCGCCTCGCCATCATCACCAATGGCGGCGGGCCGGGTGTCATGGCGGCCGACCGCGCTGCCGACCTGCGCATCCCCCAGGCCACCCTGTCCAACGCCACGATCACCAAGCTCAACGAGTTCCTGCCGCAGAACTGGTCCCACACCAACCCTGTGGACATCATCGGCGACGCAGACCCGGAACGTTACGGCAAGACCCTCGAGACGGTGCTTGCCGATGAAGGTGTGGATGGCGTCCTGACCATCCTCACGCCCCAGGCGATGGCGCGCCCCACCGAGGTGGCGCAGAAGATCATCGACATCGAACGGGCGGTGGACAAGCCGATCTTCACGTGCTGGATGGGCGAAGAGCAGGTCCGCGAAGGGCGCAAGCTCTTCGAAGCGGCCGGCATCCCCACCTTCCGCACCACCGAGCCGGCGGTCGAACTGTTCGGGCACATCTCGGCCTATTACCGCAACCAGAAGCTGCTGGTGCAGACGCCCTCGTCCCTCTCCTCCGACCTCAATCCCCCGTCGGTGGAAAGCGCCCGCCTGGTCATCGAAACGGCCCTGTCCGAGCGCCGCAAGAACCTCAACGAGATGGAGTCCAAGGCCCTGCTGGCGGCCTTCCGCATTCCCATCGCCCAGACGGTCGTCGCCCGCTCCGCCACCGAAGCGATGGTGCTCGCCGAGGAGCTCGGTCTGCCCGTGGCGATGAAGATCGATTCCCCGTCCATCACCCACAAGGCCGATACCGGCGGCGTGCGCCTCAACCTCAACGGTCTGGCCGCCGTGCGTGCTGCCTACCAGGAAATCCTGGACGACGTGAAGCGCAAACGCCCGGACGCCGTCATCAACGGCGTCGCCATCGAACCGATGGTCATCAAACCCTACGGCCGCGAACTGATGGTCGGCGCCTTCCGCGACCCGGTGTTCGGTCCGGTCATCACCTTCGGTGAAGGCGGCGCCCACGTGGAGATCCAGAAGGACCGCGCCGTCGCCCTGCCGCCGCTGAACAGCTACCTGGCCCAGGACATGATCAAGTCCACCCGGGTGTCCACGCTGCTGGGCGAATACCGCAACATGCCGCCCATCAACATGGAATCCCTGGAGTTCGTGCTGCTGCGCATCTCCGAAATGGTCTGCGAGCTGCCATGGATCCGCGAGATGGACATCAATCCGCTGATCGTGGACGAGAACGGCGCCGTGGCCGTGGATGCGCGCATCGTGGTGGACAACATCGCCCCCACCGCCGACCGTTACGACCACATGGCGATCCACCCCTACCCGTCGCACCTCATCACCAAGGTGTCGATGCCGGAAGGCGAGATCACCATCCGCCCGATCAAGCCCGAAGACGCCGAGCTGGAAGTGGATTTCGTGCGCAAGCTGTCGCCCGAGACCAAGTTCCTGCGCTTCATGAACACCATGCGCGAGCTGCCCCCCGCGATGGTCGCCCGCCTCACCCAGATCGACTACGACCGGGAAATGGCCTTCGTCGCCACCATCGAGGAGAACGACGCCGAGGTGGAGATCGGCGTGGCGCGCTACGCCGTGAATCCGGACGGCGAGTCCTGCGAGTTCGCCATCGTCGTGGCCGAGGACTGGCAGCACCGCGGTCTGGCCCGCCGCCTGATGGGCGTGCTCATCGAGACCGCGCGCAACCGTGGCCTGCACAGCATGGCCGGCATCTTCCTGTCCAACAACGACCGCATGCTCAAGTTCGTCCAGAGCCTGGGCTTCGTGCTGTCCAACGACCCGGAAGACAACACCATCAAGCACGGCATCCTGCTGCTCCAGGGCTGATGGACGCCGCCCCGCCCGTCCGCTGCGCCTGGTGCGGGGAAGATCCCCTGTACCAGGCCTACCACGACCGGGAATGGGGCGTGCCGCTCCACGACGACCGGGCGCTCTTCGAACTCCTCATCCTCGAAGGCGCCCAGGCCGGGCTGGCGTGGATCACCATTCTGCGCAAGCGGGAAGGCTATCGCGCCGCCTTCCGGAACTTCGACCCGGCCACCGTGGCGGCCTTTGACGCCGACGACGCGGCCCGCCTCCTCGCCGATCCCGGCATCGTGCGCAACCGCCTCAAGATCCGCGCCGCCATCGGCAATGCCCGCGCCTTCCTGGACCTCCAGGCCGAGTTCGGCAGCTTTGACGCCTGGCTGTGGCGCTTCGTCGATGGCCGACCGATCCACAACACCTGGGCCAGCCTGAAGGACGTGCCGGCCCGCACGGCCGTCTCCGACGCCCTCAGCAAAGCCCTGCAGAAACGCGGCTTCCGCTTTGTCGGCAGCACCATCTGCTACGCCTTCATGCAGTCCGCCGGGCTGGTGAACGATCACCTCACGGGATGCTTCCGCCATGCCCCGGTGCATGCGCTATCATCGCGGCCCGACTGAATCCGCAGCCCCGCCGCCATGACCGAAGCCATCGAAAGCGCCGAACTCCACGGCCAGCCCGTCCTCAAGCTGCAGACCCCCGACGGCGCCGTCGCCCTCGTCAGCCTGTTCGGCGGACAGGTCCTGTCGTGGCGTCCGGCCGGCGGATCGGAGCGCCTGTACCTCAGCCCTCGAGCCGTGTTCGACGGCCGCACCGCCCTGCGCGGTGGCGTACCCGTGTGCTTCCCCCAGTTCGCCGCCTGTGGCCCGCTGCCCAAGCACGGCTTCGCCCGCAACCGGCCGTGGACGCTCGTGACGCAACGTTCCGGCCCAGACTTCGTGCTGGTCACCCTGCGCCTGACCGACGACGACGCGACCCGCGCCCTGTGGCCTCATGCCTTCGTCGCCGAACTGAGCGTGGGCATCGGCGGTGGTCGCCTGGATCTGGAACTGGAAGTGGACAACCCCGGCGACGCCTCCTTCCAGTTCACCGCGGCCCTGCACACCTACCTGCAGGTGCGGGAAGTGGAAGCCACGCGCATCGAAGGTCTGCGCGGACTGGAGTACCGGGACAGTGCAGACGGTGACGCCCTCAAGCGGGAGACCGCCATCAGCGTGACCGTCGAAGACGAGGTGGACCGCATCTACCACAACGCCCCCGCCACCCTGCTGGTCCGCGAGGATCAGCGGAGCCTGGGCATCCACGCCGAAAACTTCCCCGACGTGGTGGTGTGGAATCCGTGGGAGCACAAGTGCGCTGCGCTCCCCGACATGCCGGCCGACGGCTTCCGGCGCATGCTGTGCGTCGAGGCCGGGGCGATCCGGCAGCCCGTGGAACTGGCCCCCGGCGCAAGCTGGTGGGGCCGGCAGACCCTCGTCGCCCTGTAAGGCCGAGCCACCCGCACGTTCGCGGTCCGTACGGCGCGGCGGCGTCCGCGGACGCCCACCCGCCGCGGCCTGCGGAGCGCCCGACCGGCGCCTGCGTGGGTCCGCAGCGACGGTCGTGTGCCCCACAAACCCAGCCGCGACATCGCCCGGGAGCAGGGCCGGGCGTCAGCCTCCGGCCAGCCGCAGCCATGTCGCGTGCCGGACGTCAGCCTGGCAAACGTGCGCCCCGCACCTGGCCACCCACCGGGTTCGCGCGTGACGGCACAGCGCGTCCCGCTTCCCGCCTTGGCGGCCATGAAGGGCACGTGGCGGCGGTCACCCGCGCAGGGGTTCGGGGGCGGGCGGCACTCAAGGCGCGCACTGTCACACGCCCGTCCGCCGGGACCTGGCGCCCTGTCACGCGTCAGGCCTGGACCGGCGGACGCGCCCTATCGGGCTGGCAGATCGCCAACCACCGGCCATCGGGTGCAGCTCAGTTCGCCGCGCGCACCGTATCGGCCACGTTGCGACCATTCACGCGGACCACCGCCACGGTGTGACCGGCGCCATCGCTTTCCACCGCATCCACGGTCAGATTGCCGGAGTCCAGGGCCCTTTGCAGGCGCTGGGTGGCGTGTTCGGAGGTCATGCCGGGCTCGTTCACATCGAGTCCCTGCACCCGGAACTTGCGACCGTTCTGGTAAAAGGTCGCGCCATCCATCGCGTAGGCCCGGCTCACGCCGCGACTCGGACGCGTGGCGGGGGCTGCCGCCGCCAGAGGCGCAGCGTCCCCGGCCGTCGGGACCGCAGGACGCACCGGCTCGGGCCGCGGCGCGGCGACTTCGGGTCTGGGCAGATCGGGGCGCGGCGCCTCGGCCGTCCGCGGACCCATCGCTGCGGCAGCGGCCGTAGCGGTCGCCGCGGCTGCAGCGGCGGGCACGACAACCGGCGCCGCAGACGTCGCCCGCGCGGGCGGCGTTTTGGGCGGCCTGCTGGGCTTCGGGCGGCAT